>JAUIJB010000071.1 GCA_030430455.1 Verrucomicrobiia bacterium | reverse complement strand
GCGCCCCACCGAGAAGAGGATCAGGTCGGCGACGATGTGCTTGCCCGACTCGAGCTCGATCAGGCCCTCGCGGCCGCCGTTCTCGACCACCTCCATGAACTCGACCCCGTCGCCGCAGCGGAAGGTCACGTCCTGCTTGCGCATCTGGTGGACGAGCTCGTCGACGATCTCATGGTCGAGGAACTCGAGCGGACGCGGGCGCTTGTCGATCACGGTCACCTGCACGCCCAGCGCGGCGAACATCGAGGCATACTCGATCCCGATCACCCCGGCGCCGACCACCGCCACCTTGCGCGGCAGCTTCTGCAGCTGGAGCAGGCTGTCGGAGGTGACGACCACCTTGCCGTCGGCGCGGATCCCGCGGGGGTCGGCCGGACGGGTGCCGACGGCGACCAGCACGTTCGACGCGGTGATCCGGCGGCTCGATGACAACCCGTCGACCAGCACCGTGTGGGGGTCCTCGAAGCTGGCGCGGCCGCGGATGACCTCGACGTCATTGCGCGAAAGGGCGTCCTGGACGACGTTCGACTCCTTCGCCACCACGTTGTCCACCTGCGCGATGAGCTGGGCCATGCTCGGCCGCGACGGACGCGACGATGACGACGCGTGCTCGATGCCCGTGTCGGCGTAGAGCCGGCGGACCGCCTCGCGGAAGGTCTTCGACGGGATGGTGCCGGTCTCGATGCAGACGCCGCCGATGCAGGTCTGCTTCTCGATGACGGCCACCCGCTTGCCGAGCTTGGAGGCCTGGACGGCGGCCCGCTGGCCGGCGGGACCACTGCCGATGCAGATGAGGTCGAAGTCGTGCTTCATGGGTTTCGGGGATCGGCGTCTTCGGTCGTTGTCTTCGGTCGGCATCTTCGGTCGGGAAACAGGGACCACGGAACGCCTGCGAGCGGCCCTTCCCGCAGCCCCGCGGCCGGGAACCGCCGAACGCAGGGTCAGCATCGATCACGGCTCGGCGACCTAGCGGGACAAGCGAGATGATAGCAGAGCAGCTTGCAGGCCAGATTGCCGGCGGGGCGGAACAGCGTCACCACCGGGCTCCGGATCGCTCAGGGGATCTCCGCCCGCACCCGGTAGAATCGGCCGTCGCCGGGTGGCGGCGACAGGGTCGTCGCCGCCGAGAAGTCGTCGAAGAAGACGTGGGTCGCCGGCATCGCCGAGTCCTCGAGGTGCACGCCGGCGGCGGCGCTGGCGAATCCCGACCAGCCCCAGCTGCCGGGCCCGCCCGGGTCGGAGAACTCGATCACGTAGCGCCGCCCCGGCTGGGTCGCGCAGCTCACCGCGATCCCGCCGCCGGATGGATCGACCCCGGTGATCTCGAGCCGCGAGGCCGCCGAGGTCGGGTCGGTGTTGCTGAGGTACTCCTGCCAGGTCGGAAAGCCGTCGCCATCGAGATCGGCGGCGTCCGCCACCTCGAAGCCCGAGCTGATCCCGAACGACTCCAGCCAGGCGTGCGGCGTGCCGTTGGTGGTGACGGTCGCCGGCAGCGCGTAGGCCTTCACCACCGCCATGTGCTGCATCATGCTTGCCTCCGAGTCGCCGGACAGCGCCGGCGCGGGCGGCGGGCTCCACAGCCGGGTGTCGAACACCAGGCCGTCGGGATACGCCCGGCCACCCAGCTCGTAGGTCGCGTGGATCGCCTCGAGCGCGGCGTTCGGCATCACCCAGTCGTAGGGTTTGTTGCGGTTGAGGTTGGTGTCGTCGTCGCCGTTCCGGTCGACTGGAACGCGGGCGTCGGAGAAGACCTGCTTCAGGGTCGTGACGGCCGCCTCGCCCCGCGAGTCCGTGTTGAGATCGCCGCAGAGGACGATGTAGTCATCGGCCGGGAAGGTGGCGTTGACCTGGTCGACGATCACCCCCGCCTCGATGTTGCGCGAGCCGCTCCCGCCCGACCCGTGAAGGTGCACGCTGATGACGTGCAGGTCCTTCGGGCCGGGGATGTCGATGCTCGCCCAGGCGAAGTCGCGGTTGCCCACCTGGGGGTCCTGCCACTCGCCGGTGGCCGTGATCGGGTAGCGGCTCACCACGCCGCAGGGGATGCTCTCGTCGCCGGCCTCGACCATGAAGTGGAACCCGGTGCCGAACACGCGGTCGACCCAGGCACGGTGACCGCCGGCATCCGGCACGTTGAACTCCTGGATCCCGACGATGTCCGGGTCGAGCGCCTGAAGGATGCGGTCGCCGGGCCCCTCGTACTGCTGGAAGTTGCCGCTCGTGGTGTTGGCGGAGACGATGACCAACTTCGAGCCGTTGCCGGGCGGGGCGTCGTCGTCCGCGATGGTCAGGGTGTGCCCGGCGGTCCCCAGCACGGCACCCGTTGGTGACTGCAGCAGCAGTTCGACCGTCTCGGCCGCCTCCTCGGCGTCGTCGTTGGCGATCGCCACCTCGACCTGACGGACCGGGTTGGCCACGGTGAAGGTCAGCGTGGTGGTGAGAATCTCGAAGTCGCCCGGCGTGGCGGCGTCGCCACCCGCCACCGCCACCGTCACCGTGGCATCCCCGGGCGGCGAGAGGCTGACCGGGATCCGCACCGTGCCCGCGGTCTCGAGCGCCTCCGAGCCGGCCTCGTCGAAGCCGACCACCGGCCCGGCGGGGGTGTCACTGATGGCGAAGTCGTCGATCAACAGGCGCTCGGGCTGGCTGGTCGCGCGGATGCGCAGGATGATGTCGTCGCCCGCCAGGTCGAGCGTGCTACTGAACTGCTGGTAGGTCGTGCTCGTCGAGGTCCCCGCGGCCGCCGCGACCCAGTTCCCGCCGCCGGAGCGGTACTCGAGGACGAAGTCGATCTCGGACCCGTCGCCGTCCCAGTGGGCATGCCAGAACGACACCGTGGCGACGCCGCCGTCCACCCCGTTGCCGTCGGCGCCGCGGAACTCGAGGCTGGCCGCGGCATTGCGGTCGAGGCGCACGCAGTCGCCGCTGCGAGCCTTGTCGCTGGAAACCAGCGCGTCCTCGCTCACCCAGATGCCGACCCCCGCGTGGTCGTAGGTCGAGGTCCCCGAATAGCTCGAATCATTCCACCCGCCGTCGAAGTCCTCGACCAGCCCGGCCGCCGGCACGACGGGCGCGCCCAGCAGGAAAATGCCGAGGAGCCTGGGAATCGTTGCCGTCTTCGCCACGCGGATGGTCACGCGGATGGACTCAAGGGACATTCGCGGGCGAGCGCAAGCCGCCAGATTCCCACCCCGGCGGACCGGTCGACGCCCGACCCGCGGCGCGGCGTCCCCCCGCCACGACAGGAAGACTGGCCAGCCCGGTGGGATCCGCTAGGGTCGGGGACCATGAACCCACGCCGACTCCCCGCCGCCCTGGTCCTGCTCGTCCTCACCGCCCTCCCCGCCCTGGGAAGCTGGAAGTTCGACTTCGGCAGCGGCGATCCGGCGGCCGGATTCCGCCAGATCGGCGCGGGCGAGCGCTACGACGCCGAGAAAGGCCACGGCTTCGACCTCGTCGGTGAGCCGCAGGACGAGGCGACCTTCGTCACGGGGGACGGAGGGTTCTACTTCTCGGTCAAGGCGCCGCCCGGCAACTACCACGTCCGTGTCCGGCTCGGCGACCCGGATGCGGCCTCGAACACGACCATCAAGGCCGAGTCGCGCCGGCTCATGGTGCAGGCACGGGAACTCGCCGCCGGTGAGTCGGCCACCGAGAGCTTCGTGGTCAACGTCCGCACCCCGGAGATCGAGGGCACCGATCGTGTCCGCCTCAAGGACCGCGAGAAGCCCTACCTGCACTGGGACGGCAAGCTCACCCTCGAGTTCAACGGTCCGCATCCCGCGGTGGACTCGATCGAGATCGTCCCCGCCTTCAATGCCCTCACCGTCTTCCTGCTCGGCGACTCGACGGTCACCGACCAGCCTCGCGAGCCGTGGAACTCGTGGGGCCAGATGCTGCCGGTGTTCTTCGACGACACCGTGGCCGTGGCCAACCACGCCGAATCGGGCGAGTCGGTGCGCAGCTCGCTCGGCGCGCGGCGCTTCGAGCAGGTCTACCGGACGCTCCGTCCGGGCGACTACGTCTTCATGCAGTTCGGCCACAACGACATGAAGGACAAGCGGCCCGACGCCGTCGAAACGTTCCGCGACAACCTCCGCGAGGCGGTCCGCAAGCTGCGCGCGCTGAAGGCCCGGCCGGTGCTGGTCACCTCGATGGAGCGCAAGGCGGGGGTCAGGGGCCTCACGCTGACAAGTTACCCCGACGCCATGCGCGAGCTCGCCGAGGCCGAGGAGCTTCCGCTCATCGACCTCCACCGGACCAGCCTCACGCTCTACGGCGCACTCGGCGACCGACTCGACAGCGCCTTCCAGGACGGCACCCACCACAACAACTACGGCAGCATGCTGCTGGCCAGCTGCGTGGCCGAAGGCATCCGCGAGGAGCTCCCCCAGCTGGCCGCGCACTTCCGGAAGGACCGCGCCCGCTTCGACCCCGCCGATCCATTCCCGGCGGATGATTTCGACTACCCGCCCAGCCCGCTCAAGGACCTCACCAGGCCGGACGGGGACTGAGCCGGATCCTTGCACCGCCGGGCCCGCCCTGATAGAAGGGCGATTGCCATGAAGAACCTCGGCTGGTGGGTGGCTGGATTGATGCTCGTGCTCGTCGCCGTCCAGGAGACCCGCATCCAGTCGCTAAGAAAGCAGCAGGACGCCGGTGATTCCGGCACGGCCCCGGGCAGCGGGCGGACCCTGTCGGCCGCACCCGACTCCGCGCCCGACCGGCCGGGTGGCGCCATCCCGCGCCTCGCCGATCGCGTGACACCGGAGGAGACGCCGGCACCGGCGGACCGCGAGGCCGGCGAGATGGGCCGGACCCTGCGCCAGATGTCCGAGAACCCGGTCGGCCAGGCCATGATGAGCCAGGGCGTCAAGGCGATGGCCTCGGTCCTCTACCAGGACCTCATCGACGACTTCGCCCTCAGCGACGAGGAGGCCGGCTATTTCCTCGACCTGCAGGCCTCGATGTTCGCCCGCCAGCAGCAGCTGGGCATGCGGATGATGGGGGCCGCCGACGCCGCGGAGCGCGAGTCGATCATCGGGGAGATCGAGGCGATGAAGGACGAGCACGACGAGGCGGTGAAGACCTTCCTCAACCACGACGAGGACTTCGCCCGCTACGAGGCCTTCGAGGAGCGGCTGCCGGAGCGCCAGCAACTCGACGGCATCCGCTCGTCGATGGAGGCCGCCGGGGCCCCGCTCGAGGCCGGCCAGGAAGACGC
The DNA here is from genome assembly GCA_030430455.1 of Verrucomicrobiia bacterium. GTDB lineage: Bacteria > Verrucomicrobiota > Verrucomicrobiia > Verrucomicrobiales > Akkermansiaceae > Haloferula. Next base: position 18,846 of record JAUIJB010000071.1, on the reverse strand, counting down.
CCTGGTCGAGGCGATGTACGAGGCCCGCCATGTCCAGTCGTCGGCCACCGACTGGAACGGCACGGAGGGCATCGAGGCGATCGCCCGCGGCGACGCCCGGCAGCGCTTCGAGCAGGAGTGGGACCACAACTCGCGGCGCACCCTCGAGGGAGCCGGCGAGGTCCTCGATGCCGGCCAGCTCGCCGCCTTCGAGGCCTATCTCGAGCAGATGAAGGAGGTCCAGCTGATGGGCCTGAAGATGGCCGAGAGGATGTTCCAGCCGGACCCGGCGGATGGCGCGGAATAAGGGGTCCCCCGCAGGCTCCCACCCTCGGTTTGTGGAAAGAACCACAGGCCCCGAACGTTCCCATGGGACCCGCCATGACCCGCCTCCCGGCCCTCGTCTCCCTCATCCTGATCCCCGCCACCCTCGCCGCCCTCGCCGCCGCGCCCGTTCGCTCCGGCCACGCCGAGGCGGAGCTGGTGTGCGCCTCGGCCCACCTGCAACCCGGCAAGAGCGCGCTGGTCGGCTTGAGCCTCACCGCCGACGCCGGCTGGCATTCCTACTGGGTCAACCCGGGCGACTCCGGCGCGCCGCCCGAGGTCGAGTGGCAGCTCCCCGAGGGCTTCTCGGCCGGTCCGCTGCAGTTCCCGGCACCCAAGACCTTCGAGACCGGCGGCCTGGTCGGCTACGGCTATGAGGGGCGGGTCATCCTGCTCGCCGAGGTCCGGGTCCCCGAGTCCTTCTCCGGCGACTCGGCCACGCTGAAGGCCTCGGCCAACTGGCTGCTCTGCGACCCGTCCACCTGCGTCCCCGGCGAGGCCGAACTCGAGCTGAGCCTGCCGGTGAAGGACGAGAAAATGACGGAAAGCCCGCAGGCCGAAGCCATGGCCGCCGAGCTCCGCAAGGTTCCCACCCTTTCGCCGGCCAAGCCGGTGATCACCCTCGACGGCGAATACTGGGACATCCGCATCACCGACGCCCAGGTGCGCAAGATCCTCGGCGAGTCACCCGGCTTCCTGCCGGAGAGCGAGAGCTTCGCCGCCAGCGACCCGCCGGCCCAGGTCGAGGCCCTCGACGGCGGCTACCGGATCCGCGTCGCCGTCTCGCCGAACCGTCAGCACCTCGAGAACCCCGTCCGCTTCGTCCTCAAGGGCGGCGAGCGCGCCTTCGTCTTCAGCGGCGATGCAGGATGATCCACTCAACGACTCAAGATTCCCAATCACCCATGGAGGCCAATGGACGCCGATTCCCCGGTGCCAGCGTTGCTCTCCATTCGCGTCGATTCGCGTCCATTCGCGGTTTCCAAGTGAAGCAAGCGGAGGGACCGCCCCCTGACCCACGATCTTCATTTGACAGCCCGCCAGGCGCTCTATCCTGCCCATTGAACCCCAACACCACGACATCATGAAAGCCATCACCATACTCGCCTGCCTCGCCGCCACCGCCGGCCTCGCCCTCGCCGACGCCGAACCGGGCAAGGCCGCCCCCGACTTCAGCGGCAAGACCCTCGACGGCAAGGAGATGAGCCTCGCCGACCTGAAGGACAAGACCGCCGTGCTCGAGTGGGTCAACTTCGGTTGTCCCTACGTGAAGAAGCACTACTCCCAGGGCCACATGCAGAAGCTCCAGGAGAGCTACACCGCCAAGGGCGTGACCTGGATCCTCGTCGCCTCCGGCAACACCGCCGATGCCGAGTCGCTCAAGAAGGGCGCCGCCGACAACCAGGTCGAGGTGCCCATCCTGCTCGACCCCTCCGGTGACATGGGCCGCGCCTACGGCGCCAAGACCACCCCGCACATGTTCGTCCTCGACGAGGGCACGGTGGCCTACGCCGGCGGCATCGACTCGGTCCGCTCGACCAAGAGCGAGGACATCGAAAAGGCGGAGAACTACGTCGCCGCCGCGCTCGACGCCGTGCTCGCCGACAAGGAGGTCGCCACCGCCACCGCGCCGGCCTACGGCTGCAGCGTGAAGTACTGATTTCCCGGGAGGGGCGAACCATCGGGAATCCGCCGGGCGACTGGCCGCGCGCCGGGCTTCCCGCAGGTTTTCGATGGGTTCCCCCACCCCTCCGCCCCGCGGGCTTGGCAGGAGCCGACCGTTCTGCGAGTTTGGCGCCAATGAAGGGAGTTTCCCGCCACATGAGTGCCCTCGCTCCGGCGACCATCCGGGTGCGCGCGGGGTTCTTGCTCTCGTCCCGCTGCCTGGCGCTTCTGCTGGCGGCGCTCCCGCTGTCCGCCCAAGTCGCGACGGCGCCATCCGGCGCGCCCGCCGAGGCCAGCGTCCGCCCGGGCATCAATGAGAAGTTCCTCGATCCCGACCTCGAGGTCGACGAGTGGCTCAAGCGCTTCGAGGTCGAGAGCCGCGAGGTCTTCCACGCCCGCCACGAGGTGCTGGACGCCTGCGCGATCGAGCCCGGCATGCGGGTCGCCGACATCGGCGCCGGCACCGGCCTCTACACCCGCCTGTTTGCCGAGCAGGTCGGCGCGACCGGCTGGGTCCACGCGGTCGAGATCAACCCGGCCTTCCTGCGGCACATCCAGGAGCGCGCCCGGCAGGAGAAGCAGAACAACATCACCACCGTGCTCTGCCCGGAGGACTCGGTCTCGCTGCCGCCGGAGTCGATCGACCTCGCCTTCATCTGCGACACCTACCACCACTTCGAGTATCCGATGTCGACCATGAGCTCGCTGTTCCGCGCGCTGAAGCCGGGCGGCCGGCTGATCGTCATCGACTTCATCCGCATCGAGGGCGAGTCCAGCGACTGGGTCCTCGGCCACGTCCGCGCCGGCGAGGAGGTCTTCCGTCGCGAGATCGAGCAGGCGGGTTTCCATTTCGACGCCCGCCTCGAGGTCCCCGGCCTCGAGGAGAACTACTGCCTGCGATTCCTCAAGCCCGGCGGCGAAGACCGCTGAACCGAAACAACCACCCATGAAAAACCCGACCCCGACACTTGCCCTGATCCCCGCCCTTTTCCTGCCGCTCGCCCACGCCCAGGACCGCTCGGTCGAGGCCCACGACCCGGTCATCGCGAAGGATGGCGACACCTACTACCTCTACCACACCGGCCCCGGCATCCAGGTGAAGTCGTCCAAGGACCTGGTGTCCTGGAAGCGCGAGCCGAACGTCTTCAAGGAGACGCCCGGCTGGGTGACCGACGTGGTCCCGGCCTTCGGCGGCGACATCTGGGCGCCCGACATCTTCGAGCACGACGGCACCTTCTACCTCTACTACTCGGTTTCCGCCTTCGGCCGCAACACCTCGGCCATCGGCGTCACCACCAACAGCACCCTCGACCCGGAGGACGAGGACTACGAGTGGAAGGACCAGGGAATGGTCGTCCGCTCGGTGCCGGGCCGCGACCTGTGGAACGCGATCGATCCGGGTGTCGCCATCGACGACGAGGGTATCCCGTGGATGAGCTTCGGCTCGTTCTGGGCGGGGCTCAAGCTGGTTCGACTGAACGACGAGATGACCGGCCTCGCCGACGGCAAGGACGAGGAGTGGCACACGATCGCCGCCCGCGAGCGTGACTTCGCGGTCGACGAGCGCGACGCCGGCGACGCCGCCAACCCGGAGCTTGACTACGAGAAGCTCTACACCCCGGAACAACTCGAGCGGAACCGCAACATGAAGAGCGGCGCCCTCGAGGCTCCCTTCCTCTTCAAGAAGGACGACATGTGGTACCTCTTCGCCTCCTGGGACCGCTGCTGCCGCGGTGCCCGGAGCACCTACAAGGTGATCGTCGGCCGCTCGAAGGACATCCGGGGACCGTATCTCGATCGCGACGGCAAACGCCTCGTCCGCGGCGGAGGCACCCTCATCGCCCAGGGCGACGGCGAGAACTGGGCCGCCTGCGGCCATCCCTCCGCCTACACCTTCGATGGCAAGGACTACGTGGTCTTCCACGCCTACGACCTCAAGGACCGGGGCAAGGCCAAGCTGCGCATCCGCGAGATCGACTGGCAGGACGGCTGGCCGACGATCGACCTGGGTGAGTGACCTTCGCGGGTTTGGAACCAGGATGGATGGGATGGATCGGATGAGGTTTCCCACCTCGGGCATCGACCCAGAGGATTCAACCATCTGATCCCTCCCATCCATCCTGGTCCACTCTCCCTCGTCCTCGATTCCGGCGCGGTCGAGGACGGGAATGAGGGAGATGTCCGAATCGGGCTCTCGCAGGTTTGCCTCACCCTTCCGATTCCCCTATCCCCTTGAGGATGACCTTCCGGCTCCTCCTCGGCCTGATTCTGCCGGCCCTCCCCCTCCCCGCGCAGGACCTCCCCCCGGGCATCCCCGCCGCCGTCCGCGCCAGCGCCGAGCCCTCGCCGATCCGCACCTGGTCGCTGCCGCCGACGCGGGTCGTGTGGCACAGCGAACAGGGCGTGAGCAACGCCGGGGTCCTCGCCACTCCCGGCCCCGGCCAGACCCTGATGCGGACCGAGCGGAAACCCTGCGTCCTCACACCCACCGACGGCCAGCCCGCCGGGGTGCTGCTCGACCTCGGCGTCGAGATCCACGGCTGCGTCCGGATCATCATGCCCAATGGCAAGAATCGCCCGACGGTCCGCGCGCGGGTCCGCTTCGGCGAGTCGGTGTCCGAGGCGATGTCCGAGCTGCGCGGCGAAAAGAACGCACGCAACGACCACGCCGCGCGCGATCAGGTCGTCGAGCTCCCCTGGTGCGGCAGCAAGGTCGTCGGGCCGAGCGGGTTCCGCTTCGTTCGCATCGACGCCATCGACGAGCCCTTCGGCATCTCGGAAGTCCGCGGGCTGCTGCAGATGCGCGACGCGCCGTGGGTCGGCTCGTTCCGCTGCAGCGACGAGCGCCTCGAGCGGATCTGGAACACCGGCGCCTACACCGTGCAGCTCAACATGCAGGAATTCCTGTGGGACGGCATCAAGCGCGACCGCCTCGTCTGGACCGGCGACATGCACCCCGAGGTCAGCACCATCCACGCGGTGTTCGGCTTCAACGAGGTGGTCCCCGACTCGCTCGACCTGGTCCGCGCCAACACCCCGCCGACCAGCTGGATGAACGGCATCAGCAGCTACTCGATGTGGTGGGTGCTGATCCAGGAGGACTGCTGGCGCCACCACGGCGACCGCGCCTACCTCGAGGAGCAGAAGGACTACCTGCGCGCGCTGCTGCGGCACCTCGCCGGCTTCGTCGACGACAACGGTCGCGAGACGCTCGACGGATTCCGCTTCCTCGACTGGCCGACCGCCGGCAACGAGGCGGCCGTCCACGAGGGCCTGCAGGCGATGCTGGCGATGACCATGGAGAGCGGCGCGCGCCTGATGGACACCCTCGGCGACGGCGAGACCGCCACGCTCTGTCGCGACACCGCCGCAAGGCTGCGTCGCCACCAACCCGCTGCCAGCGGCCGCAAGTCGCCCGCCGCCCTGCTCGCCCTCGCCGGCCTGCGTCCGCCCAGTGAAGTCGCCGCCGTCCTCAAGCGCGACGGCCCTAGCGACCTCTCGACCTTCTACGGCTACTACGTCCTCGAGGCCCTCGCCAAGTCCGGCGACCACGCCACCGCGCTCGACTTCATCCGCCGCTACTGGGGCGGCATGCTCGACTTCGGCGCCACCACCTTCTGGGAAGGCTTCGACCTCGAGTGGACGAAGAACGCCGCGCGCATCGACGAGCTCGTGCCACCCGGCAAGAAGGACCTCCACGGCGACTTCGGCGAGCACTGCTACATCGGCTTGCGCCACAGCCTGTGCCACGGCTGGGCCAGCGGTCCGACCGCCTGGCTGAGCCGCCACGTGCTCGGCGTCGAGCCGCTCGAGCCCGGCTTCACCAGGGTGAGGGTCACCCCGCGACTCGGTGGCCTCGAGTGGGCCGAGGGCAGCTACCCCACCCCGCACGGGCCGATCCACCTGCGCCACGAGCGCCGCGCCGATGGCAGCATCGAGTCCCGCATCGACGCCCCGGACGGGGTCACCGTCGCGCACGCCGACACCCATCCGGCCCGCCGCGATTCCCCATGACACGGGAAATTCCGGCAGGTTGGCGGTTTCCGGGAAAAAAGCGTAACGCCACGGCCCCTGGAGCGTCAGGATAACGGAAAGCCTCCCTTTTCCACCTCGATGGATGACGTCACTCCCCTGATCAGCCGTGACTTCCTCGAGGAGGTGAAGGCCGGGGACGAATCCGCCGCCCGCCAGCTCATCGACATGCTCTACCCCGTGGTCATCTCCATCGTCCGCAACCATCTTCCCCGGACCGAGTCCGAGGAGGACCTGTGCCAGGAGATCTTCCTCAAGGTCTTCGGCAAGATGGGGCAGTTCCGCTGGAAGCAGCCCTTCCAGCACTGGGTGTCGCGCATTGCCCTCAACACCTGCTACGACCGCCTGCGGCGACAGAAGAACCGCCGGGTCCACGGCATGGCTGAACTCAACCTCGACGAGGGAACCCTGCTTGAGCACGTGGGCCAGGCCAGCCCGCGGCCACCCGAGGGCGGCGGCCAGCTCGCCCGCGAATTGCTCACCCGGCTTCTCGACACGCTCAAGCCACGCGAGCGGATGATCGTGACCCTGATCGACCTCGAGGAGCGCTCGGTCGCCGAGGTCTGCGAACTCACCGGCTGGGGCGCCTCGCGCGTGCGGGTGACCGCGATGCGCGCGCGCCGCAAGCTCTCCGCCGCCCTGGCCAGGCTGGAAGGCCGCAACCCGGAAACATGACGGCAACGACGACCATGACCGCACCATGAACGACGAAGACACCAGACACTGGGACCAACTGGCCGGCTCGCTGCGCGACTCGGCTTGCTTCGACCATGGCGACGACTCGCCACCGCCCGGCTTCGCCACCCGCGTCCTCGCGCAGTGGCGCGACGACACCCGCCAGGCCTGGTCGACCGCGGCCCTGTGGCGCCGGTGGACGGTCGCGGCCGCGGCGACCTGCTGCCTCGGCTACGCCTGCATCGGGCTGGCCCTCCCCGAGCCGCCGGCCCAGTTCCTCCCGCTGCCCGAACTTGAGCTCTCCACCCCATGAACGCCTCCACCCGCGAGATCCTGCTGATCTTCCTGTCGCTTGCCGTGGTCCTCGGGACCGGCTTCGGGGCCGGCCGCCTGCTGACCCAGCGACAGGTCGCGGACGACGCCCCGCCCCAGGTCCCGCTGGCCGAGCTCGAGACCGAGACCCTCAGCGCGCTGCGCGAGCGCCTGGAGCTCCGTCCGGACCAGGAACAGGCGATCGCCGGTGACCTCAAGTCGTTCAGCCAGAGTGTCTTTGACACCAGGGAGCAGGCCATGCTTGAATACCACAAGGCGCTCCTCGAGCTCCACGACCGGATCCTCCCCAAGCTGGAAGGCGAACAGCGGGATGTCCTCGAGCGCAACCGCCGGCAACTCCGTGAAACCATGGAGCGCCGATTCTCACCACCCTCCCGATGAAGTCCATCCGCCTCCGCGTGCCCCTGGCCTTCGCCACGCTGGCTCTCGCCGGTGCCGCGGCGATGGTTTGGCCACGCGAGGATGACGATCGCGCGGGCGACGTGACTCTGGAGGACCAAGACGCGACACCCCCGGGTCGACTCCGGATGTTGTCGTCGCAGCCAACCCCACGTGCAACAAGGGCACCCCGCGAGCATGCCGGCGAGCCCGGGGACGACCGTGGGTGGACCCGGTCTCCCATCGATCAGCGCGTCGAGCGACGCCTGGCCCAACTCACCGAATCTCTCGGACTGACCGCCGACCAGCGCCGCCTGATTCGGCCGCTGCTGCGACGCTCGGATCCAGCCTACCGCACAACGACGCCAATGGGAGCGCCCGGCCCGGCCGCCGGCGCCTTGACGACGACCCGCGCCAACGAGGGCATCCACGAGTTGCTCGACCCGATCCAGCAGATCGAGTTCGAGGACCAGCTGCTCGACAGCGACGCCTGGTGGAGCGAGGTCATCGCGCGCCTCGAGGAAGACCTGCGACGCTCGACAAGCCCCGCCAACGAGCTGATGCCCCCGACGGACGGCCCCGTCCCGGCACCCGGTGAACCTTCCGACGGCTCCGCGGGCCCGCCCGCGGGAGCGCCCTCGCCCCACCCCGGACGCAACCTTTTTGAACTGATCGAGGAGGGTGAGCCATGATACATTCTCGTAACACGACCCGCGATCCGGCGTCTCGTTGGATGGTGACCCCGAAGGAGATGATGCTGCGCGCGACATTCCACGGCCTGACGATCCTGCTGCTGGGGGCGGCAGGAGCGCTGGCGCAAACCAGTCCGGCGCCTCCCGCCGGGCCAAGCGACATCGGCCCCACCGGAAACGAGGATGGCCTGCCCGATTTCCTGCGCATCTACGACGTCGATGGCGACAGCACCCTCTCCGAGGAGGAACGCCAGGCAATGAGCATCGACCGCAAGCGCCACCTCAAATTCCGCCAACGCTGGGACACCGACCAGGACGGCACCGTCTCAGATGACGAAGTCGACGCCGCCAAGGCCCGCATCCGCCAGATCATCATCCGCCAGCGTCTCCGGCGCTTCCAGGAGATGGACACCGACGATGCCGCGGGACTGAGCCGCGCCGAGTTTGGTGCCATTCCCGCCGTGCAGAACTCCGATGCCAACTCGCCCGGGAACGCGACGAGCCTCTTTGACCTGATCGACGTGAATCCCAAGGACGATGTGATCAGCGCGGAGGAATTCGTCACCGCCATCGACAACGCCACGACCCCGCGGGATCACGTCGACTCCACGAATGGCGGCGACGACGGAACCGCCGTCAACGGGGACCGCGATGCCACCCGCAACGATCCCTGATCAACTCCTTCGCGGATTGCCGCCGCGGTGGGTCCGGTCTAGCTTGTCAAGGTGCCGCCAGGTCCATCCACCAGCCTGATCCTTGCGGGTTTGATGGCGACATCCGTCGCCTCGACCGGTGGCGAGCTCTACCACACCGACTTCGAAGCGTTCCCGACCGGACCGAACCAGTGGGCTGGCAACGACGGCTGGCTGGGAAACAGCACCACGACCGGCTCCCACGGCATTTCCGAGGACCTCATCCCCGGCCTCGGCAAGACCGCCTACCTCGGCTTCAACGAACCCTCCTCCCGCTTCGTCAGCGTCTATCGCAACATCGACCACGACCCGGTCGCAGAGAACACCGCGACCCTCGAAATCGAGTCGCTGTTCACCATCGTCGACTCCACCAACCTGAGCTACGACGACTTCTACTTCAGCTTCTACAACCGCACGGGCGAGTTTCTCGCCGCGATCCTGTTCAGCAACGACCCGCTGACCTTCGGCATCTGGCGCCTCGACGGGCAACTCGCCCACGACACCGGCTTCGACTTCACCCACTCGATGCTTCACCTGCTCTGCGCCCACGTCGACCCCCACGCCAACCGCTGGAGCCTCGAGTACGACGGCCTGCCGATCTTCACCGGCGCCCCCTTCAACGCGACCGCCAAGACCGTCGACTTCGGCCCGCTGGCAGCCGAGTGGCAGGTCCTCGGCCAGGCCCCCGCCGACCACGGCGACAACTTCCTCCTCGTCGCCGACTGGCGGGTCACCGCGGTGCCGCCCGGGGAGTTTCCCTTCGTCGCGGACGGCCTGAACCTCGACCCCGGGGGCGCCCCGGTTCTCGAGTGGACCGGCGAACCCGGCTGGGACTACCAGGTCGAGTATGCCGACATCCTCGGAACGTGGCGCGATGACCTCCCGGATTCGTTCTTCAACGGCCTCGACGAGAAGACCCAGATCCAGTTCACCGACACCAGCGGGCGGGAAGACGCGCGCTTCTACCGCATCGTCCGTACGGTGACGCCGTAGCTCGGATCGACGGACGGATAGACGGTCCGCGCAAGAAACTTCCGCGATTCCTGTAACGCAATCCGTCGCGCTGCGTCTGGTCGGATAGCGCCCTCGGTCGAGCCATCGATCACCGGGCGGAACCCCGCAGCATCCATGAATCTTCCCACCTTCCTCGCGCCGCTCCTGGCTCCCCTCCTGCTGGTCGCCTCCGCCTCGCTTGCGAGGGGACAGGACGACCCCGCCGTCGACCCGACCGAGTCCCGCATCAGCCCGGTGCTCCGCGCCGGGACCGTGACCGCGGCGTCGCCCCACCACGACGTGAAGCTCTACTTCCCCTGGTCCCCGGGGATCGACCTGACGACCATCGGCGACGGCGACCTCGTGGCCCGCGGCCCGAACGGCTACCACCAGCGGGCGGCCTTCGTCTCCGTCGAGCGGCTGCCGCACCCGCTGCCGCTCGCCGAGCTGGACCCGACAATCGGCGAGCTCGAGCCCGAGGCCGGGCCCCGGGTCCTGCCGGGACCGATCGTGGTGGCCACCTACCGCTTCTTCCCCCCGGGAGCCGCCGGCGACCTGTGGACGGCGGCCGACAACGGCGGCTACGGCGTCCGGCTCGCGCGCGGCGAGATCGCCACCGAAAGCGGGCGCTACCTGCCGCCCGGCTTTCTCGGCGCCTTCAAGGTGCGCATTCCCACCGGACCGGGCGACCCGGTGCAACCGGAGCAAGTCCGCTGCCAGATCCGCCGCCTCGCGGTCGAGTCCGACCTGGCCGGCGATCCCGAGGTCCACCACCTCGCCGCGGTGCGGATGTTCTTCCGCTCGCCGCACGTCCGCGTCGACTGGGGCACGGTCGTCCTCAGCGGCAACACCTTCACCGCCGATGCCAGCGCCGTGCAGGGTCCCCTGCCGACGCCCTCGCCCGTCTCGATCACCACCGCCGACGGCAGCCCCGCGGCCAACGCCCCCGCCATCCTGCAGCCGAGCCGGGCCCATCGTTATCGCCTCGGCGTGCTCGAACCCGGCGCCTGGCGCTTCGTGCTTCGCGTCAATGGCATCGAGGAATGCGTGGAGACCTTCGTCATCCCGCCCGACCCGCCGGTCGATGACGAAGCTCCCGTCGCCGGGCTCGAGCTGCGCGACATCCATCGCCCGGGCGACTCCCCGCAACGCTTCCTCGTCACCTACAGGGACCGCTCCGGCGTCGACATCTCGACCATCGGCGACGGCGACCTCGTCATCTTCAATCCCTGCCTTTTCCTCGACGTTCCCGACCCCGTGCCCTGCGACTGGCGGGCCAAGCGGGCACGCTTCGTCTCCATCGTCTCCGCCTCGAGCCACAACCGCGTCGTCAAGGCGCTCTACGAGATCCATGCACCCGTCGGCGGCTGGTCCTCGGAGCACAACGGCTTCTACCCCGTCGCGCTGTGGGAGGACGCGGTCTGCGACCGGCTCGGCAACTGCGTCGAGCGCCAGCGCCTCGGCGGCTTCACCGTCCGGGTCCCGGTCGACCCGCCGATTCCCGCCGAGGCGGAGATCCGCATCGATGCCGGCAACCCGGACCGGGTGGCCGCCAAGGTCCACATCGACTTCAAGGAACACTGGCAGGTGGTCGACCAGGAGATCCGCCGGGTCGACCACCGCATCTACCTGATCGCCCGCGCCGAGCCGCTCGCCGTCCCCGCGATCTTCCCGCCGCCGCCCCCGCCCGACCAGGACCTCCTCTACGAGGTCGGCCCGCTCCGCGAAGGCACCTACGGCGCGATCTTCGTGATGAACGGCCACGTCTACGACGTCCGCCGTTTCAAGGTCGACCGCAGCCCGCCGATCCCGGCCGATGTCCGGCTGACGGTGGATGCCAGCGATCCGGATGCCGTCGTCGCCGAAGTCTCGATCCAGTTCCGCACCCCGCACCGCGTCGAGCAGGGAGGCATCGAGCGCAGCGGCCACCGCATCCGCCTGAAGGCCACGGCGCATCCGCTCCCGCTCAACGCCGACGCCAGTGACCTGCCGCCCGTTCCCGAGTCGGTGCACCTGCGCTACGAGATCGGCGCGCTGCCGCCGGGGGGCTACCTCGCGCTCCTCGAAATGAACGAGTTCCTCTACGCCGCCGAGGAGTTCAAGGTCGACGAACCCGGCCCGCCGATTCCCGCGGAGGTCGGCATCCGGATCGACCGGAGCGACCCGGACCGGACGGTTGCCGTGGTGAAGATCCGCTTCGAGACTCCGCACGCCATCGTCGGGCGCGACCTCCACCGCCGGGACAACCGCTTCCTCCTCGAGGCCACCGCGGCACCCGTCCTGACCCACGACGCGGCGGGCACCGCCGACGCAGCGGCCCCGCCCCCCTCCGACGTCGTCGTCCTGCGCTATCCGCTCGGCGAGCTCGAGCCGGGCGACTACGCCGCCGCTTTTGTCATGAACGGCTGGCGCTACGCCTCCACCACTTGGCACGAGGACGACCCCTTCGAGGCGGAGGTCGAGCTCAGCGTCGATGAGAACGACGCCGGCCACTGGATCGCCCGCGCCGAGATCACCTTCGCCAACCCACAGGTCAGGATCACCGACCCCGGCGAGCCCGTCATCAACGGCCACGTCATCATGATCAACCCGGCCGCCGAGCTCCTCGACACCACCGACGCCCCGCCCGTGCCCTTCGTGCTGGAATACGACCTCGGCGAGCTCGAGCCCGGCGGCTGGTGGCTGAAATATTTCATCAACGACCGCTTCGAGAAGCAGCTCGACTTCATCGTCCTCCCCGACCCGCCGATCCCGGCGGAGGTCGCGATCGAGGTCGACCCGGGCCAACCGGTCCACGCCAGGGTGACGATCCAGTTCCGCGACCACTACCGGATCACCGGCCAGTCGGTGCACCGCATCGGCAACCTGTTCCTGCTCGATGCCACGGCCGACGGCCCGCTGCCCATCCTGGCGCCGATCCCGCCGCCCCCGGTCGAGCTCGACTACGGGCTGGGTGGCCTCGATGCCGGGAAGTACTGGGCCGCCTTCCGGATGAACGGCCACTTCTACGAGGTCGTCCCCTTCACGATCTCCGACGGCGGCTTCGAGGCCGAGGTCGACCTCGAGGTGACCACCGGGGATGAGACCAGGCTGAAGGCAACCGTCGACTTCAGGAACCCCTACGTGCTGGTGACCGACCCGGGCAAGCCGGTCATTTCCGGCAACACCATCCGGATCAACGCCACCGCCGAAGAGGTCGCCTTCATCCAGCCTCCGAGCGGCGACCCGCAGTGCCTCGACTACTCGCTCGGTGAACTCGATCCCGGACGCTACGAGCTGCACTTCGCGATCAACGGCCAGCTCGAGGCCTGCACGGTCTTCACGGTCCGGCCGCCCTGCGATCCCCTGCCGCACGTCACCGACATCCGCGTCGCCCAGGGCGACGCCTCCTGGTTCTCGCAGGTCTTCGTCGCCCTGTTCCCCGGCCAGCGGGTGACCGACTGGGGCGAGGTCCGCCGCAGCGGCAACGAGTTCCACGTCAACATCACCGTCGAGTGCGTCGACTTCGCACCCTCGCCGCAGCCGCAGCCGCAGGTCCCGGCCTCGGCCCTCGACCTGCCGGAGGGCATGCGCATCGATGCCGACGGCGATGCCTGGCTTCATGAAGTACCGATCCGGCTGGTGTCGCACAGCTACCCGCTCGGCATCCTCGACCCGGGCCGCTATGGGTTCCTGGTCCACTCGCGCGGCACCACGGTCGCCCGCAAGGCCTTCGTGGTCCCGGGAACCGCTCCGGTGGTCGAGTTCTCCGGCGGCACGATCAGCGAGCCGACGGACGAGTACCGCTTCGGCATCAGCTACCACGACCCGGACGGTCTCGACCACGAGTCGATCATGAGTGCCGAGGTGGTGGTGGTCGGGCGCGACGGCTATCGCGAGGTCGCGCGGCTCCTCAGCTACGCCAGCACCGACGATGACCCCAGCACCTCGGCCTCGGCACGCTATGCGGTGAGCGGCCCCGGGGGCGACTGGGACCACGAGGACAACGGCCCCTACCGGGTGTGGGTGGATGCCGATGCGGTCCGCGACCTTCACGGCACGCCGATCGAGGACGGCTGGATCGGACGCTTCCGCTGCCGGATCATTCCCCCACCCGAGCCCGGGGTGAACGTGACGGTCAACCCGACCGCGAGTGGAAGCTGGGAGGCCACCGTCGAGATCATCTCCCAGCCGGGAGAGCAAGTGGTCGTGGATTCCTGGGGCCCGCTGATTCACCACGGCCAGGTCTTCGTGGCCCTTGCCAGCGTGCACCTGGAGCCGAGCTCCGGCCCGGTCGAGCCGCTCGCGCACCGCTACGACCTCGGCATCCTCCAACCGGGCTCCTACCTCTTCGTCTTCAAGACCAACCTGGCTCACTGCGGCATCGCGGACTTCACCGTCCCCGGCCTCGAGGGGGACCCGGTGGCGACCTGGGCAGCCCGGGCCGGCCTCGATCCCGGCGATCCGGACGAGGCGCTGAGCCGCTACTTCTTCGCACTCGCACCGAACGGCGGCCCGAGCCCCCGGATCCGTGCTGAGATCGTCCGCGGCGACGACGGCAGGAACCACCTCGGCCTGCGCTTTCGCCGCCTCCACGGCGCCCTCGGCGTCCGCCAGGTCATCGAGGGCTCGACCTCCCTGGGCAAGTGGATCGATGTCAGCGACCGGATCGACCTGATGGACCGCCAGGTCGATCTGGACGGCACCGAGGAGGTTCTCCTCTGCCTGCGGGAGGCCCTTGAGGACAGCGAGATCAACTTCCTCCGCATCCGGCTCGTCAAGGGGGACAACTGAGGGGGAACCAAAACCCAAGTGCACAAGGGCGGCGCCGGTTTCCGGTGCCGCCTTTCATTCGTGGAGCCCGGTCGCACGGCATCACCGACCCACCCCCTGCAGGCTTTCCCCGCCGGCGATCAGCTTGGCAGCCGCGGTATTGAGGAAACGCGGATCGACCTTCATCCCGTAGCGTGCCAGGTCGAGACGATCCGCATCGAAACAGGTCGCAATCGTCGGGTCGGTATGGCGCACCGTCTCGGTGTGCGCGTCGCAGGCCTCGAGGAGGAGATGCAGGCGCCTCTGCTCGAGGTCCAGCAATCCCTGCCGATGGAAGCGAACCGCCAGTGCCGCACCCCTCGTCCCATGCCCGGGATCATGTTCCTCATCGACGCGCCCGGCGTCGTGAAACATTGCAAACAGCCGCACCACCGTCGGATCCGCCGCGGTCTCCTCGGCAATCTTCAATCCGAACGACGCCACCCGCCGCCAGTGCGCCGGCCCGTGTTCGGACCCGGCTCCGAGCCGGAACTGCGCCAGCAACCGGCGCTGCAATTCCTCCCACCCATGGATGGCGATCATGACATCCCGAGGATAGCCTCCCACCATTTCATCAACATCCTTTGATTGTCACGATTCCGTTCATTTCAGCCTTCTCCGATCCCCGGGAAAGATCGTGCGGTGGCGGGGTTCTTCCCTCAGGATTCCAAGGCCATGGTTGAATCCGAAATCCTCCCGAACCGGGTGCTGGTGCTTCGGCCGTCGGGGCCGATCGAGACCGACGACATCAGCGCCGTCCGCGCGAAGGTCGAGGCGCTGCTCGAGGGCGGCGGCCACCTCGCCGGCCTGATGATCGAGGCGCCCGGCTTCCCCGGTTGGAAGGACTTCGCCGGGATGTCCTCGCACCTCCGCTTCCTGCGCGACCACCACCGCGACATCCCGCGGGTCGCCATCGTCTCCGACAGCCGCTTCCTGACGGCCCTGCCCAAGCTCGCGCGCCATTTCATCGGCGCCGAGTTCCGCCACTTCGATGCCTGCGACTCCGCTGCCGCGCTCGAATGGGCCGCGCAGGGCAGACCGCAGGCGCCCTCGGCGTTGCGCTACGGCTGGTTCCCGGACCGCAAGCTCATCTGGTTCTACGTCCACGGCCGGGTCGAGACCGGGGCCTACCGCGAGGCCGTCGGCTGGATGGAGGGCATCCTCAAGGAACACTCGCCGGTGTCCTTCCTCGTCGACCTGCAGGACCTCGAGGGCGTCGACCTGGGCGCGGCGCTCGCCGACCTCAAGTTCGCGATGCACCACCTCAAGGACATGCACCGGATCGCCGTGATCGGCGACGAGAAGTGGACCCGCCGGCTCGCCTCGCTGCCGAACCCCTTCCCGCTCGAGATGCGTGCCTTCGCCGAGGAGGAGGAATCCGGCGCCTGGGAGTGGGCCACCGAGCGCTGAGCCAAATCAGTCCCCGCCGGACTCCGCCGCGGCCCGTTCCGCCTTCTTCTTCCACTCGGGATAGCGTTGCAGGACCTCGCGTCCGGCGTCGGTGTACCAGGCGTAGCCATTCGACTCCGCGGGCAGTTCCTCGACCGAGTACACCGCCCGCTCGGCGTTGCGCGCGACGAACATCGGGCGGCCACTGCCGAGCTCGTAGAAGCGCGCCCACAGCGGGCCCGCTCCCGGCTTGTCGACCAGTTTCAGCTGCCGGCGACGGAACTCCTTGCCATGGATCGCCTTGGCCTCGAACCAGGCGTGGGCGGCCTCGACCGCCTCGCGAACCCGCGGATCGCCCGCGTCGCGGCCCATCAGGTAGAGCACGATCCCCGCGCTCTCGCCACCGCTGAGCGAGGCCCACTCGTAGCTGCGCGCCTTGGCGGGCGCCAGGGTCAGCGGGTCGTGCTGGGCGCACCAGACGGTCCTGCGGCCGTCCTGCTCGACCTGCGCGGCAAGGATGAACGACTGCCCGCCGGCGAGGGCCTCGCGCGCGCGCCGCCGGTCCGCCTCGCCGACGAAGGGAAAGCGGCCGTCGGCCACCTCGTGGAGGAACTCGAGGACGTGGAGCATCGCGCCGTCGTTGAAGGTCACGTTGTCGTGATAGCCGCCCTCGAGCGGGTAGCCCTGTGGCCAGCCACCGTTCGGGTACTGGGCGTCGAAGATGTATTTCAGCCCGCGCAGGAAACTCCCCCGCGCGACCCCCTCGTCCTGCTCCGCGGCGATCCGGCCGAGCACCCTCAGCGGGCCCGTCGTCGCGCGGTTGTCGAAGGTCCCGCGGTAGTGGGCACGGCTCTCGCCGAAGCCCATGCCGATCTCGCGGCGAGCCCGCCCGATCGCGACGTTCTTCGACCAGCCGCCCGCCGGGGTCTGGAACGACGCCAGGTTGCGGGCGACCTCGCGGGCTTCCTCCGACCGGTACCAGTCGCGATCGCCGCGCCCGGGCAACATCCGGCCGGTCGGTGCCGGCCGCCAGCGGGCACCCTCGCCGAGGCCCTCCAACTCCTGCTGGATCAACATCTCGTCCTTCGCCCGCAGCTTCTCCGAACGCTCCCAGTAGGCCTCCCACTCGTCCCGCCGCTCACCGCCGAGCTCGGCGATGCGATCCGGAACCAAGGGCTCGGCCGCGGCCATTCCGGCCAAGTTCAGCAGGACCAGGAAGGCAAGGCTTCGCCGGGAGTGTCGCGAGGAAAGGAGACGATCAGGATTCACAGCTTCGGGCTTTGCCCAAGTCAACGTCACCCGGGGCCCGCCTTTTTCACCACCCCGCCCTGCAAATCCTGCATTCCCACTCCGCTTTCCGGCACCAAAACCGTGTCGGGCCAGCCATCAGCCGCACTGCTCACTGCTCACTGCTCACCGCTCTCCGCTCTCCGCTCTCCGCTCTCCGCTCTCCGCTCAAATCAAACTGAACGCCACCGTCACTCCCGCCATGGCGATGGCGACGATGCTCATCAGCTTGATCAGGATGTTCAGGCTGGGCCCCGAGGTGTCCTTGAAGGGGTCGCCCACGGTGTCCCCGATCACCGAGGCCTTGTGCGCCGCGGAGCTCTTGCCGCCGTGGTTGCCCTCCTCGATGAACTTCTTGGCGTTGTCCCAGGCCCCGCCCGAGTTCGACAGGAAAACGGCCAGCACGAAGCCGGTCGACAGCCCGCCGACCAGCAGGCCGATCACCCCGCCGACCCCGAGCAGCAGCCCGACCACCACCGGCGCCGCCACCGCGATGATCGCCGGCACCACCATCTCGCGCTGGGCGCCGACGGTGGAAATCTCGACGCAGCGCGCGTAGTCGGGCTCCTTGGTCCCCTTGAGGATCTCGTCGGACTCGCGGAACTGGCGGCGGACCTCCTCGACCATCATCCCCGCCGCGCGACCGACCGCCTGCACCGTGAGCCCACAGAACAGGAAGGCCACCATGGCCCCGAGGAAGATCGAGATCAGCACCGTCGGGTTGAGCAGGGTGACGTTGAAGTGGGCCATGAAGTCCTGCAGCGAGGCCTCGACCGTCGCCACCGTCTCGCCGTGGCCGACGTCGAGGGTGTCGGTGCCGTGCTTGATCAGCTCGATGCGCACCACCTCGAGGTAGGACGCCAGCAGCGCCAGCGCCGTCAGGGCCGCCGAGCCGATCGCGAAGCCCTTGCCGGTCGCCGCGGTGGTGTTGCCCAGCGAGTCAAGCGCATCGGTCCGGCGCCGCACCTCGGGCCCCAGCTCGCTCATCTCGGCGTTGCCGCCGGCGTTGTCGGCGATCGGGCCGTAGGCGTCGCTGGCCAGGGTGATCCCCAGTGTCGACAGCATCCCCACCGCCGCGATCGAGATCCCGTAGAGCCCGCCGTTCAGGTTGGCCATGTCGAAGCCGGAACCGCACAGGAAGGCCACCGCGGTGCCGACGGTCACCGCCAGCACCGGCGCGGCCGTCGAGATCATCCCCACCGAGATCCCGGCGATGATCGTGGTCGCCGCGCCGCCCTCCGACTGCTCGGCGATGCCGCGGGTCGGCGAGCTCGAACTGGAGGTGTAGTACTCCGTCGCCCGACCGATCACGATCCCGGTGACCAGCCCGGCGACGACCGCTCCCCAGGTCCCCCAGGGGTTGGGAATCCCGAGCAGCCACAGCAAACCGGCCGCGGCCACGCAGATCAGCACCGAGCTGGTGTTGATGCCGACCGAAAGCGAGTGCAGCAGGCTCTTCTGGGTGGCGTCCTCGCGGGTCCGAACCAGGTAGATCCCGACCACCGAGAGCAGGATGCCGAGCCCGGCCACGGCCATCGGCGCGACCACCGCCTTGAGCTGGGCGTCGGTGTCGCCGAGGTAGGCCGCCGCCCCCAGCGCGCGGGCGGCGAGGAGCG
>JAUIJB010000131.1 GCA_030430455.1 Verrucomicrobiia bacterium | reverse complement strand
CTTACGGCTCGATCCACCACCTCGCGGAGGACGAGATCAAGGACAGCTGGAACCTCGGCAACAAGATCCTCGCCGGGCTCATCATCCTGCTCGTCGGCGGGATGTACCTCTACTTCAGCTTCTGGCTCAGTTGATCCCGGGAATCCCGAGCCGACCCAAACATCCAACAACTCCATCCATTGCCTGACATGAAACTCCACACCACCCTTGGCCTCGCGGCCGGCCTGCTCGTCGCAAGCTGCAACTCGTCATCGGAAGACTCCGCCGCCGGTGGGGAAGCCGCCGCACCGGAAAGCTTCGGCACCCTGCCCGACGGCCGCGAAACCATGCTCTACACGCTGAGCAACGAGAACGGCATGGTCGCCAAGGTCACCGACTTCGGCGCGACGCTGGTCTCGCTCACCGCCCCGGACCGCGACGGCAAGCTCGCCGACATCACCCAGGGCTACGACAACGTGACCGGCTACACCGGCGCCATGAACCCCTACTTCGGCGCCACGGTCGGCCGCTTCGGCAACCGCATCGCCGACGGCAAGTTCACCCTCGACGGCAAGGAATACCAGCTCGCCACCAACGACGAGCCCGGCGGCATCCCCTGCCACCTCCACGGCGGCGAGAAGGGCTTCAACAAGCGCCTGTGGACGGTCGAGGAGGCCGACAGCGACTCGATCACCCTCAAGTACGTCTCCGAGGACGGCGAGGAGGGCTACCCGGGCACGCTGACCACCATGGTGACCTACACGCTGACCGACGACAACGAGCTGCGCTGGGAGGCCGAGGCCACCACCGACGCCCCGACCATCGTCAACGTCGTCCACCACAGCTACTGGAACCTCTCGGGCGACCCGACGAGCTCGATCAACGACCACGTCCTGACGCTGGAAGCCGACAAGTTCCTGCCGACCAACGCCGGGCTGATCCCGACCGGTGAGCTGGCCGCCGTGGCCAACACGCCGATGGACTTCACCGAGCCGACCGCGATCGGCGAGCGGGTCGACGCCGACTTCGAGGCCCTCGAGCTCGGTGGCGGCTACGACCACTGCTGGGTGCTGACCAATCCGGACACCGACGGCCTCGCCCTCGCCGCCCGCCTCGTGCACCCCGGCAGCGGCCGCGTGCTCGAGGTTTCCAGCAACCAGCCGGCGATCCAGTTCTACGGCGGCAACTTCCTCGCCGAGGAGAATTTCTCCGGTGACAACACCCCGGGCAAGGGTGGCAAGGCCTACCCCTTCCGCTCCGGGCTCTGCCTCGAGACCGAGAACTTCCCCGACGCGCCGAACCAGCCGAACTTCCCGAGCTGCGTGCTCGAGCCCGGCGAGACCTACCGCCACGTGATGGTCCACCGCTTCAGCGCCGAGTGATCCACCCTTCCACCCGTTGCGGAGCCGGCCGGCTCCCGGCGGGTGGCCTTCCCGCCTTCCATCCATCGCCCCCCGTCTCCCTCCCCCACCATCCCGACCCATGTCCGACATCAACCAATTCGACCACCTGGAAATCTGGTTCGTCACCGGTTCCCAGCACCTCTATGGCCCCGAGGCCCTCGAACAAGTCGACGTTCACGCCAAGAAGGTCGTCGATGCCCTGAACGCCTCCGGCACGCTGCCGCACAAGGTGGTCCACAAGCCGGTTCTCAAGTCATCCGAGGAGATCACCGAGTTTGCGATCTCGGCCAACGGGTCCGCCAACTGCATCGGCATCGTCGCCTGGATGCACACCTTCTCGCCGGCCAAGATGTGGATCGAGGGCCTGCAGATCCTGCGCAAGCCGCTCGCCGACCTCCACACCCAGTTCAACCGGGACATCCCGTGGGGCGAGATCGACATGGACTTCATGAACCTGAACCAGACCGCCCACGGCGGCCGCGAGTTCGGGCACATCGGCGCCCGCCTGCGCCACCCGCGCAAGGCCGTCGTCGGCCACTGGGAGGACCCGGAGGTCCATGAGCGCCTCGCCGCCTGGGCCCGCGCCGCCCGCGGCTGGCATGCCTCGCGCCAGCTCAAGGTCTGCCGCATCGGTGACAACATGCGCCAGGTCGCGGTCACCGAGGGCGACAAGGTCTCGGCCCAGATCCGCTTCGGCTGGGAGGTCAACACCTGGGGCGTCGGCGACCTGGTCGAGAAGATCAACGCCGCCGGCGACAAGCAGGTCGACGAGCTCTGCGCGCTCTACGAGGACAAGTACCGCGTCGCCGACGAACTCAAGAAGGGCGGCGCCAAGCACCAGTCGCTGCGCGACTCGGCCGCCATCGAGATCGGCCTGCGTGCCCTGCTCGAGGAACTCGGCGCCACCGCCTTCACCACCACCTTCGAGGACCTCCACGGCATGAAGCAGCTCCCCGGCCTGGCGGTGCAGCGGCTGATGGAGGACGGCTACGGCTTCGCCGGCGAGGGTGACTGGAAGACCGCCGCGCTGACCCGCGTGATGAAGGTGATGGCCCACGGCCTCGAGGGCGGCACCTCCTTCATGGAGGACTACACCTACCACCTCGACCCGCTCAACCCGATGGTCCTCGGCGCTCACATGCTCGAGATCTGCCCCTCGATCGCCAGCGAGGTTCCCAAGATCGAGGTCCACCCGCTGGGCATCGGCGGCAAGGAGGACCCCTGCCGAATGGTCTTCGACTGCGGCCCGGGCGCCGCCGTCAACGGCTCGATCGTCGACCTCGGCAACCGCCACCGCTTCCTCGTCAACGAGGTCCAGTGCGTCGCGCCGCAGGACGAACTGCCGAAGCTGCCGGTCGCCCGCGTGTTGTGGAAGCCGGAGCCCGACCTCAAGACCGCCACCGCGGCCTGGATCTACGCCGGCGGCGCGCACCACACCGTGCTGTCCTACGCCCTCACCAGCGAGCACCTCGAGGACTTCTCGGAGATGGCGAAGATCGAGCTCAGCGTCATCGACGCCGACACCCGCCTGCGCGACTACCGGAACGAGCTGCGCCAGCAGGACCTCTACTACCACCTCGCCCAGGGCATCCAGGGCTAGGCGCCTGCGGCGCCGATGGTGGATGGTGGATGGTGGATGGATCTCAGATGGATGATCATGTGGGGAGCTGGGAGCGCCCCAAGCACTCTTCACTGCTCACTGCTCACTGCTCACTGCTCCCTGCTCACCCGCTCCGCAGGTCTTCAGGTCGCTGGCGATCCTGCCCCGCCGCGGCACGGCCACTTCTTACTTTTTACTCGGCACTGGCGGCGCAGCCGCCTGATCCGCCAGATACTCGCTGCCGGCGACCACGATCCCCTGCTCGTCGCGGAATCTCTGGCGACGCTGTTCGTTCTCGATGGTCACGCCGAGCAGATGCTCCTCGGCCCTGACGCGGCGGCGCTCGTCGAGGAGCACCGAGAAGAAAACCAGCGCCCCGTTGCAGCCGGCCCAGACCACCGCGGCCGCCACGATGAAGCCCGCCGCCTTCTCGCGCCAAACCCACACCGAAGCCAGGTAGAGGAGGGAGAGCGCAGCCACCCCGATCGCCCAGGCCCGCAGGCCCGGCTGGTCGGCCCGGGTCCAGAAAATGAGCAGGCCGACCAGGAACGGCACGTAGAGGGCACCCCAGCCGCTCAGGAAGGGCGCCAGGAAGATCCACGCGGGGTGGTCGACATCCGGGAAACCGAAGCCCGCGAGGCCACGCGAGACCACGCCCTCCACCAGGTCCGCCGCCGCCAGCGCCACCAGCGTGAGCGCCAGCGCGGCGAAGACCGTCGCGGCGATCGCCCCGGCCCGCCGCAGCACGTCGGCCAGCGCCACACCGATGATGTCCTCGATGTCAATGGGAAGTTGCATCGTCCGACAAGCTGGCAAAGCCGCGCCCATCCCGCCAGCGCAATCGGCCGGGGTTCCGCCGCCGCCCGTTGAGCCATGGCGGCCAGGTTGCAGCCGGAGGTCGGAGGTCGGCATCGAGGCCGTGTGAGCTCGCGGGCGGTCTGTGCTTGGTGCCTGGTGCTTGGTTTGAACTGCCGGAGCGGGTGGGTTGCTTGATGCCCGGCGAAGTGGCGGTGGTTCTGTCCGTTGTCCGTTGTCCTTTGTCCGTTGTCGACCATGGGTTGAGCCGTCGGAGGTCGGAGGGAAGCTGGCCGGAAGTCGGAAGATCGGCGATCTTGGATCTTGGACGAGCATGTGGGGAGCAGGGGGAGCCCCAAGCACTCTTCAC
Source organism: Verrucomicrobiia bacterium (assembly GCA_030430455.1). Taxonomy (GTDB): domain Bacteria; phylum Verrucomicrobiota; class Verrucomicrobiia; order Verrucomicrobiales; family Akkermansiaceae; genus Haloferula. The sequence continues at coordinate 133 of JAUIJB010000131.1, read as the reverse complement.
TGCTCACTTCTGACCCCTTTCACAGACCCCTTTCACAGACCCCTTTCAATCGCGGTAGGGACCGCCGTTACCGGCGGCCCCCCGCTCAGATCCGTACGTGAGGAACTACCTCATACGGCTCCTGCCTTGAGTC
>JAUIJB010000070.1 GCA_030430455.1 Verrucomicrobiia bacterium | reverse complement strand
CAGCTGCTCCAGGGCGCCGTTGTAGGCCCGCGCCATCTCGCCCAGTTCGTTGTCCCTGTGGCGACGGGGGACGCGCAGCGCGGCGCGGCGGGGATTCCGGGGATCCAGGGCGCGCAGGGCGCGGCTCAGCTCGATGATCGGCCGCGACAGGAAAAGATGCAGGGTCACGCCGACGGTCAAGGACGACAGAACCACCAGGCCGGCCACCAGCAGGGCCCGCCGGGCCAGGGCATCCAAGACCCCGGCGAGAATGGCGCCGCGGCCGAACAGCGCCGGGAACAGGTAGGAGTCGTCGTTGCGCTCCAGCGCCGCGGTGTAGTACGGCAGCGCCTGGCGCGGGCTGTTGGTCTCGCGGATGAAGTCGCCCACCCGGACCAGGATGAAGTTCGACAGGTCGGCGGTGTCGAAGTCGTTCTTCAGGTCCTGGAACAGCACCTTGATGTTGGCCTCCGCCCGGGCGATCGCCGTCCGGTCCTGGTTGGCCTGGGCCTCCTCGAGCTCGTCCTCGAAGACGCCGATCAGGGCGATGCGAAGCAGCGCGTTGGCCGGCTTGTTCGAGGCCTGGATCTTGGGGAAGGAGTAGTAGTGCTCCTTGAGCTCCTCGGCGCTGTGCCCCTCGAGGTAGACCTCGGTGTAGGAGTTGATCGCCTCCTCGAGGCCGACCGCGCCCGGGGTCGTCGCCATGTCGGCGATCACGTCGCGCAGGCGGTTGAGCGCCTCGTCGCCGCGGCCGGCGGCCGACAGGGCGTGGACCTGGGCGACCGCCACCTGCGCCTTGTAGGGCGACTCCGGGTAGTCCTCCCAGAAGTGGTCGGCGTGGGGCACCGCGTCGGCCAGCCGGTTCGGCGCGTCCTTCGACTTCGGCTTCTCGCCGAGCAGGGAGACCAGGTAGTAGAGCGCCTCGCTGGCGATGACGTCGCTGCCCTTGAACTCGGCGAGCTCGAGCGCCGCGAGGTAGGCCGCCTCGGCCTCCTCCTTCTGGCCGGTCGCCTGCAGGACGTTGCCCTTCAGGTTGAGCACCATCTCCATGTTGTCGGCGTTGGGGAACTCGCTCTCGATGCGCGCGAGGCGCTGCAGCGCGGCATCGTGCTCGTTCTCGGCGTAGTGGCAGTTGGCCCGGTCGTAGAGCGCGAAGGGGTAGTAGATGTTGCCGTCGGCCTCGGGGTACTTCTCGAAGAACTCGTCGAGCTGGCGCGCCGCCTTGCTCCAGAACTGCAGCTTCGAGTTGTTGGAGGCCCGGAAGTAGAGGGCGGCCTGCTCGAACTGGGTCTTGTCGCCCGGGTAGAGCTCGACGTGCCGGTCGAGCAGCGGCTGGGCCTTCTCGAACTGGCCGGTGTAGTAATAGCTGCCGCCGAGGACGTGGAGGCAAATGTCGTGGGCCGGGGTGCCCTCCTCGAGCTTGGGCAGCATCACCTCGCCGATCTCGATGCACTTGGCGTACTCGCCGCCGTAGAAGATCGAGGTGAGCAGCATGCGGCGGACCGCCGGAACCTTGTCGGAGTCGGGGAAGGCCTTGAGGAAGCGGCTGCCGTACTTCTCGGTCTCGAGGACCTCGCCGATCTGCGTGGCCGCCTCGACGAGGTAGTAGAGGTTGAGCTCGCGGTGCTTGCTCTTCGGGTAGTAGGCCTCGAGCTGCTTGTAGCTGGCGAAGGCGCCGCGGAAGTTGCCGCGCGACTGGTGGATGTAGGCGGTGGCGCGCAGCTTGGTCACCTCGTGCGGGTCACCGGAGCGGATCGCCTTCTCGACGGCGTCGCGCGAGGCCTCGAGCTCGCTCTTCTTGATCACCCGGATGCCGTCCTTGATGCCGGGGCGGCCGGCGAGGGCGGCGAGCCGGGACTCGATGTCCTCGAGCTGGACGAGCGACGAGGGGATCAGCTGGTAGAGGGCGATCGAGGCGTCGGGCATGCCGGCCTCCCAGGCCTGCGCGGCGAGGCTCAGGAAGAGCACGCTGTAGCCCTGCATGGCGTAGGGCTCGATGGTCAGCTCGGCGCGGTTGGCGTCGAGGAAGTCGAGCAGCGGCTTCTGGTCGTCCTTCTCGATGACGGCCCGGACGAGGGCCTGGAACGCGCCGATGATCCCCGACTCGGGGGTCTCGTAGGGGACCCGGTTCTTGAGGGCCTTCTCGAACAGCTGGGTGCCCTCGGCGATCTTGCCGATGCGGTAGTGGCAGATCGCCAGGTTGATGTAGTACATCCCCTCCTGGAAGTTGTCCCGGCTGGGGTCGCGCTCCTTGAGGAACTTCTGGTAGAGCTCGATCGCCTTGGCGTAGTCCTCCGCGCCCTGGGCGGCCTGGCCCCAGTAGAGCAGGGCCCGCTTGTTGTACGGGTTGCCGGCGCCGCGCTCGGTGTCGTTGGGGTATTTCTCGTAGCAGACCTGGAACGAGCCCATCGCCTCCGTCCACTGGCGCAGCTTGAGCTCGCAGAATCCCTTGCGATACCAGGTGACCCCGAAGACCGGGCCGTAGAGCGTCCAGGCGTTGCCGTCGTAGGTGCCGGTGCAGGCGCTGAGGACCTCGAGTGCCTCGGCCCACTTCGACTCCTTCATCAGGCGGGCGGCCTCGGCGTTCATCGAGCGGGGGTCCTGGCCGACCTGGGCGGACACGGGCTGGGCGAGCCATCCGGCGGCGAGCAGGACCGCGAGGAGAGGGAGGAGGATGCGGCGGGGATTCATGGGATTTTTCTCGATGGGTGATCGTCGGCTGATCGGCTGTCGGGGCTGGCGCCGGGGCCCAAACAAAAGCGCCGACCCGCGATTCCCGCAAGGGGCAATGAGGTCGGCGCGGGGACGATCGGGGCCTGCCGGGTCGGGACGCGGTCGGTGGGTCCTGATGAGGGGGCCCGGGGGCTGGGGGAACTACTTAGGCAAGGGCGGGGTGGGACGGTCTTTGTGGCGAAGGCGAATCGGTTCGATGGGGATCCCGGTTCATCAGGGATCGACGAGGTCGGTGAAGGTGACGGTGTTGATCTGGACGCCGGAAAGCGCGTTGAGCACGTCGATCACCCGCTGCTGGGTGGCGTTGCCGTCGGCGTAGATCTGCACCAGCGGCGTCTGCGCGGTCGACTTCGCCTGTTCCGAGTAGGACTGCAGCGCGGTGGTCAGCAGCGGCACCTCGCGGACGTCCGGATCGGTGTCCATCGGGATCTGCGAGTTGCCGGTGCCGGTGTAGATCGCGCCGCTGGCGTCGATCTTGATGAGCAGCGGATCGATCTCCGGCGGCTCCTCCGAGGGCGCCGCGGCGGGGAGGGTCATCGGCACGTCCTGCTCGCGCGGCTGGATCGTGGTGGTGACCAGGAAGTAGATCAGTAGCAGGAAGCAGATGTCGATCAGCGAGGAGATGTCGAGACCGGGCTCGTCCTCTTCGAGATTCTCTCTTTTCCGGTGGCGTGCCATTTCTGCTCTTGGGGATGCTGGGTCCTTGCGGCTCTTGAGGCTCTCAGGGCTCTTGCGGCCTCAGTCCTTGCCGGTGCTGAACTGGTAGGTGGCGAAGAGGACCTTGTCGACGCCGGCCTTGGCCGCCAGGCGGATCGCCTTGCGGCAGTTCTTGAAGTCGGTGTCCTTGTGGACGCGGAGGTGGAGCTTGGGCTCGTAGGGGACCGCCTCGATGCGCTCCTTCTCTTTCCTGACCAGGTCGATGACGTCCTCGTCGTCGTCGAGGATCTCGCCGCCCTCGCTGACGAGGGTGCCGTCCTCGTAGACGTTGATGACGATCCGGCCGGTGCCGTCCTGGGCCTTCTTCGAGTTGGAGGCGATCGGCGGCTTCACCTCGGGGTCCTGCTTGACAATGATCATCGTCGCGTTGACGAGGAAGAAGATCAGCAGCAGGAAGACCATGTCGATCATGGGGGACATGTCGACCTTCAGCTCTTCGCTGTCGCCGGCCTTGGCGGCGCGTAGCTTGGAGGAAGTGGCCATGGGGGCTCGGGAAGGAGGCGGGTTGGGAAGGTCGGGGCGGTCGGGGCGGGGCTGGAAACCGGCTCAGCCCTCCGAGATGCCCTCGGGGATCTTGGCGAGGTAGGCGTCCTGGTTGATCGTCTGCAGCGAGGCGTTGATCAGTTCCTCCGAGGTGTGGTGGCACTCGGCGACCAGGTTGTTGAGCTTGTTCTTGAAGAAGAAGTAGGACAGCAGCGAGGGGATCGCGGTGATCAGGCCCCACATGGTGGTGAGGAGGGCGACCGAGATGGAACCGGCGAGCTGGCCGGGGTCGGCCTGGCCGGACTCGGCGAGGATGCCGAAGGCCTTGACCATGCCGATGACGGTGCCGAGGAGGCCGAGCATCGGCGCGGCCTGGGCGACGAGGGAGATGTAGTTGACCCAGGTCATCGCCTTGCGGTTCTCGTTGACCGAGAAGTCGGCGACGGCGTCCTCGATCTGGTCGCGGCCGAGGTCCTCCGGGCGGGTGGCGTCGATGTTCGGCAGCGAGTAGGCCATCATCCGGCCGAGGTAGGACGGGTGGGAGGCGGCGAGCTCGATGGCGGAGCGGACGCGGCAGTTGGCCATGTGGTCGAGCAGCGCCATCTTGAGATCCTCGGGGCAGAACTTGGCCTTGGTGAGGTTGATGAAGTTGAAGACCGAGAGGGCGATGAGCGCGAGCACCGCGAGGCCGATGAAGGCCATGGTCGGGCCACCGTCGAGGACGTATTTCTGGAGCGCGTTCTTGTCGTCCTGGGCGAGGAGGGAGGGGGCGGTCAGCGCGAGGGCAGCGAGGGTGGTGGCGAGGCTGCGTCCGGTGCGGGAGACGAGTGGGTCGATCATGAGGGAATCAGGTTCAAAAGAGTGCCGTCGGAGGCCGGCAATTGTGAAGCGCGGTGGATGGGCGGCAAGCTCGATTTCTGCTCATTGGATGGCCTTATTTGCCATAAAATACCCAAAGCGGGTGAGGAAAAGGTTGAAAGTCGCCGCGGTCATGCCCTTTTGGTCGCCACGCCGGTCCTCCGGCGCGGGAACAGCTCGCGGCACAGCAGGCAGACGGTGCCGTCGCATCCGCGGGCGGTGCAGTGCTCGCGGCCGTAGAAGATGATCTGCAGGTGGAGCTGGTTCCAGCGCTCCTCGGGGAACAGCCGCTTCAGGTCGCGCTCGGTCTCGGCGACGTTGCGACCGGAGCTCAGCTTCCAGCGCTGGGCGAGGCGGTGGATGTGGGTGTCGACCGGAAAGGCGGGCACCCCGAAAGCCTGCGCCATCACCACCGAGGCGGTCTTGTGGCCAACCCCGGGCAGCGCCTCGAGGGCGGCGAAGTCGGCGGGGACCCCGCCGCCGTGCTCCGCGACCAGCCGGCGCGACAGCTCGGCGATGGCCTTCGACTTGCGCGGCGACAGGCCGCAGGGGCGGATGATCGCGCGGATCTCGTCGATCGGGACCGCCGCCATGGCTTCCGGGGTGGCGGCGCGGGCGAAAAGCGCGGGGGTGACCTGGTTGACGCGGGCGTCGGTGCACTGCGCCGAGAGCAGCACGGCGACCAGCAGGGTGTAGGGGTCGCGGTGGTCGAGCGGGACCGGGGTCCGCGGGTAGAGCTCGGCGAGGCGGCGGTCGACGTGGGCGGCGCGTTCGGCTCGGGTCACGGCGACAAAAAAGAGCCGGCCCGCGGGCCGGCTCAATCGAAATCGATGGGTGAAGGCCGTCCGGGACTCAGCGGGACTCAGCGCGCCGCGGTGCGGGCGCCGTTGCCGAGCTTGCGCTGGATGTTGACGTACATCTCGCGGCAGTGGGCGTGGTGGGTGCGCTTGGAGAGCAACTCGGCGCTGCGGGCGTAGGAACCCCACTGGACGATGGTCAACTCGACGTTGCGCCGGCCCCAGGCGTTCATGTGGCCGTGGGAGGGCTTGTAGAGGTCGACCGTGCCGGTGCCGGTGAGGGCCGAGCCGTAGTCGTCGACCACGTAAAGCTGCGGCATGCCCTTGATCCGGAACACCGTCCCGACCGGGTACACCGACCAGTCGGCGGCGGCGCTGCGCACCCGGCCGGAGTACTTCAGCGGCGTGCCGGTGGCGTTCATCGAGCCATACTGCAGGTGGTCGGCCTCGGTGCAGGTGTAGGCCGTGGTGCGGACGTGGCGGGTGCGCTCGCGGTTGTAGAGCGGCATGCCGTGCTTGTCCTTGGAATAACGGCTGCCCTCGGCGATCACCGAGGCGCTCGGATGGTCGGGGCTGTAGCGCTCGCCGGTCGACAGCCACTTGCTCGAGCCGGAGCCGGAGTAGCGCGAGACGTCGGCTTTCACCACCTGCAGGTCCGGGCCGCAACTGGCCAGCAGGGAGGCGAGGGATGCAAGGAGGACGGCGGTGGAGAATCGTGGGATCCGCATCGCAAATGAAGTGGGCGAAAGGGTGGGCAGACGGGGTTTTCGGGATTTTGGCGCGAGCTGGCTCGTCACAAGCCGGTGATGATTAAGCTTTGCTAACCAATCGCGCTGGTGGGTTTTACGGATCGGGCCCGGTGTCGGCAATGGAAAAAGCGCATTGTTAGGTGCTCGGGGCGGCCGGACCGAAAGTTGGAGAAATTCATCTAACGGTTGGAGGTCAATGACTTGCGGCGCTCTTGTGATGTCGCGGGTGCTTCCGGATCGGGTGTCGGGTCTCGCCCGGGGAGGCGCCGGAGCACGAAAAAGGGGCGCCCGCGGTGGGGCGCCCCTGGAAGGGTGTCTCGACTGGATTCGCCGGCTCGGCCGGCCCGGGTCGACCTACTTGAGGGTGATCTCGATCTCCTCGTTGGTCTCGACCTTGATGCCCTCGACGTCGCCGATGAGGGCCTGGATCTCGGCCGGGGTCTCGGGCTCCGCGGCGACGAACTCCTTGAACTTGTCCATGTTGTCGATCAGGGCGGCCATCTCGAACTCCATCATGGTGACCTTGTTGCCGTCGACGTGGCTGGCGTTGGTCTTCTCGATCCCGCCGGGGAACTCGAGGACCATCGACATCCGCATGTCGGCGAACATGCCCTTCATCATCGCCAGCTGGGCCTCGTCGATGTCCTCCATCGCCGCGGCCTCCTCGCCCTCCGCCTTCTCGGCCTTCTTGTCGGCGTCGGGGTTCTTGAAGCTCAGCACGTTGTCCTTGTAGACGAACTCGATCGGCTTGTTCTCCTCGGCGGCCTCCTCGACGGCGCCGTCCGGCGACATGTCCTCGCCCATCTCGGTCATCGACTCGCCGAAGGTGAACTTGACCTGGTTGATGTCCTTGAAGGCGTAGGTCACCCGGGCGCCCTTCTTGCCGTCCTCGTCGACGGCCTCGACCTTCTCGACGCTGACGCCCTCGCCCATCTCGGCGGCCTTCTCCTTGGCCTTGGCCTCGTCGGCCATGTCAGCGAGCGGGTCCTCGGCCTCCTCGCCGCCCATCGCGGCCATCTGGCCGAGCATCGCGCTCGCCTGGGCCCCGAAGACGGTCTCCTCGGTGATGGTTCCGCTGCCGTCCTTGTTGAGCTTGATCACCACGTTGTGCTCGATGCAGCTGGTCGCGAGCAGGCAGAGCGCGGAGGCGATGAGGATGAAAAGTCGTTTGATCATGTGTTTGGTGGGGTCAGCGGAGCCTCGACGCGGCCGACCCCGAGTGCAAGCTCCGGATTCCGCCCGGGGCAAGAATCTCGGGGGCCGGCTGGCCCCCGGCGGATGGGGACGATTTCGGCTTCCGGGGCCGGGGAATCACTTGGCAGGCGGAGCCGCCGGCCTTTAGCTTCCGCCCGACGAAATGGATGCAGCGGTCGAAATCACGGACCTGACCAAGGACTTCAAGACCGGGATCCGCGGCGGCTGGCTGCGCGCCGTCGACCGGGTGTCGATCCGCATCGAGCCGGGCGAGGTCTACGGTCTGATCGGGCCGAACGGCTCGGGCAAGTCGACGACCATGAAGGCCCTGCTCGGGCTGGTGGCGCCGACCGAGGGCAGCTGCCGGATCTTCGGCTCCGACTCGCTGGCGGTCGACTCGCGCGAGAAGGTCGGCTTCCTCCCCGAGAACCCGTATTTCTACAAACACCTCAGCGGCGCCGAGACCCTGCGCTTCTACGGCAAGCTCTGCGGCCTCGGCGGTCGCCAGCTCGACGAGCGGGTCACCGAGCTGCTCGACCTGGTCGACCTGGCCGGCGCCCGCGACCGCCGGCTCGGCGGCTACTCGAAGGGCATGCTGCAGCGCATCGGGCTGGCCCAGGCGCTGGTGCAGGACCCGCAGCTGGTGATCCTCGACGAGCCGACCGCGGGCGTCGACCCGGTCGGCTCGCGCCAGATCCGCGACCTGATCCTCGAGCTTCGCGGGCGGGGCATCACCGTGTTCCTCTGCTCGCACCTGCTCGAGCAGGTCCAGGAGGTCTGCGACCGGGTCGGCATCATCTTCCGCGGCAAGATGGTGCGCGAGGGCCGGCTCGACGAGCTGCTGGCCATCGAGGACGAAACCGAGATCATCCTCAGGGACGCCGATCCCGCGCTGGTCGGTCGCATCGCCGAGCTGGTCGCCGCCGACGGCCGCGCCTCGCTGACCCACACCGGCAAGCCGCGCACGACCCTGGAACGCTTGTTCCTCGAGGAAACCAGGAAGCGGGAGGAGGCCCGGTCGTCGTCGTGAGCGGGAGCCGCCCACGCCTGCTCAATCCCGGCCGCGTCGGGGTCATCGCGCGCCACACCTTCACCCAGTTGGTGCGGATGAAGGTGTTCTACTTCCTCGCCGCCTTCGCGCTGGTGCTCATCGGCGTCCAGTTCCTCGACCTCCCGGTCCACCACTCGCCGGAGTCGACCGGGGTCCAGCTGCTGTTTTCGATCAAGAGCGCGGCCACCGGCACCATGACCCTCTTCGCCGTGGTGCTCGGGGTGGTGGCGACCGCCCTGCTGCTGCCCAAGGACGTCGAGGACCGCACCCTCTACACCATCCTCGCCAAGCCGGTGCCGCGGCTCGACTACCTCGCCGGCAAGCTCCTCGGCGTGCTCTCGCTGATCTTCGTCTCGCTGGTCATCATGGACCTGCTGCTGGTCGGGGTCCTCGCGGTGAAGACCAACGCCGTGGTCGCCCAGCAGCTCGCCATGGCCGACGCCGAGGGCTGGACCGCGGCCATGAAGGCGAACCTCGAGGCCGACACCCGCCAGCTCGGCCCGACCTGGAGCCTGCAGGGCGCGGTGCTGGTCGTGTTCCTGCGCGCCGCGGTGATCGCCTCGGTCGCGCTGCTGCTGTCGACCTTCTCGACCAGCACCCTGTTCACGACGGTGGTCGGCTTCATGATCTACGTCGCCGGCTTCTTCCAGGCCGATGCGCGCGACTTCTACTTCAGCGGTGGCGAGGGAATGGGCATGGCCGGCCGCATCGGCAGCCTGCTGGTCGCCGTGGTCATCCCCGACCTGCAGATCTACAACGTCATCGACTCGGTGATCCAGGGCGAGGTGCTCGAGGCGGTGCTGTTGCTGAAGGTCGTCGGGGTGACCGCCTTCTACGTCCTCGTCTACGGTTTCTGCTCGTGGCTGGTGTTCGCCCGCAAGGAGATCTGAGCCATTTGAGTCATGAAGACGCTGCGCCAGCGCCACCGCCATCTCCTCGTCGCCGCGATCCTGCTGGTCGCCGGGGTCGTGCGGCTGCCGCTCGAGCGGGGCCTGAGCGACGAGCTGCTCGATGCCGGCCTGCTCCAGCCGTCGGTCGAGCTGGAGACCCGCCAGCAGGTCGGCCAGTCGCTCTGGGCGGTCGCCCTCGGCGGCCTGCGCACCCTGGTGGCGACGGTGCTGAACCTGCGCGCCGACACCTTCTTCCAGGCCCAGCAGTGGACCGAGTTGGCGGATGCCTTCGACACCATGACGGACCTCGCGCCGCGAACGCGGTACTACTGGGACATCGGTTCCTGGCACATGGCCTACAACGCATCGGCCTACTACCAGAACCGCGACGACCTGCCGACCTTGCGGCGTCGCGCGGAGTGGCGCGACTGGGTCAAGCGGGGCACCCGCTTCCTCGAGGAGGGCGTCCGCAACAACCCGGACGACTGGCGGCTGTGGGCGAACCTCGCCTACTTCTACAGCGATCCGCTCAAGCTGGTCGACGATGCCCGGGCCGAGGAGGCCTACCGGCGCTCCTGGGAGACCGGCAACGCGCTGCCCTTCATCGAGCGGGCGATGGTCTACGCCATGGCCCGCCAGCCGGAGCGCCGCGACGAGGCACTCGAGCGGATCCGTGCGATGAGCGACGACCCGCGCGCCCAGGTCCCGGCGATGCTGGCGCTGCGCTACGCCCTCGAGTACCGCGCCGACCCCGGGCGGGACCCGCTGGAACTGGCCCTGGAGGTCTTCGGCAGCGAGGAGCGGGCCTACCGCATTCTCGGCAACCACTACCTCGACCTGAATGGCAGGTTCCCGAATGATGGCGTGGCCGAGGCGGTCGCCGTGCTCGAAAACAGGCTGGCCATCGACGAAGAGAAGAGCATTTTTCGCGAGCGGGAACGCCTCCAGGCGATGCCGATTCATCCCTTCGACGACTCTCGATGACCCCACCTCCCCAGGATCCTGACGCACCCCAGCCGCCGCAGCCGCCCAAGCCGCCCGCCATTCCCGGCGGCGCCCCGGTGGTGACCCAGGCGCCGGTGGTTCTCCCGGAGGGGGTCGAGGCGCCGAGCCTGCCGTCGTCGTCGCCGCGGCGCATCGCGATCTTCGGCGACATCCACGCCAACCTCGAGGCGCTCGAGACCGTGCTGGCCGACGCCGAGGAGCAGGGTTGCGACGACTTCATCTGCATGGGCGACATCGTCGGCTACAACGCCGACCCCGCCGCCTGCCTCGAGCGGGTCCGCGCGATGGGCTGCCCGGTGGTCAAAGGCAACCACGACGAGGACGCCGCCGGCACCCACTCGCTGGAGACGATGAACCCGGTCGCCGCCGCCGCGCTCGAGTGGACCCGCCGGATGCTCAGCGAGGACCAGCGCACCTGGCTGCGGCGCCTGCGCATGGTGCGCCAGGTGGAGGACTTCACCGTGGTCCACAGCACCCTCGACCAGCCGTCGAACTGGAACTACGTGACCAACCGTTTCGACGCGATGTCGAACTTCTCGTACCAGTTCACCCAGGTCTGCTTCCACGGCCACACCCACGTGCCGCGGGTCTACATCAAGAAGGACAAGGTCACCGAGACCCCCGCCGAGTCGGTGGCGATCGAGGAAGGCTCGAAGTACTTCATCAACGTCGGCTCGGTCGGCCAGCCGCGCGACGGCGACTGGCGTGCGTGCTACGCGATCTACGACATGCCGAACGAACTCGTCGTGTTCCGCCGGCTCGAGTACGACATCGAGACCACCCAGCGGAAGATCCTCGACGCGGAGCTGCCGCGGATGCTCGCCGACCGGCTGGCGGACGGGCGATGATCGAGGTCGTCGCCGGCCTGATCGAGGATGGTGCCGGCCGCGTGCTGGCCTGCCAGCGCGGCGAGGGCGCCCACCTCGCCGGCAAGTGGGAGTTTCCCGGCGGCAAGCTCGAGGCGGGGGAATCGCCCTGCGTCGCGCTGGTGCGCGAGCTCGACGAGGAACTCGGCGTCGAGGTCGAGGTCACCGGCCGGCTGAGCCCGGTCGAGTGGGACTACGGCCGTGGCCCGATTCGCCTGATCCCGCTGCGCTGCCGCCTGCTCGGGGGCAGCCCGCACCCCCACGAGCACCAGGCACTGCGCTGGATCCGGCCGGCCGAGGCCGGCTCGCTCGACTGGGCCGAGGCCGACCTGCCGATCGTCGCCGAGTGGGTCGCGGCCGATGGCGACGGAGGGAAAGAGGACGGCGGTGGCCCCGGGATGCGGGGCGATGCCCAAGGATGAACGGTCATGGTCGGTGATGGCCGGGGGATGAACGGTGATGGCACCGCGACCCGACAGCCCCTCGCGGGGTTGATGGGACGCGGGGGTGTCGAGGGTCGTAACTCGTCCTCGTCCTCGTCCTCGTCCTCGATTGCCTCGCCGAGTCGAGCTTTCCCCGGGGTGAACCCCGGGGCTACGATCCTGCGCCCCTTTCGGGGCTTGCGGGATTCCGCTGGCCGACGACCAACAACCCAATAGCCAATAACCAGATCCCGCCCTTTTTACGTCCCGCCTAGTACTCCCGGTCGAGCAGGTAGTCGGCGATCTGGCGCAGCCGCCGGGCGCGGCGGCCGAAGGGCTCGATGGCGTTCATCGCCTTGTGGGTCAGCCGGGCGGCCTCGCGGCGCGATTTCTCGAGGCCCAGGATCGCGGGGTAGGTCGCCTTGTCGACCGCGAGGTCCTTGCCGGCGGTCTTGCCGAGGACCTCGGTCGACTGCGTGACGTCGAGGATGTCGTCGATCACCTGGAAGGCGAGGCCGAGCGCGTGGCCGAAGGTGCCGAGCGCCTCGAGCCGGGCCGGCGTCGCATTGGCGGTCATCGCGCCGAGGCGGATCGAGCTGGTCAGCAGCGCGGCGGTCTTGGCCTCGTGGATCCTCACCAGCTGCGCCTTGGTCAGCGCCTGGCCCTCGCCCTCGAGGTCGAGCACCTGGCCGCCGATCAGGCGGGTCGATCCGCCGGTCAGGGCCAGCTCGGCGACGTGGTCCGCCGCGCTGTAGCGCTTCGTCGGCCGGGTCCGGCACAGCACGCGGAATGCCTCGGTGAGCAGCGCGTCGCCGGTCAGCACCGCCATGCCTTCACCGTAGACCTTGTGGCAGGTCGGCCGGCCGCGACGCAGGTCGTCGTCGTCCATGCAGGGCAGGTCGTCGTGGACCAGCGAGTAGGTGTGCAGCAGCTCGACCGCGACCGCCGGAGGTAGCGCCTCGCGGGGGTCGCCGCCGCAGGCCTCGGCCGCGGCCAGGCAGAGGATCGGGCGCAGCCGCTTGCCGCCTGCGAAGACGCTGTAGCGCATCGCCTCGTGGATCCGGGCGTGGCGGCCGCGGGCGCGCGGCAGGGCGGCATCGATGGCGGCGTCGACTTCCTCGGCGCGCTCCGTCAGGTAGGTCTTGAGCTCGTCCATGGCGGGAAACGGAATTCACCGCCATGGCGCCGCGGACGCCAAGGCTGAATTGGGTCCTGCCGGCCGCGGTTCAGAGCAGCTCGGCGATCTGCACCGCGTTGAGGGCGGCCCCCTTGCGGACCTGGTCGCCGACGACCCACAGGTCGAGTGCCCGGTCGAGCACCAGGCTGCGGCGGATCCGGCCGACCAGGCAGTCGTCCTTGCCGGTGGTGTCGAGCGGCACCGGGAACTCGCCCCCGGCGGGGTCGTCCTTGACGCGGATCCCGGGCAGGCCGTCGTAGCAGGCACGCGCCGCGGCGGGATCGACGTCCTCGCCGAACACCGCGGTGATCGACACCGCGTGCGAGCGGTAGACCGGCACGCGGACGCAGGTGCAGCTGACCTTCAGCTCGGGCTCGCCGAGGATCTTGCGGCCCTCGTTGAGCATCTTGAGCTCCTCCTTGGTGTAGCCGTTGGCGGTGAAGGCATCGACCTGGGGGATCACGTTGAAGGCGATCTGGCGCGGGTAGACCCGCGGCTCGAAGTCCCTGCCGGCGGTGATCGCCGCGACCTGCTCCTCGAGCTCGAGGATGCCCTGCGCCCCCGAGCCGGAGACCGCCTGGTAGCTGGAGGCGATGACCGAGCGCAGGCCGAAGCGGCGGTGCAGCGGGGCCAGCGCCATCAGCGAGATGATGGTGGTGCAGTTCGGGTTGGCGATGATCCCGCGCGGGCGGTCGCCGACCGCCTCCGGGTTGATCTCGGGCACCACCAGCGGAACGTCCTCGTCCATCCGGAAGGCCGAGGAGTTGTCGATCACCGTGGCCCCGGCTGCCGCCGCCGAGGGAGCGAACTCCTTGGAAATGCCGCCGCCGGCCGAGAACAGGGCGATGTCGACCCCCTCGAAGGCGTCGTGAGTGAGCTCGCGGACTTCCACTTCCGCGTCGCCGAAGGCCAGGCGCTTGCCCGCCGAGCGCGCCGAGGCGAGCAGGCTCAGCTTGCCGAGCGGAAACCGGCGTTCCGCGAGGCACGCGCGCATTTCCTCTCCAACGGCACCGGTGGCGCCGACGATCGCAACGTGGGGAGCGGAGGTGGTGGGCATGGGGCGGCGGAGTCTAGGATCGAATCGGCGACCCGCAATGCCAAATGGCGACCTCGGAGGATCGTCCGATGAGGCCCCCGATCACGATGATCATCAAACGGTCATGATAATCACTTATTTTGAATAAATTGCCTTGGTGGCCAGCGATTTCGGGCCTTCGGAGGCGGGTGTTGGCACCTTCCGGCCCGGGTTTTGGCTTGCGCTGACTGCCTCGGCCGTTAGGCTGCGCCCTGTCTGAGCCAATGGGCGCAGGCGTCCACTGAACTAGTAACCAGACCAACCACGATCATGAAAGTTGTGAAGATTGCCCTCCTTGCTGCGGCTGCGGCCGGCACCATGCTTGCCACCTCCTGCTGCGAAAGCGCGCCTGCTCCGGCTCCCGAGCCGACCTATGTCGCTCCGGCCAAGTAAGGTTTGTTGATTCTTTCGGCCCGGATTCCCCCGCGGGGTGAGCCGGGCGAAAAGATGACTTAAAGCGGGGTGGACTGGTTGTCAGTCCACCCCGCATTTTTCCGGCCATTCGTCCTCCGGTCGCCCGGAACCTTTCCCGCATCATCAAAACACCAAGTAAACGACCATGATCCGTCTCATTGCCGCCCTCTGCGCCGCCGCCTTCGCCTTCTTCGGCAGTTCCTGCACCTGCTGCACCGGTGAGGCCAGCGCCCCCGAGCTTCGCCCGCTGCCGGCCTTCCAGGAGCTTCCCGCTGCGCCGGAGGTCCACTACGCGAAATAAGCTCCCAGCGAGCGGCACCCCCGATTCCAGACTTCCACCACCGGGCACCGGCCGCAGCACGCGGACGGTGCCCTGTCACGTACCGGGAACGGCACGGGAGCCGGACCGGAGCGACGCCGCTCTCCGACCCGCCTGCATCCGGTCCACCGCGGCCCGCCGCCCGGTGCGGTTCCTCCTTTGACATTCGCCGGCCACTGACCCAATTTGCCGCCCCGCCGGCAACCCCGGCGCCATCCAACCATGGGCAAGAGCCTCTATCAGAAAGTCTGGGACGCCCACGCCGTGGGCAAGCTGGCCGACGGCCGCACGCAGCTCTTCATCGGAACCCACCTGATCCACGAGGTCACCTCGCCGCAGGCCTTCGGCATGCTGCGCGACCTCGGCCTCAAGGTGAAGTTCCCGCAGCGGACCTTCGCCACGATCGACCACATCGTGCCGACCGTGAACCAGGACCAGCCTGCCGACCCGCTGGCCGCCGACATGATCAAGGCGATCCGCGAGAACTGCGACGAGTTCGGCGTGACCTACTTCGACCTCGCCTCCGGCAAGCAGGGGATCGTCCACGTCGTCGGTCCCGAGCAGGGCATCACCCAGCCCGGCACCACCATCGCCTGCGGCGACTCCCACACCGCCACCCACGGCGCCTTCGGCGCGATCGCCTTCGGCATCGGCACCACCCAGGTGCGCGACGTGCTCGCCACGCAGACCATGGCGATGGAGAAGCTCAAGGTCCGCCGCATCGAGGTGAACGGCGAGCTCCCGCCCGGCGTCTACGCCAAGGACGTGATCCTCGACATCATCCGCCGGCTCGGCGCCAAGGGCGGCATCGGCTACGCCTACGAGTACGCCGGCGAGGTCTTCGACCGGATGTCGATGGAGGAGCGCATGACCGTGTGCAACATGTCGATCGAGGGCGGCGCCCGTTGCGGCTACGTCAATCCCGACCACAAGACGGTGGAGTATCTCAACGGGCGCCCCTACGTCGACAACGACGACTTCGAGGCCACCGCCGAGCGCTGGCTGTCCTTCGCCTCCGATGCGGACGCCGAGTATGACGACATCGTCCGCATCGCCGCCGCCGAGATCGAGCCGACGGTCACCTGGGGGATCTCGCCGGACCACGGCATCGCCATCTCCGACCGCATTCCGGACCCGGCCGGGGCCGCCAGCGAGGCCGAGAAGGCGACCATCGAAGAGGCCCTCGCCTACATGAAGCTGCCGCCCGGAACGCCGCTCAAGGGCGTCAAGATCGACGTCGCCTTCCTCGGCTCGTGCACCAACGGCCGCCTGTCGGACTTCCGCGAGGCGGCGAAGTTCCTCAAGGGCCGCAAGGTCGCGCCCGGCGTCAAGGCGATCGCCGTGCCGGGCTCGCAGATCGTCGCCGTGCAGTGCCAGCAGGAAGGCCTCGACAAGGTCTTCGAGGAGGCCGGCTTCGAGTGGCGCGGCGCCGGCTGCTCGATGTGCCTGGCGATGAATCCCGACAAGCTCGTCGGCGACCAGATCTGCGCCTCGTCGTCGAACCGCAACTTCAAGGGCCGTCAGGGCTCGCCGATCGGCCGCACGATCCTGATGTCGCCGGTGATGGTGGCCGCCGCCGCCGTGACCGGTGCGGTGGCCGACGCCCGCGAGGTCTTCGAGTTCCCGGGCAGCCCGGTGGCCGCCTGAACCCGCTCCGCGTCCCGTCCGAGTCCCGTCCTGCCGACCATGCCGACCATGCCGACCCCGGTCATGCTCCGTTCCCTGCTTGCCGCCGCGCTGGCGGTCGCCGCCGCGGTGCTTCCCGCCACCGCGGCGGAGGAGCCGCGGCACCCGCGTGAGCCGATGCTGTGGAAGGTCGAGGGCGAGGGGCTGGAGAAGCCCTCCTGGCTCTTCGGCACGATCCACGTCGGCGGCGGGCCGGTCTCGGTCCTCCACCCCGCGGCCGAACGGGCCTTCACCGGGGCCGACGTGGTCTGCACCGAGATCCCGCTCGACCCGAAGTCGCAGATCGGGCTCGCCGCGCGGGTCATCCGCGACGACGGCAGGACGCTCTCCGACTCGATCGGCGAGGAGCTGACCAAGCGGCTCGACGCGGAACTCAAGCTCATCAACCCGGAACTCGACAGCACGCCCTTCCAGTCCCTCCGGACCTGGTCGGTGGGCGTCACCCTGCCGCTGCTCGAGGCCCAGCTCAGCGGTGCCAAGGCACTCGACCAGCTGCTGTGGGACCGGGCCACCAAGGAGGGCAGGGAGACCGGCGCGATCGAGGAGCCGGAGGACCAGTTCCGGGTCTTCGATTCCTTCACCGAGGCGGAGCAGGTCACCATGCTGCGCGAGACCCTGCGGCTGATGGAAGTCGCCCGCGAGGAGGGCAGCAACCCGGTCGGCGACCTGGTGCAGGCGTACGTCGAGGGCGACGACGAAGCACTGCTCGGGCAGGTCCGCGGCATGGTCGAGGAAATGATGCGGGGCGAGGCCAGGAAGCTCAACGAGCGCCTGCTCAAGGTCCTCATCGACAAGCGCAACATCGGCATGGCCGAGGCCATCGACAAGCGCCTCCGCGGGGCCCCCGCCAAGTCCCAGTTCTTCGCCGCGGGCGTGGCCCACTACATCGGCGACGACAGCGTCGTCGACCTGCTCCGCAAGGAGGGCTACCGGGTCAGCCGGATCGCCGCGGCCGGAGCCGCCGGCGCCCCCTGAGCCGCCACGGGCAAGCCGGCCGGCCGACACGATTCACCAACCCATCAACCGACACGAAACCATGGCACTGGAAAAGATCACCCGGATCAGCGGGCGGGGAGTTTTCGTCCCGGGCGCGGACATCGACACCGACCGCATCATCCCGGCGCGCTTCATGAAGTGCGTGACCTTCGACGGCCTCGGCGAGTACGCCTTCCACGACGTGCGCTTCGATCCCGAGACCGGCGAGAAGACCGAGCACCCGCTCAACGACGAGCGCTTCGAGGACGCCTCGATCCTCATCGCCGGGGTTAACTTCGGCTGCGGATCGTCGCGCGAGCACGCCCCGCAGTCGCTCAGCAAGTACGGCTTCAAGGCGGTGATCGCCCAGTCCTTCGCCGAGATATTCTTCGGCAACTCGACCACCCTCGGCATGCCCTGCGTCACCCTCGAGGCGGAGCAGATCGACCGCCTTCGCCAGGTGATCGACGAGGACCCCGCGGTTGAGGTCACCATCGACCTCGAAGCGCTCGAGGTGCGCAGCTCGGCGGGCGACTCCTTCCCCTGCCGGATCCCCGACTCGGCGCGCGACGCCCTGGTCAGCGGCCGCTGGGACCCGATCCAGGAGCTGCTCGACAACGCCCCGCGCACCGCCGAGGTCGCCGAGTCGCTGCCCTACGTCTGAGGCCGATCGGACCGCGGGCTTCAGCCCGCCCCGAAGCGCCCTTTCGCCCCGCCTCGCCACCTCCCAGCCGACGGAAGTCGGCGCTCCGGTCCACCTCTCCCATCGCTTCCGGCCTCGCCTCAGCCAAGGAATCGAGGACGAGCACGAGCACGACGACGACCTCCGCCTTCCCCGGGACAGGGCGGCGCACGGATATGCCCGGGGCCAACCTGCCCGCGGCCGGTTGGCCCGTGACCTGCTGAAGGTCAGGGAAACCCGGATGTTGAATGAGCCCGATTCCTGAGGACTGCCCGAGCGTCGCGCGGGTGGACCCCTTCATTGGCTGCGAACCGGCCGACCTGCCGCCGCCCGAGGGCATCGCGGCGACCTGGTGGTGCGCCAAGCCGCCGATCGGCAACACCCATCCGGGCGCCAGCCTGCCCTTCGGGATGGTCTCGGCCGGGGCCTACTCCGGCGCCTACATCAGCGGCTACGGCCGCTACGGGCTCTCGCTCGACGGCGGCCCGCCGCCGCGGATCTTCGAGGAGCTCGGCGCCGAGGGCATCGCCCACTTCCAGCAGAGCGGCACCGGGCGGATCCGGATGTACTACAATTACCTGCTTACCACGCCGCTCGGCGAGGAGGGCATGGACGGCCGCCACCTGCGCCGCTCGCTGGTCAACGAACGCGCCTGGCCCGGCTACTACGCCGGTCGCTTCGAGGAAAGCGGCGTCGACTTCGAGCTCGCGGCGATGGCCCGCGGCGTGCGCCACCGCTACCGCTTTCCCGCCGGGCGGACCCCGCAGGTCGTGGTCGATGTCTCCTCCGGCGGCCTGCGCATCGAGGGCATGGAAGTCTACCCGCAGGGCGCGGAGCTGCACATCGAGGACGACGGCTCGGTGCGCGGCACGGTGGTGATGGAGGGCATCCCGGTGTCCTTCCGCTGCCGCTGCGCCGGCGCCCGTGCCTTCCTGTGGGAGGACCTCGAGATCCTCGACGGCGAGCGACGCTACGACCTGACCCTCGAGAAACAGAAGTTCCGCCCCGAGTTCGGCTTCGGCTTCACCGGTGGCGAGGGCGGCGCAATCGAGCTGGTCTTCGGTTTCTCGCTGCGCAGCGACGAGCGCGCGGTCGAAGGCATGGACGGCGCGCCGTCGCGCCCGACCATGGAGCCCTCCGGCGAAGACTTTGAAACGGTGGTCCGCAAGGGCACCGAGCGTTGGGAGCGCGCGCTGGGCCGGATCGAGGTCGAGGGCGGTAGCGAGGCCCAGCGCCAGGTCTTCACCACCGCGCTCTACCACAGCCTGCTCAAGCCCGCCGACTTCCGTGACGAGAACCCGTTCACCGCGCGCCCGGGTCCGTTCTTCCTCGATCTCTCGACCCTGTGGGACCTCTACAAGACGCACCTGCCGCTGGTCACCAGCCTGTGGCCGGAGCGCGCCGTCGAGTTCGTCGAGTTCCTCTGCGAGGTGGCCGAGCGCGAGGGCGGCTTCCCGGTGAGCTACCTGATGGACAACGTGCCGGACCGCTTCACCAAGCAGGCCACCGGACTGTGCCACGCCATCCTCGAGGACGCCCGCATGCGCGGGGTGGAGACCGACTGGGACCGCGTCCTGTCGCTGTTGTGGATGACCAGCCAGAGCGGCAAGGGCCGCCGCAGCCGCTTCGCCGAGTACTCCCGGACGCACTGCGTCGACCCGCTCTCCCACACCCTCGACATCGCCTACGCCCATTTCTGCATGGCGCGGATGGCGCGCAGCGTCGGCCACCAGCTGATCCACGACCGCGCCACCGCGCTCTCGGTGCACTGGGTGGAGGCCTTCGACGAAAAGACCGGGCTGCTGCGCCAGGACTCGACCTACTACGAGGGGGAGAACTGGAACTACTCGTTCCGCCTGCTCCACGACATGCAGGCCCGCATCGACCTCGCCGGCGGTTCCTCGAAGTTCGTCGGCCTGCTCGACAAGTTCTTCGGCTTCCTCGAGCCGCGCCACGGCGAGCGGGTGTTCCGCTTCGAGGGGCTCAACAACGAGCCCGACATGGAGGCCCCCTTCGCCTACCTCTACGCCGGCCGCCACGACCGCACCGCGCGGGTCGTGCGGCGCGTGATGGACGGCTGCTTCGCCCCCGGCCGCGGCGGCCTCCCAGGCAACGACGACTCGGGCGGCCTGTCCTCGTGGTTCGTGTGGAACGCCATCGGCCTGTTCCCGGTTTGCGCCCAGCCGGTCATGCTGATCGGCAGCCCGATCTTCGACCGCGCCGTGATCCACCTCCCGGGCGGCGACTTCGAGGTGGTCGCGCGGGGCAACTCGAGACAGGCGATCTACGTCCGCGAGGCCCGCCTCAACGGCGAGGTGATCGACCGCGCTTGGCTGAAGATCAACGAGTTCCAGGAGGGTGGTAAGCTCGAGCTGGAGATGTCGGAGGAGCCGGGCGACTTCGCGGTGAGGAATCTGCCACCGAGCTTCCCGGCCTGATGGCACGGATCCTGCACCCTCCGCGCCCAAGCGGCGGATCCAGGCCGCGGTCGGGTTCCTTGCCGGAACCCGGTAGACCCGGGAAACCCATTGAGCGCATGATGAATCTCAATACGCAGGAACCGATCCAGAAGGCGGTCTTCTTGGTCCGCGCCGACCCCATCATTTGCGGCCACTCCACCGAGGCCCGCAACCTGGCCGAGGCTGCCATCGAGGCCGGCATCGGCGAGGCCCACATCGTCAGCTACCCGCTCGACCTCCTGATGGAGAGCTCGCTCCCGCTGAAGCCGCTGGACACCATCTCGCCCTACTCGGCCGGCATCCACATCGACCGCCCCGAGCCGCTCGGCGACTACAAGGTGCTCGATGGCCGCGTTTCCCTCGGCATCAGCGGCCACATCGCCGACCTGCTCCACAAGACGCCGGGTCGCACCCTGCTGATGGACCTCTACCTCATGCCGCACGGCCCGATGGTCATGCAGGCGGTCAACAGCTTCCGACAGTGCGGCTCGCGTTCCTCGGTCTTCACCGTCGGCGAGGCGGTCGGCTCGGACATCACCAACGTTGTCAGCAATGCCGTCGCCGAGGGTCGCCTCGGGGCCGCTCAGGTGCTGCTCTCGAACTACCTTGAGCACGACCACCCGGTCGCCGTCAGCCGCTTCACCAAGGATCTCATCGTCGCCGCCGGCCGGGATGTCGACGAGCGCCTCGGCACCGCCTTCACCGGGCAGCTCGAGAGCCGGGTCGGCATCAGCTACCCGGCGATCGACACCAAGGCCTACACGACCATCGAGGAGCGACCCGACGAGGTCGAGCGGGTCCTCGAGGAGCGCGGGCTGAAGCGCGACGGCTACGTCATGTTCCTCTCGCGCATCGCCCCGGCCAAGGGGGTCGACGACCTCATTCAGGCCTGGCGCGACTGCAAGCTGCGCGGCAGCAAGCGCCTCATCATCTGCGGCAACGGCCCGGCCAAGGACGAGATCCGCGCGATGGCGGCGGAGTTTCCGGACATCGACGTGCTCGACGACGTCGGCGATGCCGAGAAGGGCATCCTCATGCACGGCTCGGCGGCCTGGTGCCTGCCGAGCAAGCCGCGCACCGAGTTCGTCGAGACCTTCGGCATCGCCGTGGCCGAGAAGATGCTCGCCGGTGGCCTCGGCCCGGTGATCACCACCCGAACCGGCGGCATCCCCGAGGCCAGCGGCGGCCACTGCCTCGAGCACGAGGCGGGCGATGTCGACGACCTGCGCCGCTGCCTCGACACCGTGGCGGCCATGAGCGACGACGACCGCGCCGAACTCTCCCGTCGCGCCCGGGCTTTCGCCCAGCGCTTCGACCGCGGCGAGATCCTCGGCAAGCTGCTCGAGCGGGCCATGCAGGTTGAGTTCGCGGCCTGAACCGACCCGGGCCGCGAGCGCTGGAGTGAGGGGGTCGGATGAGGCACCGGGGAACGCACGGCGCCCGGTGCCTTGTCTGGCGAGGCCACCCCGAGCGCGGCTCCGGTTCGCGATGAAGGGGCGGTCCTTCTATCCGTTGTCCGTCGTCCTTTGTCCGTTGTCCAAGAAGCGCTTGAAGTCGAGCAAGGCGCCCTCCAAGCGCCTCCAAGATCCAAGATCCAAGATCCACCATCCACCATCCACCATCCCGGTCCGCAGGGCCGTCAGGCGAGGGAGAACTCACCGTCCTCGTCGATGCCGACCCAGCCGAGGCGGTCGAAGGCGCGGAGGATGGCGGGATCGGCTGGTTCCTCGCCGTGCTCGATGGTGGCGGTCGTCGTCAGGCCGTGGTTCGACTCGATGCTGATCACCGTGTCGCTGTTGCGAAGGTGAATCCAGTCGCCCCAGTTCTGCGACTCGAGCCGGGCCTGGAGCTTCTCCTTCTTCAGCGAGTCGAGGACGTCCTGGACCAGGGCCGGCTCGCCATCGTCGGGGGTGTGCACGCGGGTTTCCATGTGGTTTTCCCTCAGCCTAGCGGGTCCCCGGGCAATAGGGCAAGGGCAGGTGGGTCAAATCGGATTTGCTGGCGGCCACGCGGCTTGGCAGGCTGCCGCGATGCTGGAGACCGAGCAGTTGATCGAGCTGGAGATCCTCGCCCGTGAGGAGCTCGAGCGACTCGAAAGGAAGGCCTCCGCGGCGGGCGACAGCACCGCCGCCGTGTCCCCCGACAAGTCGATCGGCCGCCTCAGCCGGCTCGATGCGATGCAGATGCAGGAGGTGGCGAAGGAGGCCGAGCGCCAGCGTGGCATGCGGATGCACGAACTGCGCGAGGCGCTGCGCCGCATGGACCTCGGCGAATACGGCCTGTGCAGCGCCTGCGGCGAGTGGATCGACTACGCCCGCCTGGAAGCCCGCCCCGAACTCCGCCAGTGCAGCCGCTGTGCCCTGCGTTCCTAGATGTCGGATGGCGGATGGCGGATGGCGGATGGCGGATGGCGGGGCGTTGAGCCTCGGATGCACGCCAAGGCCTCTGGCGAAGGCAGAGGCGCCCCCTTGGTTCTGATGATGAAGGGAGCTGCTGGCAGCGCGTGAGGCGGCAGAGAATTTCATCGGTT
This sequence comes from Verrucomicrobiia bacterium, assembly GCA_030430455.1. GTDB lineage: Bacteria > Verrucomicrobiota > Verrucomicrobiia > Verrucomicrobiales > Akkermansiaceae > Haloferula. Next base: position 1,083 of record JAUIJB010000070.1, on the reverse strand, counting down.
CCTTGGTTGTTCTCGAATGAGCTGGAAAAGTGACCTCGTGAAACGGTGATGTTCCCATAATCCCTCTTATCGGAGCTTTGCAAAAACCTGGTGAAAGTCCCCGTAACTGGATACCCCCATGGGAGGTATCCCGGGGATATCCCCCTGGGAGGTATCGCCGATGAGAAAGTTCCCGGTGGGTGTCCCGGAAGGGACTGCGCCAAGGCCCGAGAGGTTCCCGGAAGGTTCCCACTCCACGCGGCGTCGATCCCTTGTAATGAGTGACTTATGAGACGGATCCGAACCTCCATCACCCTCGCGAGTCCACCTCCACGATCCTGATTGATCTGACCAGCTCACGCATCATACTCCCCGAGATACCACTCATGGGGATATCTCCTGAATACCCCCATGAGGCACAATACACTGTTCGCCAGAAAGACCCACATGCGCATCTCCATTCCGATTCTTATGGCCGTGGTGAGTCTGATGCTCGTGATGTCGAGCTGCGTATCGACCTCGAACTATACCGAGCCCGGAATCCAGACAGTCGAGGAATCAATGATCACGAAGGGCTACTACTGGGAGAAGGGCAAGGATCCTGATACGTTCTCCGACGCTGAGGTGAGGAAGCTGTTTGACCGGGCGGAGTCTCAGGAGCGATTTGATGGGGAGCGTTCTGAAATCTACTCCTCACAGTTGGTCTGGGCGTTGACAGCAGTTGGCGATGAGCGGTTTGCCGAGATCCTGCGAGGCTATCCGGACTCGACGCGAGCCAAGGTGGGCTGGTTTATTGATGGCGTGTGGAGCTACCACAAGCTTAACTACCCGGCGACCGAAGCGGCGATCAAACCAAACCAAGGCGAACAAGGCGTCGCACCACAACCCGCTGCCCGCTCCGAGTCGGGTTCTCCGGGATCACTACAACCCTCAACCTGAGTCGGAGCCGCGCTCCCGGCAGCGGGTGTGTGGACTTCGACGTTCTACCTGAAGATTGTCTTTTTTGGTTGGGCTTGGGGTGAGGTGGAGCGGCCGCGGAGACGCCAGGATTCTCCTGATATTGCGGACCGACGTGGACCGGAAGCTCCAGGATCTCGGGGGACA
>JAUIJB010000130.1 GCA_030430455.1 Verrucomicrobiia bacterium | reverse complement strand
CAGGCGAGCGCGACGCCGTCGTCGTCGAGCAGGGTGGTGGCGGCGCCGTCCCGGAGCAGGGTCAGGTCGGCCGGGTGGATCCAGGCGTGGGGGTGGATCGCGAGCCCGCCGCCGCGGGACTCGCGCAGGCGCTGGTGGTGTTCGGCCAGCGGCAAGTTGCCGATGGGGAACTGCTCGATCGGGCGCGCGGTGAAGAGGGGCATGGCGAAGGGGGTCAGGGCTGCGCGGCGAAGTCGGCCTCCACCGCCTGGACGAGGCGGTCGACCCAGCGTTCGAGCTGCCCGCGGTCGCGGTGCTCGACGAGGATGCGGATCTTGTTCTCGGTGCCGGAATAGCGGATCAGGTGGCGCCCGGCATCGCCGAATTCCCGGTCCGCCTCGGCGAGGGCCGCCTGCAGCTGCCCGAGTTCCCTCAGCGGCGGCTTGGCCGGGATGGAGAGGTTGACCAGCCTCTGGGGGAACTCCTCCATCACGGCGGCGAGCTCCGAGAGGGGGGCGCCCTCCCGCTTCATCAGCGCGAGCAGCATCAGCGCACTGAGCAGGCCGTCGCCGGTGGTCGAGTGGTCGGCGAACAGGATGTGGCCGGAGTTCTCGCCGCCGAAGGAGCCGCCGCGGGCGCGCAGCGCCTCGAGCACCTTGCGGTCGCCGACGCCGGTGGTGATCACCTCGATCCCCTCCCGTTTCATCGCTTCGTGCAGCCCGAGGTTGGACATCACGGTGCAGGCCATGACGGCGCCATTCAACAACCCCTGGCGATGCAGGCCGAGGGCGAGCAGGGCGAGGACGCGGTCGCCCGAGACCGGATGGCCGGACTCGTCGCAGAACATCACCCGGTCGGCGTCGCCATCGAGCGAGATGCCGAGGTCGGCCCGGTGCTCGCGGACGAGCAGGGCTGCATGCTCGGGGTGCAGGGCGCCGCAGCCGGCATTGATGTTGCGGCCGTCGGGCTCGCAGGCGGTGGCGATGACCTTGGCGCCGAGGGACTCGAAGGTCCGCGCGGCGATGGCCGAGGCCGCACCGTTGCCCGCATCGACCACCAGGGTGAGGCCTGCAAGGTCAGGGCGTCCCGCAAGCCGCTGGATGAAGTCGATGTACTCGGCGGAGCGCTCCGCGACCGGGTGGGTGTGGCCGATGTCGAGCGGGTCGCTGAGGGGAAGCTCGCAGTCGGGGTCGAGCAGGCAGGCCTCGAGCTCCGCCTCGAGCTCGTCCGACAGCTTGTAGCCGTCGGCTCCGAAGATCTTGATGCCGTTGTCCTCGGCCGGGTTGTGCGAGGCCGTCAGCATCACCCCGGCACCGCACCCGAGGCTCCGGGTGAGCATGGCGATGGCCGGGGTCGGCAGGGGATGCGAGCGCAGGACGTCGATGCCGGCCGATGCCAGCCCGGCGCCGATCGCGGCCTCGAACATGGTGCCGGAGCGGCGGGTGTCGCGACCGATCAGGACCTTGGCCGGCAGCTCGCCGGCCTGCAGCCGTGAGCCGAGGGCACGACCGAGTCGAAGCGCGAGTTCGACGGTCATCGGAGCTTGGTTGGCACGGCCGCGGATGCCGTCGGTGCCGAAGAGCTTCATGCGTGAGTCAGTGAGTTCAAAAAATTTTGAACAGGATAATTGGACCAGTGGGGGGGACAAGGGCAAAGCCCGGGTGGGCGGGTCTTGCCTGGCGTCACGCTGCGGGAGAGGATCACCCCAATGGAAGGACGGAGTCGGCTTGCAGTGATCAATCTGGTCGGGCTCTCGGCGTCGCTGCTGGAACGCGGCATGCCCCGCTTGCGCGCCTTCGCCGAACGCCATGGCCGGCAGTCGTTCCGCCCGGCCTTCCCCGCGGTGACCTGCACCGCCCAGGCGTCCATGCTCACCGGGCTCGACCCCGGTCGCCACGGGATCGTCGGCAACGGCTGGTACGACCGTGAGGATGCGGAAGTTCGCTTCTGGAAACAGAGCAACCATCTCGTCCGCGGCCCCAAGGTCTGGGAGTTGCTGCGCGAAAGGACCTCCGGCTTCACCTGTGCCAAGTTGTTCTGGTGGTACAACATGTACTCCTCGGCGGACTTCGCCATCACGCCGCGACCGCTCTATCCCTCCGACGGCCGCAAGGTGTTCGACATTCACACCCAGCCGATGGGGCTGCGCGAGGAGATCAAGGCGGCGCTGGGGGACTTTCCCTTTCCCGCCTTCTGGGGCCCGGCGGCCGGGATCGGATCGTCACAGTGGATCGCCGACTCGGCGCGCTGGGTCGAGGAGCGGCACCAGCCGGACCTGAACCTGGTCTACCTGCCGCACCTCGACTACTGCCTCCAGCGCGAGGGGCCGGAGGGGCCGACGGTGGATGCCGAACTGGCGGCGATCGACGAGGTGGCCGGCCGCCTGATCCAGTTTCTCGAGGCGGCCGGGGTCGGGGTGATGGTGGTCTCCGAGTACGGCATCTCGCCGGTGCGCCGCGCGATCGCCCTCAACCGGGTGTTCCGCAAGGAGGGCTGGATCCAGGTGAAGGACGAGCTGGGCCGCGAGACGCTCGATGCCGGCGGCTGCCGCGCCTTCGCCGTGGCGGATCACCAGGTCGCCCACGTCTACGTGAACGATCGTGGCCTGATCCCCGCGGTGCGCGCACGGCTCGAGGCCGTCGACGGCATCGACGCGGTCCTCGGCGGCAGCGAGCTGTGGGGCGCCGGGGTGGGGGGCGATCGCGGCGGGGACCTGGTCGCCGTGGCGGACTCCGACAGCTGGTTCAGCTACGCCTACTGGGAGGACGACGATCGGGCGCCGGACTTCGCGCGGACCATCGACATCCACCGCAAGCCGGGCTACGACCCGGTGGAATTGTTCGTCGACCCCGCGCTGCGCTTTCCCAGGCTGAAGGTGGCGGCCCACCTGATGCGGAAGAAGCTCGGCCTGCGCGGCCTGCTCGAGGTGATCCCGCTCGACGACACGCTGGTGCGGGGCTCGCACGGGCGCGACCAGGTCGACCCGGGCGAGCAACCCGTGGTGCTGGGGTCACCTGTCGAGGTCGCCTCGGCCGCGGACATCCAGCGCGCCATCCTCGCCCACTGGGACGAGGGCCTCGCTCCGTGACCCGCGCTTCTCGAACAACAGGGTCGAGCGGTAGCCGGCATCGAGCGCGAGCGCCGTGGCGCGGTCGAAGTCGCGCCCGACTTCCCCCGGTGCGTGGGCGTCGGACGAGAGCACGAGCGGAATCCCCGCCTGGCAGGCGAGGCGAAGGAAACCGGGCTCCGGATAGGCCTCGGCACAGGGCTTGTGCCATCCGGCGGTGTTGAGCTCGATCGCCGCAGCGGAGGCGAGGATCGCCTCGATGACCGGCTCGTAGTAGCGGGCGAGGTCGCCGCTCGGGCGATGCGAGAACTTCTTCACCAGGTCCGGGTGCCCGAGCAGGTCGAACAGGCCGCTGCGCGCCATGTCGGCGTAGGTCGACCAGTAGTGCTGCCAGACGGCGGCGACATCGACCTCGGCCCAGCGCCCGATCCACTTCGGGTTGTCGAAGTCCCAGTCCTCGAGGTAGTGCACCGAGCCGATCAGGTAGTCCCAGTCGTGGCGTCCGGCGAGGGATTCGATCCAGCCCTCGCAGCCGGGCAGCCAGTCGCACTCCAGCCCGGCGCGGACCGGGATCCTCCCGGCGGCGTGGCCGCGGGCCCGCTCGATCCAGTCGAAGTAGGCCGGCAGGTCGGATTCCGCCATCCGCCAGTCGTCGAAGGGCTCGGGAACCGCCGGGGCATGGTCGGATATGCCGAACTCGCTGAGGCCGGCCGCGAGGGCGGCATCGACGTAGGCCTCCGGGGTGCCCTCGGCGTGGTGGCAGAGCGGGGTGTGGCTGTGATAGTCGGCGGGCACTCGGATGCGGGGTTTCGGGTTGCGGCAATTTCGTTAGACGGGCTAGTCTCTCGCGCCGCCGGAGCCTTCCGGCCGAGCATTCATGGACCCCGACCCCAGCCCAGTTCAAGCCCCGACGGACTTCACCGCACCGTTGTTGGAGAAGCTCAAGCGCCACCCGAAGCGAATCGTGTTCACGGAGGGCGAGGACCTGCGGGTTCTGCGGGTCGCCGAGCGACTGGTGAAGGCCGAGGCCGCCGTGCCCATCCTGCTCGGCAACCGCCAGCGGATTCGCCAGCTGGCCAGGGAGAACTCGGTGGACCTGACCTGGGTCAACATCCTCGAGCCGAAGGAGTCGACCGACTTCGCCTTGTTCTGTCGCCGGCTGGTCAAGATCGAGCGCTATCGCCGGATGGAGATCAAGGACCCCGCCGACATCATGGCGCGGCCGCACTATTTCGGCGCGATGATGGTCCAGTACGGCCAGGCCGACG
>JAUIJB010000069.1 GCA_030430455.1 Verrucomicrobiia bacterium | reverse complement strand
TGGAGCGGGCAACCACGCGGGTTGACCAGCGCCTGCAGCGGCCGGAGGGCCTGCGGCGCGACGACCGGCCGGCGCTGGCCGAGGAAGGCCTCGATCTTGGGCTGATCGTGTCGGCCGCCTACGACGACAACATTTTCCTCTCCCAGGTCAACGAGGAGGGCGACTTCGTCATTCGCGTGACTCCCCGCCTGGCCTACGGCATCGGTGATCCCGCGTCGAAGCAGGGTGGCTACCTGCGCGTCGCCTATCGCCCGACCGCGGTGGTCTATCTCGACCACCGCGACGACAGCCGCATCGACCACGACCTGCAGTGGGACGCCGGCTACAACGGTGACGAGAGCGCGGTGCGCTACAGCGGCTCCTTCCGCCGCCTGGGTGACGCCACCGCCGACATCGGCAACCAGACCGAGCGCAACGAGCAGGCCCACCTGGTCCGCCTCGCCTGGATGCCGCGCGAGCGGATCTCGGTCGAACTCGGTGCGGCGCTGGAGAAGACCGACTACGACACCGCGCTGCTGGCCGACTCGAGCAAGCTGCTCGGCGAGGCCGCGCTGCGCTGCATCTACTCGCCCAAGACCCAGATCGTGCTGGCCTACCGCGGCGGCCGCGAGGAGGTCGACGGCGCGCCCGACCAGGACGTCCACCGCGCCACCGCGCGGCTGGTCTGGAGCCCGCGCAGGAAGATCAACTTCGACCTTGAGGTCGGCGCCGAGCACCGCGAGTTCGCCAACGGTTCGGAGACCTACCCGGTATTCGAGGCGCGGGCCGACTGGCGCCCGCGCGAGGGCACCACGCTCTACCTCGCGGGCTACCGTCGCGAGGAGGCCTCCGCCTTCTTCAACGGCCAGAACTACCGGGTCACCGGGGTGACGGGCGGCGTGGCGCAGTACCTCGGCAGTGGCTGGACCGCCCGGCTCGAGGGCGGCGTCGAGAAGGCGAACTACCGCCGGGTCTCCGGGACCGGGCCGGCGAACCGCCGCGACGAGATCTACTTCATCCGCCCCGCGCTCGCCTACGAGGTCAACGAGGACTTCAGCGTGAACGTTTTCTATCAGTACTCCCGCAACGACTCCAACAACCCCTTCTTCGGCTACTCGAACCACCAGGCCGGGGTCGGGATGGACTACAGCTTCTAATCCCCTGAATCCGATGAACCGATTCCTCTTCCTCCTGCTTGGCCTGCTCGCCGTGCTTCCGGCCGGTGCCCAGGTGCAGGGTCGCTCGTCCGGCGTGATCGGCAGCCGCGACACCGTCGAAATCCGCGTCTTCCGCGAGGACGACCTGACCACCCAGGGCCAGCTTTCCTCCAGCGGGACCATCACCATGCCGCTCATCGGCGCCGTCCGCCTGCGCGGCCTGAGCACCGACTCGGCGGCGCGCGTCATCGAGGCGCGGCTGCGCGACGGCTACCTGGTCGACCCGCAGGTCAGCGTGTCGATCGAGTCGCGCGTCCGCCGCGTCATCACCGTGCTCGGCGAGGTCCAGAACCCGGGCGTGTTCGAGCTCTCCGCCGACCGCCGCCTCAGCCTGGTCGAGGCGATCGGCATGGCCGGCGGCATGACCCGGATCGCCAACGCCAAGAAGGTCACGCTCAAGCGCCGCGGTTCGGCCGAGCCGGTGCGGATCAACGTCAAGGACATCACCTCGGGCCGGGCCAAGGACCTGGTCTTGCGCGAGGGTGACATCATCACCGTGCCGGAGGGGCTGTTTTAGGAGCGAAGAGCGAAGAGCGAAGAGCTGAGAGCTGAGAGCTGAGAGCTGAGAACCGAGGGCAGATTGCCATGAACGAGATGATTTCCAGAAACCAGGCGGACCAGCCGCCGAGCACCCGGGTTTCGCCGGCTGCCAGCGCCACCGAGCAGCTGCCGCGGGTCGAGCCGGGCTTCTTTCTCGGCGTGCTGCGCCGGCGCTGGTGGATCGCGGCCATCACGACCACCGCCGCGGTGGTGGCGATGGCCGGCTACCTCACCAAGGTGCCCAAGACCTACCTCTCGACGGGGGCGGTCTACGTCAGCACCGAGGCGCCCCAGATCCTCGACATCCGCGCGCTGGCGCCGGCCGAGTCGCGCGACCTCGAGCAGATGCAGTCGGTCGAGCACGGCATGGTCTCGACGACCCTGCTGCTGCGCGTCATCCGGGCCAACGGGCTCGATGTCGGCGATGCCTACGCCGGCGAGGAGCTGAGCGAGCAGGAACTGCTCGGGCTGCTGTCCAAGCGGGTCCGCGTCGGGCTCGAGCGTGGCACCCGGATCATCCGCATCTCGGTGGAGGACACCGACCCCGGGCGCGCCAGGCAGCTGGTCGAGTCGATCAAGCAGGAGTATGAAAACCTCGCCCTCGAGCGCCAGGAGCGCCTGACCGAGCAGGTCAGCGAGGGCCTTGCCCGCGAGGAGAAGCGCCTGCGTGAGCAGATGGAGGCGTCGGCCCGCCGCGTCCAGGACTTCCGCGAGGCCAATCCCGTGCCGGGGCTCGAGGGCGTCCGCGGCGACACTCTGGTGCGCGACGAGCTCGGCACCCTGGCCGCCCAACTGGGCGCCGCCAGCGCCGAGCGCCTGCGGCTGGAGGCCGAGTTCGAGGCGTTCGGCAAGTTCGACCCCGAGGATCCCGACGCGCTCGCCGGGCTCGGTCGCAGCGACCACAGCGAGGAGGTCCTCACGCTGGCGCGCCAGCTGCGCGACAAGGAGCTCGAGTTCGCCGCGGTCGAAAAGCGCTACCTCCACAAGCACCCGGTGCACATCGAGATCAGCCAGGAGCTCGTCCGCCTGCGCGAGAGCCTCGACGCCGCCGTCCGCACCGCGGGCGAGGCCCTCGAGAAGAGCTACGCGGTGGCGGTCGACAACGAGAAGAAGCTCAAGCTGGCGATGGCCGAGGCGCGCGACAACGCGGTCGACGTGGAGGGCCTGCGCGCCGACTTCAACACGCTGGTGCGCGAGGCCGAGGCCGACCGCGAGCTGCACGCCTCGGTGGCGCGGCGCCTGCGCGAGACCAGCCTGGCCGCCTCGGTGCCCGCCTCGATCCTGCGCTGGGAGGAGAACCCGCTGGTTCCCGAGAGGGCCTTCCGCCCGCGCAAGGCGATCCTGCTGCCGGTGGCGGCCTTCGGTGGCGGCTTCCTCGGGCTCATCCTGATGGCCGGCGCCGAGATCGGCGACCGCCGCCTTCGCGATCCCTCGGCGGTGGCGCGGGTGCTCGGGGCGCCGCTGTTCGCCAGCGTGCCGCGGGCCCGCAAGGCGGCCGCCGGCCGCATGCTGCTGACCGAGGACCCCGCGTCGGACACCGCCGAGGCCTTCCGCCGGCTGCGCGCGGTGCTGGCGCCGCCGAGCGGTTCCTCGGGTCACCGCACCGTCCTGTTCACCAGCGCCCGCAGCGGCGAGGGCAAGTCGTTCTGCGCGATGAACCACGCCGCCTCGCTGGCGCTGCAGGGCTACCGCACGCTGCTGGTCGACGGCGACCTGCGGGTGCCCGGCCTGAGCCGCGACCACCTCGGCCGCGGCGATGACTCGGTGGGCCTGGGCGACTTCCTGGCCGGCCGGGCGACGCCCGCCGAGGCCTGCTTCCCGACCGCGGTCTCCAAGCTCTTCCTGCTGTCCTCCGGCGAGGTCACCGGCGAGGCCTCCGAGCTGCTTGCCGGCACCCGCTTCCCGGCGCTCCTCGAGGACGCCTTCCGCTGGTTCGACCGGGTGGCCATCGACGCCCCCGCCGTGCTCGAGACGAGCGACGTGCAGGCGATTGGCCGCTACGCCGACCTGACCTGCCTGGTGGTGTCGGAGCACGGCGCCGACAAGCGCGAGCTCGACCGCGTCGTCGGCCTGCTCGGCTCGGCCGGCGCCCGGCTCAGCGGCTTCGTCTGGAACGATGCCCCGGCCGACCCGCCCCCCGGGTCCGGGCCGGTGGTTTCCTTCGTGCGCCCGGCGATCGCGATGACCCGACCCGAGCCGGACGAGCAAGTCGTCCACTTTCCCCTGCCCATGAAGGACCGCGCCTGATGATCCCGCGCTGACCCAAGCGGCGGCGGAGGTTCCCCCGACCGCGGCGTTTCCCCGACGCCATCCGCCAGACCCCGAACACCCGATCCCCCCCCGATCCCCCCAAACCCGTCGCCGCCGCCCACCCAGCGGCGCTGATTCACCCCCCGAATGTCCCCCCGACATGAAATCGCCCGACCCCGAGTTGGAGGTGGGTGCCCCCGTGGCACGCTTCTCTCCTGAATCCCTGTCGTCCCCCCGACCCTTCGCGCTGCGCCACCGCCATCGCCCCTGGATGGCCCACCAGAAGCTCGTCGCGCTGAGCTTCCTCGGTGACGCCGCCGTCGTCGTGCTCAGCCTGCTGGGCGCCTACCTGCTGCGCTTCGAGACCGGCGTCCGCGAGGTCGGCGTGGTCCACCGCGGCATCGACCTGTCGAACTACTTCGTCCACGTCGTCCTCGGCTCCGTGCTGATGCTTGGCCTGCTGGCGAACTTCCGGCTCCACGACCCGCGCCGCTTCCTGGCGATCCGGCGCACCGTCGCGGTGATCCTCAAGTCGGCGGTGATCTGGTTCGTCGCCTTCCTCGGGCTGGCCCTCATCTTCAAGATCGAGCCCGCGATCAGCCGGATGTTCTGCGGCATCGCCGCGGCGATCCTCGCCGCCGGCCTGGTCGGCTGGCGCTGGGTTCTCTACTGCATCCTTCGTAGCGAGGAGTTCGCCGCGGCGCTGCGCCAGAAGGCGGTCTTCGTCGGCTGGAACGAAGAATGCGAGCGCGCGCTCGGGCGCTTCAGCGAGGGCCGGGCCCACCGGCTCCGGCCGCTCGGCGTGGTGCGCCCGCAGGGCGGCCGCTTCGACACCGAGCCGCCCGCCGGGATGCCGGTGCTCGGCTCCTTCGAGGAGCTGCGCGCGATCGTCCGCGACCACGAGGCGGACGTGGTGATGGCGGTCGACGGATCGGCCGACCGCAGCGGCATGCTCGACCTGGCCGAGACCTGCGGGCGGGAGTTCGTCGACTTCAAGCTGGTGCCCAGCTGCTTCCAGATCCTCGTCTCCGGGCTGCAGCTCGAGAGCTTCCACGGCATGCCGGTCCTCGGGGTCGGCAAGCTGCCGCTGCACCACGCCTTCAACAACTTCTTCAAGCGCCTGGTCGACGTGGCCGGGGCCCTGGTCGGCCTGGTGATCTTCGCGCCGGTGATGGCGGCCTTCATGGTCGCGGTCCGCCTCGAGTCGCCGGGCTCGGTGATCTACCGCCAGCGCCGCATCGGCCTCAACGGCCGACCCTTCGACATCCTCAAGATCCGCAGCATGCGCCCCGACGCCGAGTCGGCGGGCACCCCCGGCTGGACCGTGCGCGACGACCCGCGCTGCCTGCGTGTCGGGAGCTTCATGAGGAAGTGGAACATCGACGAGCTGCCGCAGTTCTGGAACGTGCTGAAGGGCGACATGAGCCTGGTCGGCCCGCGCCCCGAGCGCCCCGAGCTGATCGACGGGTTCAAGGAGGAGATCCCGCATTACAACGTGCGCCACAACATCAAGCCGGGCGTCACCGGCTGGGCCCAGATCCACGGCCTGCGCGGCGATACCTGCCTGCACGAGCGCGTCAAGTTCGACCTCGACTACATCGAGAACTGGAACTTCCTGCTCGATTTCCAGATCATGTTCCTGACCTTCCTCAAGCGGAAGGGGGCGTGCTAGACAAGGCAGTGAGGCAGTGAGGCAGTGACGAGTGAGCCAGTGACGAGTGACCGATGACCAGTGACCGAAACAAACGGGATCGTTCGATCCGGTTGGCGGTGGTGACCTCCTTCCTGTCGAAGGCGGGGACGGCGCTGCTGCAGTTGCTGGCGATCCCGCTGGCGGTGCGGGTGCTCGGTCGCGTGGAGTTCGGCATCTTCACCAGCGTCACCCTGACGCTGACGACGATCCAGCTGTTCCAGGTCGGCGTGGGTCCGGCGCTGGCGCACGGCCTGACCCAGGCCAGCGACGACCCGGCGCGGCGCCGGGCGCTGGCCTCGTCGGCCTTCTTCCTGATGCTGGCAGTCGCCCTGCTGATCGGCGGCGTGCTGGCGGTCCTGCTGGCGACGGTGCCGCTGCCGACGATCTACGGCGCGGACTTCGCCGGCAGCGAGGCGATGATGCGCCCGGCGCTGTGGCTCGGCCTGGTCCTCTTCGTCGCCCTGTTCGTCCTCAACCTCGCCGACCGCATGCGCGAGGGCCTGCTCGAGGTCCACCAGACCAACCTGTGGGGCGCGGCGGGCAACCTGGTGTCGGCGGTGGCGATCGCTGCGGGCGTCTGGTTCCTTCCCGAGGTGTGGTTCCTGGTGCTGGCGATCCACGGCTCGCAGGTGCTGATGAAGCTCGGGAACATCGGGATGCTGTGGCGGCGCCACCGCGAGCTGCTGCCCTCGCTGCGCTCGTTCCGACCGGCGATGGCGCGGGGCCTGTTCGGCGACGGCCTGGCCTTCGCCTCCTGCTGCCTGCTGACCGGGGTGGTCGAGTACAACCTGTGCGGTTGGATGGTCGGCCGGGTGCTCGGGGTCTCGGAGGTCGCCCTGTTCGGCATCTTCGTGACCCTGGCCGTGAACGGCCTCGGCTTCGTCATCATGCTCAGCACGCCGACCTGGCCGGCGGTGGCCGAGGCGCTGGCGCGCGGTGACCGCGAGTGGGCGCGGCGGGCGTCGCGCAAGCTCTGCCTCTTTGGCCTGGCCGTCGCCGCAGGCGCGGCGCTCGGCCTGGTCACGCTCGGCCCCTGGGTCTTCCGGCTGTGGCTGGGCGAGGAGTTCGGCGACACGGGGCGGGGGATCCTCGCCTGCTTCGCGCTCTACTTCGCCGCCCACGTCTGGCGCCACCTCAACCACTCGCTGATGATCGCCACCGGACAGGTCCTGCGCCTGGCGCGGATCCAGTTGGTCGAGACGGCGGTCCTCGCCGTGCTGGCCTGGCTGGTGCTCGGCCACGGCGGGCTCGGGCCGATGCTGGTGGCGATGGGCCTGACCATCCTCGGCATCACCGGCTGGACCCTGCCACGGCTGGTGTGGAGCCGCCTGCACAACGCCGGCGGGCCCGGCGAGGCCGCCGATCCCGCAGATTTCCCCACAGAACCCGCAGATCTTGCGGGCCCCTTGCCAGAATCCGCCCCGTAAACGAACCTGTAATCCTCCCCCGCCATGCACTCCCCAACATCATCCGACCCGACCGCCCGCCCCGGAGATTCCGGCCACGGCGGACACAGCGGCCACTGCCAGAGGCTCAAGGACTGGCTTTCCAAGAACCTGGTCCAGGAAGTCCCCAAGGACGTCGCGATCTGCGAGTTCGACTGCTCGAAGCTCGATTGCTGCCGCAAGGAGTTCGACAACTGCCCACGCCGCCTCAGCGGCCGCAGCCTCGGGATGCCGGACGAGTCGGCCACCCGCAAGGTGGTCTGAGGCTCCCCACGGGCCGCGGCCTCCCTGCCGATCCGGCCCGCGGGCCGGGATTGCGCTTGCCGCCCCGCGGCGGGGTTGATTGCTTCGGCCCTGCCGGATGGCCGCTCCCCAGAACATCATCGCGCTGGTCCTCGACTACGACCAGACGCTCAGCCCGAGCTACATGCAGGACGACGTCCTGTTTCCGGAGTTCGGCATCGACCCCGGGCAGTTCTGGAAGAAGTGCAACCGCCTGGTGGCTGAAGAGCAGTGGGACGGCGAGCTGGCCTACCTGAAGTGCCTGCTCGACTACCTCGGCATGGACCAGGTGAGCAACGCCCGGCTGCAGGAGCTGGGCGGCGGCCTGCGCTTCTTCCCGGGGGTTCCCGAGATTTTCGACGAGCTGGGGCCGGCGGTGCTCTCCGTCGACCACGAGGCCGCCGGGATCCGCATCGAGCCCTACATCATCTCCTCGGGCCTCAAGGCCCTGCTCGACGGCTCGCGACTGCGCCAGAAGGTCAAGGCGGTGTTCGGCTGCGAGTTCGGCGAGGACGAGCACGGCCGGATCGCCTTCCCCAAGCGGGCGATCTCGCACACCACCAAGACCCAGTTCCTGTTCCGGATCAACAAGGGGATGCTGGACTACTCGCAGGACGTCAACGACCACATGCCGCCGCACCTGCGGCCGATCCCGTTCCACAACATGATCTACGTCGGCGACGGGCCGACCGACGTGCCCTGCTTCACGGTGATGGCCAAGAACGGCGGCAACGCGGTGGCGGTCTACAACCCCGACGACGAGACCGGCAGCAGCTTCCGCAAGTGCTTCCGCCTCAGCGAGGACGCCGGCCGGGTGAAGCACATCGCCCCGGCCGACTACCGCCGCGGCAGCCACCTCTGGCTGCTGCTCACCGAGATGGTGCGCAGCATTGCCGACCGGATCCTGCGGGACCGGCGCGACGAGATCGACCAGAACACCGTGTCGGCACCGACCTTCTAGCGATCGGGGGACCAGGGCAGGATTCATGGCAGGAAAGCACTACCACTTCACCGGCATCTGCGGGACCGCGATGGGAGCGGTCGCCGTGGCGATGAAACAACGCGGCTTCACGATCACCGGGTCCGACGAGAAGGTCTACCCGCCGATGTCCGACTTCCTGCGGGGGGAGGGGATCGGGATCGCCGAGGGCTACCGCGCGGAGAACATCCCGCAGGACGCGGACACCATCGTCATCGGCAACGCGATCAGCCGCGGCAACGACGAGGCCGAGGCCGCGCTCGACCGCCGGCTGCTCTACCAGTCGCTGCCCGAGGTGATGAAGGAGCAGTTCCTGCGCGGGAAGCGCAACTTCGTGGTCTCGGGGACGCACGGCAAGACGACGACGGCGTCGATGCTGGCGTGGTTGTTCCGCTCGGCCGGCCGCAACCCCGGCTGGATGATCGGCGGCCTGCCGCGCAACCTCGGCCGCGGCGCGAACTTCACCGACTCGGACTTCAACGTCCTCGAGGGCGACGAATACGACACCGCCTTCTTCGACAAGCGCTCGAAGTTCCTGCACTACCTGCCGGAGGTGGCGGTGGTGAACAACATCGAGTTCGACCACGCCGACATCTACGACAACCTTGACGAGATCAAGCTGAGCTTCCGGCGCCTGCTCAACATCGTCCCGCGCAGCGGCCGCGCGCTGGTCAACGGCGACGACCCGAACTGCCTCGACGTCGCCGCCGGAGCGCCGTGCCCGGTCGAGCGGGTCGGCTTCGGCGAGGACAACGAGCTGCGCATCGAGGCGGTGCACTACGAGCCGGACGGCAGCCACTTCCGGCTCGCCGGCGAGGAATTCACGGTGCCGATGCCGGGTGAGTTCAACGTCCGCAACGCCGCGATGGCGGTCGCCGCGGCGCTGGCCGGCGGCCTGTCGGCCGAGGAGGTCCGCGCCGGACTGGCGAGCTTCGAGGGCGTGGCCCGCCGCCAGGAGGTGCGTGGCGAGGCCGGCGGGGTGAAGGTGGTCGACGACTTCGCCCACCACCCGACGGCGATCCGCCTGGCGATTTCGGCGCTGCGCCAGCAGTATCCCGATTCCCGGCTGTGGGTGATCTTCGAGCCGCGCTCGAACACGACCAAGCGCAAGGTCTTCCAGGACGAGATCGCCGACTGCCTGGGCGGCGCGGACATCGCGGTGATCAGCGCCCTGCCGGATCCGGAGAAGGTCCCGCTCGAGGATCGGCTCGACCCGGCCCGCGTCGCCGAGTCGGTGGCTGGGGGGCGCGGGCGCCACCTCGCCGAGGTGGCCGAGATCGTCGCGGCGGTCGCCGCCGAGGCGCGCGAGGGCGACGTCGTCGCGGTGCTCAGCAACGGCGGCTTCGGCGGCATCCACCGCCTGCTCCTCGAGGCCCTCGAGTCGCGCCGCACGGCGGTTTGAGCGCGGGTGGGTGGTGAGCGGCTGCGAGAGCAAGCGGAGCACAGGGCATAGGACCTATTCCCTGCGCTCCACCACCTCACCCCAGCCGCTCATCGCCCAACCCGCGCCATCACATCCCCGCGAGGCGGTGGTTCAGGGAAATCGAGCGACGCAGCTGGCTCATCACCTCGACCATCGGCCGATACTCCTTGCTGGCGGAGCTGCAGCCCGGATTGTTGGCGACGTTGCGGCTGACGTGGCGGCCGATCTCGCCGTAGAGCTGGAGCATCTGGGTCTCGATCAGGCCCATCTCGGCCTTCAGCGCGGAGATGTTGCGGTTGGCGTCACCGATCTGCTGGAACGCGGTGGCCGCCTCCTTGCGGTGCCTCGAGCGCTCCTCGTCGATCTGCTCCTCGACCTTGCCGAGGTCGACCTCGATCGCGCTGATCTCCGTGGCCAGCGCGTCGCGGCGCTCCTTGAGGTTCGTGAAGTCGGTGCGCAGCTCGCCCATGCGCTCCTTGGTCGTGGCGCGGATCCTCTCCTCGACGTTGGCCTCGCTGCCGAGCACGTCGAGCTTGGTGCGCATGCCGTCGTAGATGCGGCGGATCTCGCGGGCGCGGGTGATCAGCTCGTCGCGCTCGCGCGCCAGCTTCTCGAGCCGGGTTAGCAGCTCCGAGCGCTTCTCCTCGAGCTCGAGCTGGGGCTCGGTCTTGGCGCCGAGCAGGTTGGTGCGCTGGTCGTGGGCGAGGGCGAGGACCTCCTCCGATTCCTCGAGTTTCTGGCTGAGCTTCTCGCGCTCGGAGAGCAGGCGGCGCAGGTTCCAGTACTCGATGCCGAGCTCCTCGATGCCCTCCACCTTGTCCCAGACCTTCTGGCCGAGGAACTGCTCGGCTTCGCGCAGGAGGTGCATCTCGCTGGCGGCCTCGGCCATCCGCCGCTGGCGGCGGACGATTCCGAAGGCCTGCGCGATGCGGGCGAGGATGTAGCGGCTGGTCGTCATGAATCTTTCCGGCTGGCGGCGATCTTTTTCTTCAGGGTGTCGATCACGCCGAAGTCCTCGAGGGTCGTGGTGTTGCCGGTGACGTCACCGGTGGCGACCAGTTCCTTGAGGAGACGGCGCATGATCTTGCCGGAGCGGGTCTTCGGCAAGGCCGGGGTGAAGTGGATCTCGTCCGGCTTGGCGATCGCGCCAATCACCTTGCCGACGTGGTCGCGCAGCTTCTTCTCCAGCTCGGCCGATTCGCGCTGGCCCTCCTTGAGGGTGACGAAGGCGACCACGGCCTGGCCCTTGATCTCGTGCGGCCGGCCGACCACCGCGGCCTCGGCGACGGCGTCGTGGGCGACGAGCGCGCTCTCGACCTCGGCGGTGCCGAGGCGGTGGCCCGAGACGTTGAGGACGTCATCGAGCCGGCCGACGATCCAGAAGTTGCCCTTCTTGTCGCGGCGCGCGCCGTCGCCGGCGGTGTAGAATCCCTTGTAGTCCGACCAGTAGGTCTTCTTGAAGCGCTTGCGGTCGCCCCAGATGGTCCGGGTCATCGACGGCCACGGCTTGCGGATGACCAGCCGGCCGCCCTCGTTCGGCGCGCACTCCTCGCCCGCCTCGTCGAGGATGGCGGCATCGACCCCGAAGAAGGGCAGGGTGGCGGTGCCCGGCTGGAGCGGGGTGCAGCCGGGCAGGGGGCTGATCATGATCGCACCCGTCTCGGTCTGCCACCAGGTGTCGACGATCGGGCAGCGGCCGCCGCCGATCTTCTCGTGGTACCACATCCACGCCTCGGGGTTGATCGGCTCGCCGACCGAGCCGAGCAGGCGCAGCGAGGACAGGTCGTGGCGCTCGGGGAACTTGTCGCCGGCCTTGATGAAGGCGCGGATCGCGGTGGGCGCGGTGTAGAAGATCGACACCCCGTAGTCCTCGACCATGCGCCAGAAGCGGCCGAAGTCCGGGTGGTTCGGCGCGCCCTCGTAGATCACCTGGGTCGCCCCCATGGCGAGCGGGCCGTAGACGATGTAGCTGTGGCCGGTGATCCAGCCGACATCGGCAGTGCACCAGTAGACATCCTCGTCGCGCATGTCGAAGATGTACTTGCAGGTGGTCCGGCTGCCGACGAGGTAGCCGGCGGAGGTGTGCAGGATGCCCTTCGGCTTCCCGGTCGATCCCGAGGTGTAGAGGATGAACAGCGGGTGCTCGGCGTCGAATCCCTTCGCCTCGTGCCGGGCGCTCTCGCTGGCGACCTCCTCGTGCCACCAGCGGTCGCGGCCGCGCTTCATCGCGACGTCCTGGCCGGTGCGCTTGAGGACGATGACGTTCTTCACTCCGCGGTAGCTCTGCAGGGCGCTGTCGATGTTGTCCTTGAGGGGGACGATCTTGCCGCGCCGCCAGCCGCCGTCGGCGGTGATGACGTGGGAGGCCTCGCAGTCCTCGAGGCGGTCGACGATGGAGTCGGAGGAGAATCCGCCGAAGACGACCGAGTGGATGGCGCCGATGCGGGCGCAGGCGAGCATTGCGATCGCGGCCTCCGGAACCATCGGCATGTAGATCAGCACGCGGTCCTTGGGTCCGACCCCGCGGGCCTCGAGGACATTGGCGAAGCGGCACACCTCGCGCTGGAGCTCGCCGTAGGTGATGACGCGGCGGTCGCCGGGCTCGCCCTCGAAGATGATCGCGGCCTTGTTGCGCCGGGCGCCGCGGGCGTGGACATCGACGCAGTTCTCGCAGACGTTGAGCTTGCCGCCGGCGAACCACTGCGCGTCGGGGGCGTCCCACTTCAGCACCGACTTCCAGCGCTTGTGCCAGTGGAGTTCCTTCGCCTCTCGGGCCCAGAAGGTGGCGGGCTTGTCGACCGACTCCTTCCACATCCGCTTGTACTGCGCCATGCTGGAGATCCGGGCGGAGCGGCTCAGCTCCTTGTCGGGCTTGAAGACGCGCTTCTCGATCAGGTGGCTCTCGATGTTGTCGCTCATGGGTTTTGGGATCGGGGGAATCATGCGAACTGACTGCGGGGTGGCGACTAGAAACTGCGTGTGTCCGGCTGGCTAGCGGCGCCCCGGCGGCCGGCGCCGGCCGCGTTTTCCAGTGCTCTTTCCGCCGCCCTTTCCGCCGCCCGTGTCGCGCGTGTCGCCCCTCGTTCCACCGCGTCTCCCGGCATCGTCGCCGGCGCGCCGGGTGCGGCGGCCGGGGCGCCGCTTCGGGTTGCTCAGCAGCGACCCGATCTCGTCGGGCTCGAGCGGCCGCCATTTGCCCGGCGGCAGGTTGTCGAGGTTGAGGCCGCCGATGCGGATCCGGACGAGCCGCTGGACCTGGTAGCCGAGCGCGCGGAACATCACGCGGATCTGGCGCTTGTGGCCGCTGGTCAGGACGACGCGGAAGCGCCGCGGCGAGAGGCGCTCGACCTCGCTGGCGGTGAACTTGCCGTCCTCGGTGTAGATCCCGCTGAGGAACTTGGCGACGTGCTCCGGGTCGACCGGCTGGTTGGCGGTGACGACATACTCCTTCTCGACCTGCTTCGAGGGGTGCAGCAGGGCCTGGCTGAGCTCGCCGTCGTTGGTGAGGATCAGCAGGCCCTCGGACTCGAGGTCGAGGCGGCCGACGTGGTTGAGGTGCCCCAGGGAACCGGGCAGCAGGGAAAAGATGGTCTCGCGGCCGAGTTCGTCGTCGCGGCTGCAGACCAGGCCGCGCGGCTTGTTGAGCGCGATGGTGCGGACTTCGCGGGCGGCGACCCGGCGACCGTCCAGGCGGACGTGGTCGTCCTCAGCGACCCGGGTCGCCGGGTTCAGGCAGGGTTGGCCGTTGATCTCGACGCGACCTTCCTGGACGAGGGCGTCGCAGGCACGTCGCGAGCCGACCCCGCAGGAGGCGAGGTACTTGTTGAGGCGGACTCCCTCGGCCATGGCGGCGGTCCCCTGAAATGCAAAACGCGCAGCCCCGCGGGAACTGCGCATGATGCGGAAAGTCGGGGAGCGGGGCTTGGATCAGTCCTCGCCCTTGGTCTTGGGGAGGCCGATGGGGCTCTGGCCTTCCTGCCACTGGCCGCGCTGCTTGAGCAGCTTGATCCGCTCGAAGCGCTTCATCACCGAGCGTTTGCCCTCGGCGCCGCCCTTGAGTTTGAGACTGTTGTGCTTGGACATCGGGAAAAGTCGCGGGGTTCCGGCCGCGGGGCGCGGAAACTAGGGTCTCGGGAGGGGGATGGCAACGGGAAAATCGGGCGATTTCACGGCTCCCCGCCGTCCGCCGGGTCCACCCCGCCCTCCTCGACCCCCGGGACCATCGGCACGAAGCGGACCTCGCCGTGGGTTTCGGTCGAGATGGCGCCGTCGGCGCCCTTGTAGAGTCGCACCAGCTCCTGGATCCCGCCGTGGGGGCCGATCGGGATGACCAGCCTCCGGTTCGGCCTGAGCTGGGCCACCAGCGCGTCCGGAAAACTCTCCGCCGCGCAGGCGACGAGGATCCCGTCGTAGCCCTCGCCGGGGTCCCCGGGCCAGCCGAGGAAGCCGTCGCCGCAGCGCATGTCGATGCGCATGAAGCCAAGGTCGAAGAGCGTCCGGCGAGCCTGGCGGACCAGCCGCGGGTCGCGCTCGACGGCATCGACGTGGTCGGCGATCTGGGCGAGCACGGCGGTCTGGTAGCCGCAGCCGGAGCCGATCTCGAGCACCCGCGACCTTTCCGGGAGCTCGAGCAGCTCGGTCATGCGGGCGACGATGTAGGGTTGCGAGATGGTCTGGCCGTGGGCGATGGGCAGCGGGCGGTCCTCGTAGGCGAGGCCGTGGTCCGCGGTGGGCAGGAACTCCTCGCGGGCAACCGCCAGCATGGCGTCGATCACCCGCGCATCGTGGATGCCGCGGGACTGGATCTGGTCGCGGACCATCCGCACACGCTCGACGTGGAAGTCCATGGCCGGACGCTAGCACGCGCATTCCCGCTTGGCGCGAGGATTCGTCCTTGAGCGCCGGGCGGGTCACGGCGAGAAATCCGGCCATGCGCCACTGGCTGATCAAGTCCGAGCCCGACGTGTTCTCCATCGACGACCTCGAGGCGGTCGGCCGCGAGCCCTGGGACGGGATCCGCAACTACCAGGCGCGGAACTTCATGCGTGACGACATGGAGGCCGGCGACCTGGCGATCTTCTACCACTCGAACGCCAAGCCGCCGGGAGCGGTCGGCGTTGCGCGGGTCGTGGGCGATGCCTATCCCGACCCCTCCCAGTTCGACCGCAAGTCGAAGTACTACGATGCCAAGTCCGACCCGGACGCGCCGCGCTGGCTGCTGCGCGACTTCGAGTTCGTCCTCAAGTTTCCCGCCATCGTCCCGCTCGCCGACCTGAAGGCGGAGAAGGCACTGGAGGGCATGCAGGTGACCCAGCGCGGTGTGCGCCTGTCGATCATGCCGGTCGAGCCCGGGCACTTCCGCAAGGTCTGTGCGATGGCCGGGGTGAAGGCGCCGAAGGGGTAGCCGGGGAGCCTGGCTCCGGCACGGAACGTCCACCCGCAAGGGGCGCGGGACGCGACGAAGCTGGATGATTTCCAGGGCCTCCGGCGACGGGTGGACTCAGGGGGTGTCGGGCTTTTCGTCCTCGTCCCCGTCCCCGTCCTCGTCCTCGTCCCCGTCCCCGTCCTCGTCCTCGTCCTCGTCCTCGTCCTCGTCCTCGTCCTCGTTCTCGTTCTCGTTCTCGTTCTCGTTCTCCGACTCCGACTCCGACTCCGACTCCGACTCCGACTCCGACTCCGACTCCGACTCCGACTCGGGCTCGGGCTCGGGCTCGGGCTCGGGCTCGGGCTCGGGCTCGGGCTCGGGCTCGGGCTCGGGCTTGCGGCCACCGCTTTCGAGCAGGATGAGGACCTCCTCCTGGACCTGTTCGACCTCGTCGAGCGGGATGTTGGGGTCCTTGACGATGAAGACGTCGCCCTCCTTGCGGTGCTCGTAGACGCGCAGCACGCCACTGCCGGTGTCCTGGGTGTCGGTCTCGCGCAGGACCTTCTTGCGCTCGAGCATCACCGCCAGGATGTAGCGGACGTTCTCGGTGTGCTCCTCGTCCTCGTCGACGAGCCGGCGCAGCAGTTGCTCGGGGTCCTCCTTCTCCATCGGGTCCGGCTTGGCGTCGGTCTCCGGCGGGGCGTAGACCGTGCGCCAGTGGGAGAAGGGCGCCTCCGCGTCGTCGCCGCGCGCCTCCCAGGCCTCGACCGAGAAGTCCTTGCGCAGGTAGCCGCTCGACTCCGGGTCGGGAAACAGGGCGGTGACGATGGGTTCCTCCTCCTCGAAGGCGCGCTCGGTGGCGGCGCACTGACGCGAGCGGCTGCGGATGTGCCAGTTTTCGGCGATGGGCATGGGGTGGTCTCTAATTCCAAATGATCAATTGCCAATGCCAAACGGTCGCGGACGGACCGCGTCGGCCCTACGCCGGGTTCGGCACCCATCGACGGAGGGTCTGGTAGATGGGCCGCCCGGCGAGGCGGCGATGGAAGAGGTAGATGGACAGCCCGCCGAAGACAAGGTTGGGGATCCAGGCCGCGGCGAGCGGGCTGATCTCGCCGGCATCGCCAAGGCTGAGGCTCACCGTGGTGAGGAAGAGCATGCCGGCGGCGAGGAAAACGGCCACCGCCAGCCCGCCGGTCTTGCCGCGGCGCGAGAAGACCAGTCCGAGCGGCGTGGCCAGCAGGACGACGATCACGCAGTTGAGCGGCTGGGCCCAGCGGTAGTGCCACTGGGTCAGGTGGCTCGAGCGGTTCTCCGAGGAGCCGCTCGGGTGGGAGGCGAGCCAGCTGTTCAGGCCGGGGACGCCGAGTTGGTCGGCGGGCAGGCCGGGCTGGATGATCTGGAAGGGGGTCTCGCCCCAGTCCTCGACCACGTAGGGATCCGGCAGGTCGGTGACGTAGTCGGCGGCGACCCCCGGCGCGACCCGCTTGAGCTCCGCGCCCTCGAAGGTCCAGGCCCCGGTCTGCGGAGCCCACAGGGCGCGCTCGGCGGTCAGGATCTCGCGCGGCGTGCCGTCGTTGCGCTCGGTCACCACCCGCACCTCGCGCAGCGGCTTGCCGTGCTCGAAGTGCAGCGGGAAGGCGCCGACCAGCCACAGGCGGCGCTCGGTGGGATGGCGGAAGCGGACGTTGCGGCTGGCCGTGGGGTCGACCCCGGCGGCCTCGTCGAGCACGACCTTCTCCATCGCCGTCGAGCGCGGCGCCCAGTAGTAGTTCAGCCCGAGCGAGAGGATGGCGGCCATGGCACCGGTGACGATGAAGGGCGCGGTCAGCCGGCCGATGCCCCGGCCGGTCTGGATCATCGCGACGATCTCGCGCGAGTTCGACAGCTTGCCGAGGCAGAACAGCAGCGACAGCAGCAGGGCGTAGGGCAGCAGCATCACCGCCATCTCGGGGAGACGGGTGGCGTAGAGCTTCGCCGCGGTGCCGAGGATGTCGCCGCTGCGCTTCATCTCCTCGAGGTTGTCCTGGAAGTCGATCAGCAGCCACACCACGGCGAGCCCGCAGAAGGCGATGGCCAGCAGCGAGAGGAACTCGCGGCTGATGTAGCGCGCCATGGTGCCGGCGAGGACGTAGAGCAGCCCGCCCAGCGCCGGCAGCAGGCAGAGCAGCGCGACGATGACGGGCCGCAGCTCGTGGGAGCGGACGTCGGAGTCCGGGAAGCCGGCGAGCTGCTCGGCGACGGCGCGCTGCTCGGCGGGAACCAGCCACAGCGCGAACAGCAGGCCGCCGAGCGCGAGGAGGATGGGGATCAGGAACCGCCGCACGGGTGGGAAGTTCAGCGGTCAGCGCTCGGCGGTCAATAGTGGTCATCGACCATCGCCCGGCGCGCCCGCTGACTGGCGGCTGCCGACCGTTGACGGATGAGCGCTGACTGCTGAGCATCCATCCCATGATCGGGCTGATGGACGGGCAGGCGGCACCGGAGGACTTTGTCGCCGGCATCGGGCGGGATTTCTCCGACGGCGGCGCGCTGTCCCGCTCGAGCGACTTCGAGTTCCGTCCCGAGCAGCGCCAGCTGGCGATGGCGGTGGCCGGGGCCCTCGACGGACGCCAGTCGCTGGTCGCCGAGGCCGGCACCGGGGTCGGCAAGTCGCTGGCCTACCTGCTGCCGGCGGCGCGCTACGCGCTGGAGTCGGGCCGCAAGGCGGTGATCTCGACCCACACGATCAACCTCCAGGAGCAGCTGATCCGCAAGGACATCCCGATCGTCCGCAAGCTGGTCGGCGACGAGCTGCCAGCGGTGCTCCTCAAGGGCCGCGGCAACTACCTCTGCCCGAACCGCCTGAAGCGGGCCATGCAGCAGTCGCGCGACCTGTTCTCGAGCAGCGAGGACGAGGAGCTGCGGGCGATCCAGGGCTGGGCGGAGACGACCCGCGACGGCACCCTCAGCGACCTCGAGTTCCAGCCCTCGCCGAAGGTCTGGCAGCAGGTCTGCTCGGAGCCGCACCTGTGCACGGCGCGGTTCTGCGGGCCGCGCGGCGACTGCTTCTTCCAGGAGACCCGCAAGCGCGCCGCGGAGGCGCGCATCCTGGTGGTCAACCACACCCTGTTCTTCGCCCTGCTCGACACCGGCGAGTGGTCGGACGAGGAGAAGCCCTCCGGCTTCCTCTTCCCGAACGACTTCGCGGTGCTCGACGAGGCGCACACGGTCGAGCAGGTCGCCGCCGTCCAGCTCGGGCTGAGGGTCAGCCAGGCCGGCCTGCGCTTCGACCTCCAGCGGCTTTACGACGGCCGTCGTAGGAAGGGGCTGCTCAAGAGCCACGGCAGCGCGGTGCTGCTGCGCGCGGTCGAGGAGGCCCGGGTCGAGTCCGAGAAGTTCTTCGCCGGGGTCGGCGACGCCGCGCGCTTCGGCGAGTGGGCGCGCGAGTGGCGGGTCCGCGAGCCCGGACTCGTGCCGAACAGCGTGGCCGAGCCGCTGCGGCGGCTGTGGCGGGAGATCGACTCGGTGGCCGCGGAGGTCGACAACGAGTCGAGCCGCGCCGAGCTGCAGGACGCCTCGCGGCGGCTGCGCGAGGCCCACGGGGCGATCGCCTGCTTCCTCGACCAGTCCGACGAGGACCATGTCCACTGGGTCCAGCGCGGCGGACGCGACGAGAGCGTGATCTCGCTGCACGCCGCGCCGGTGCGGGTGGCGGACAAGCTGCGCCCGCTGCTCTTCGCCCCCGGCAAGTCCTGCATCATGACCAGCGCGACCCTCGGGGTGGGGGACCCGTCGCTGGGCTGGTTCCGCGGCCGGGTCGGCGCCGAGGAGGTCCCGGCGAGCTGCGTCGGCAGTCCCTTCGACTTCCGCCGCCAGATGAAGATCCGCATCTGGAAGAAGATGCCCGAGCCCTCGGCGCCGAACCACGCGAAGGAGCTGGTCAACGCGATCCGCGAGGCGGTCGAGGCCAGCGAGGGCCGGGCCTTTGTGCTGTTCACGAGCTACCGGATGATGCGCGAGGCGGCGGTGCTGGAGGATCACTTCCGCGAACGCGGCTGGCGCCTGCTGGTGCAGGGCTCGGGGATGCCGCGGCACCGGATGATCGAGGAGTTCCGCCGCGACGTGCCGAGCGTGCTGTTCGGCACCGACAGCTTCTGGACCGGCGTCGACGTCCCCGGCGAGGCGCTCTCCAACGTGGTGGTGACCCGGCTGCCCTTCGCCGTGCCGGACAATCCGTTGACGCAGTCGCGCCTTGAGGCGATCGAGGCCGAGGGCGGCAACGCGTTCATGGAATACTCGGTCCCCGAGGCGATCCTCAAGCTGCGCCAGGGCGTCGGCCGGCTGATCCGCACCGCGAAGGACTCCGGGCTGGTCTGCCTGCTCGACAACCGGGTGCTGACCAAGCGTTACGGCCGGGCCTTCCTCGACGCGCTGCCGGACGCCCCGGTGGAGATCGTCGAGTGAGGCGAGGTTGGGGACTCCAACGACCCGCTCAGGCGAGTGTCTCAACCGCGGCGATCGCCTCGCGCAGGCGTCGGGCGCTCCATTGGCCGGGCGCGGTCGGCGAGCTGCCCAGGTAGCCGTAGTTGAGGACCGAGCCGAGCTGGGCGAGCAGCAGCCGCGACACCGGCGCCAGTGGTCCCATGCCCATGGCCGAGACCGGCGGGCCCGGGGCGGCCACGGCGCGCTGGACGAAGCCGGCGAGGACCTGGATGGCCGCGGGCTGCCGACCGAGCTCGGCGGCGACCTTGAACAGGCAGGCGCCGGCATCGGCGGCGCGCGAGCGCAGCGCGTCGAGCTTGGCCACCGCCGGCACGGCGGAAAAGTCATGGTGCGAGGCCAGCCAAGGCACCCCGTGCTCGGCGAGGGCCGCGCCCAGCCGGGGCATGGCCGCGACCGAGGCCAGCTCGACGTCGACCAGCGCGGCATCGGGGAGGGCGTCGAGGAGGGCCTGCTCGCGGGCCTCGGCGGTGGTTCCGGTCGCGCCGCCCTCCTCGGGCCGGCGGGCGGTGAACAGCAGGGGAACGGGGCCGAGATGGCGCCACGGGCGGTCCTCCAGCCGGATCCCGGCCGCCATCAGCAGGTCGAGCCGGATCTCGACCAGGTCGCAGGCGCCGACGAGAGCGGCGGGGTCGCTCGCGGACAGGGTTGGCAGGTCGCCGAGGCTGCCGACGACGAGCGGAGCGGTCGGTTTCAGCTCGGCGGGATCGAGGGCGGCTCCGGATGGCATGGCCGAGAGGGAAACGGGAGGGCGCTTCTCCTGTCAATCGCGCCCGCTGCTCCGCCCCGGCCCGGCGACCGGGTGGGGCGGTGCAATGCCCCAGAATTACGAGCTTTTCTCTGGTCAATGATGCGGGGCAACTCGTAGTTCTCCGGGACCGAAAATTTACTTCGATGAAAAACCTTTTCCGCTCCTCGCTCCTCTCCGCATTTCTGGTTTCGACTTTCCTCGCCTTTGCCGCCGGAAGCGCGGGGGCGCAGGGCAAGGGCGACGTTTCCAAGCTCGAGTTCGACAAGCTGCCTTCCCCGGACATCAACATCCAGGGCGGCCGCAACAAGGGCTTCAAGCCGAAGGACTGGCTCGAGTGCACCGCGGACATCAAGATTCCCGCGCTCAACCAGCAGCAGGATGAGGCCGGCTACCTCGACCGGGTGGTGGTCAAGTGGTACCTCGCGATCAAGGAGAAGGCGAGCGGCCGGCCGGTGCTGCTGACCGCCGACATCAACCACATCAACGTCCCCGTCGACGAGTCCTTCCTCAGCGCGGTTTACCTTTCGCCCAACACCGTCGGCCGGCTCACCGGCAGCGACACCGTCGGCTCGGGCATGGTCGAGGCGATCGGCGTCGAGGTGCTGGTCAACGGTGTCAAGGTCGCCCAGGCCTCGGAAAAGGAGCGCGCCGGCTGGTGGGAGTCGCCGAACCTCTCGCGCACCGACAAGTACCCGCTGCTCAACAAGTACCAGACCCCCTTCAAGATGCTCTGGTGGGACCGCTACGCCGAGATCGAGGAAACCCGCTGAGCCGACGCCTCGCCCGCCCGCCTTCCAGAAACCTTTCGAATCATCACCATGGCTGAAGCCCAGTCCACCATCGCCCTCAACATCGGCTCGCAGCGCATTGCGATGGCCGTGTTCGAGTCCACGAAGTCCGGCGCCCTCGTCCTCAAGGCCTTCGACAGCGAGTCGATCCTCGCCGACCCCGCCACCGAGTCCTCGCGCGCCCTGCAGATCAAGACGGCGATCGCCGAGCTGGTCGGCCGCGCCAAGGTCAAGGGCAAGGTCCGCTACGCGATCTCCGGCCAGTCGGTGTTCATCCGCTTCGTCAAGCTTCCGCCGCTCGACGACGACAACATCGAGCAGCTGGTCACCTTCGAGGCCCAGCAGCACGTGCCGTTCCCGCTCGAGGAGGTGGTGTGGGACTACGAGGTCCTCGATGCCGGTGGCGACAAGGAGGTCATGATCGTCGCGATCAAGGGCGACGCCCTGGAGGAGGTCAACGAGGGGGTCAACGAGACCGGACTCACCACCGCCGAGGTCGACGTCGCGCCGATGGCCCTCTACAACGCCCTGCGCGCCGCCTACCCGGACCTGCAGGAGCCGACCCTGCTGATCGACATCGGCGCCCGCACCAGCGACCTGCTCTACGTCGAGGGCAACCGCTTCTTCACCCGCAGCGCGGCGATGGGTGGCGGCGCCGTCACGGCGGCCATCTCGAAGGAGTTCGAGGTCGCCTTCGCCGAGGCCGAGGCCCACAAGACCCAGAACGGCCTGATCGCCCTGGGCGGGGGGCACACCGACCAGCTCGACGAGGGCACCGCCGCCCTGGCCATGGCGATCCGCAACGCGATGACCCGCCTGGCGACCGAGATCCCGCGGACGACCAACTACTACCGCAGCCAGCACAACGGCAACGCCCCGAAGCGGGTCCTGCTCGCCGGTGGCGGCGCGAACCTTCCCTACGTGAAGGAGTTCTTCGAGGAGAAGCTGCGCATGCCGGTCGAGTTCTTCAACCCGCTCAGCGCGATCCAGGTCGGCAGCGGGGTCGACACCGACGCGCTCTCCAAGGAAGCCCACACGCTGGGCGAGCTGATCGGCCTGGGCCTGCGGGCCGCCGGCAAGTCGAAGCTGAACATCGACCTCGTCCCGGCGAAGGTCGGCCAGCTGCGCGCCGCGGAGAAGCGCCGCCCCTTCCTGATCGGTGCCGCCGCCGCCTTCCTCGTCGGGCTGGGGGTGTGGGCCGCGATGCAGGCCGGCGCCGCCGGCAAGGCACAGGAAAAGGTCGCCGAGGTCGAGCAGCAGCGCGAGCATCTCTCCGGTCCGGCCGGGCGCATCCGCAGCGAGGTCAACCGCGAGGACAAGCTGCGCTCGATCGCCAAGCCCTACGTCGAGGCGGAGAACGACCGCACCTTCTGGTTCGAGGCGCTCCAGGAGTTCAAGGCCAGCTTCGCCGACGAGGCGATCTGGATCGTCGATTTCAGCCCGGTGGCCAACTTCAACCCCTCCGCCGAGAAGGGCGGGGAGGGCAAGGACGTCGTCAAGGGCGAGTTCGCCAACGCCGGATACGGCACCTCGCAGCTGCAGAGCATCAAGGTGGAGGCTCCCCAGCCGACGGGCCGTCGCGGCCGCAACGCGCCGCCGCCCGCGCCCGCCGCGCCGGCCGCCAACGCGGTCCGCATCAAGGGGTTCTGGCTCGAGAACCCCTCGAACCAGAACATCGTCTACAACCTCCTGCGCAAGCTGAAGGAGAACGCCGCGAGTGGCGGAAGCCACTACAAGTTCACCACCACCAATCAGGACGGCGAGGAGGTTGAGCTCGAGGAGGGCGTGCTGGCCCCCAAGGTCGAGGCCGACCCGGAACCGGAGGAATACGCCGCCGCCTTCGAGCTGATGATCCCGCTGTCGCGCGAGGTTCCCATCAAGTAATCTTCACGACCTTTCCAATCCTCCAGACCTCCTCGTTTCCCAAGTTTCCCTCTCTTCCCAAGACCATGAGCTTCCAGGACAACAAGTTCCCGATCATGCTCGGCGCGGCCACGGCCGTCGTGGCCGGCGGCCTCATCTTCTGGGGTATTTCCAGCGGCGGCAAGTATGCCGCAGCCAAGGACCAATACTCCACCACGGCCTCCGAAATCGATGAGCTCGGCCGGATCAAGCCTTCGCCCAACGCCGACAACGCCGACGCCAAGAAGAAGGCGGTCACCGAGTACCGCGCCAACGTCGAGGAGCTCCAAGGCGCCTTCGATTCGTTCCGCAAGCCGCAGCTGGAGGATGTCGCCGGCGACGTCTTCACCGACCGCCTGCTCGAGGCCAAGAAGACGCTTCTTGCCGCCTTCGAGGACGCCGAGGCCGAGGTGCCGGACGGCTTCCTCGCCGGGGTCGAGCGCTACACCGAGGAACCGCCGCGCCGCAAGGCGACCGGCGTGCTGCTCTACCAGCTCGACGCCTTCACCGAGCTGCTGACCCTGCTCGCCAAGGCACGCCCGGCCGAGGTGATCAACGTCTACCGCCCCGAGACCCCGGAGGAGTCCGGCAAGGAATTCGAGGCGGGCGGCGACCCCTATCGCGCCCATGCCATCGAGCTCAGCTTCAAGGGCCGCGAGTCCGCCCTGCGCGACTTCCTCGGCGCGCTCGACGACTCCGAGAACTTCTACTACGTGGTCCGCAGCCTGCGGATCCGCAACGAGGACCAGGACTCCCCGAACGCCAAGGACGCCGACTTCGAGGCCCCGGCCGCGGCCGCCGAGACGGGCAACGCAGCCGACGACATCTTCGCCGCCGGTGGCTTCGACTTCGTCGATGACGGCGGCGACTTCGGCAGCGAGGACGTTGACGCAGCAGGGGACGAGGAGCCCGCCGAGGCGGTCGAGGAGCAACCGGCCGCCGCCGCCACCGACACCGGCGAAATCCTCAAGCAGGTGCTCGGCGACGAGCTGATCGAGGTGTTCATGCGCATCGACGTCCTGCAGTTCCTCGAGCCCGCCGAACTGCCGAAGTAGGCGAGCAACAAGCGAGCCACCCGATTCCCGATCCTCCGTCCCTCCGACAAGAAACCCGTTTCCCACTCCACTCACCGATAGCGATGTCCAACAAAGCAGCCAAGAACTACGAGAAGATCCTCCTCGGTGTCGCCGTGCTGGCGGCCGCGGCCTTCATCTTCCTCGGCGTCAAGAAGAGCAGCGCGGCCGACGCCGACTTCGAGCCCGTCCGGCCGGGTCGCGGCGACGACAACCCCGCCGTCGCGGGGGCCGAGCAGGTGGTCGCCGCCAAGAGCTCGGTGACCACCGACCGCACCTACGAGCGGGCCGAGGACGAGGGTCGCGAGGTCGACCAGTTCGTCGGCATCCCGCTGTTCAAGAAGCGCGACTCGACGACCGATCCCTCCGACCCGCGCCGCGACCCGCCGATCCACCCGCCGATCCCCAACACCTGGTGGCTGGAGAACCACGTCCCGCTGGTCTACGCCGACTCGCCGCAGCGCGACCATGACAACGACG
>JAUIJB010000068.1 GCA_030430455.1 Verrucomicrobiia bacterium | reverse complement strand
AGGTCGAGCGTGAAGCCGTTGGCCGGTCCCGGGGCGATGCCGAGCCGCGCCGCGAGCCCCTCGTCCCTGAGCGCCCCCATCCCCTTCCACACCGCGTCGGAGGTGTAGCCGGTCTCGTCCGGGTTGTGCAGCATCACCAAGTCGAAGTGGTCGGTGCCACAGCGCTCGAGCGACTTCTCGCAGGCCATCCGCAGGTAGTCGCGGTAGCCCGACGGACCGCGCAGGTCGGGATCGGTGAAGCGCGGGTAGCCGCGGTTGCCCTGGCGCTCGCCCTGGTAGAAGTCGTGCCCCAGGGTGCCGACCAGGCAGTAGCTGTCGCGGTCGATCCCCTCGAGCGCCCGGCCGAGCATCTCGTCGGCCTTGCCGTTGCCGTAGACGTCGGCGGTGACGAAGGTCCGGAAGCCCGCCTCGTAGGCGGTGCGGATGCAGTCGAGGTAGCGTTCCTCGCCGAGGGTCTCGCCGAAGTGCATGAAGCGCCCCCCGCTCCAGGTGCCATAGGCCGTGGTGGTCAGGTCCATGGCCAGGGAAATACGGGTGCCGGCGGGCCCGGTCAACGGTTGTCCGGGGCTCCGCGGGGAAATTCCACGCTTGCCGGGAGCGCCCTTGCCCTCACCACGGGCAGCGCCGATGCTCGCGCCAGGATGAACAACCCCTACGCCTCCAGCGCGCTCGATCCCGTCGCCATCTCCCGCGGCGAGGGCCTCAGTCCCCGGGTCCTCAGCGCCCTCGCCGGGACCCGGCCGTGGGTCCGCTTCTGCGCCGTCATCGGCTACATCCTCTCCGGCCTGATCTTCATCCTCGCCGCGGTCATGCTGTTCGGTGGCGCCGCCCTGTTCGCCAGCGGCGGCGAGAACGCGATCGGCGGCAGCCTGCCGGTGATCGCCGCGCTGGTCTACGCGGTGATGGGCCTGCTCTACCTGTTTCCCTCGATCAAGCTGTGGAAGTACGGCAGCCACATCGCCGCGCTGATGGGCTCGCAGTCGATCAGCGACCTCGAGGCCGCGCTCGAGTCGCAGCGTTCGTTCTGGAAGTTCGTCGGCGTGATGGTCCTCGTCGCCATCTGCCTCTACGTCCTGATCTTCGTGGTCGGGATGTTCGTCGCCATCGCCGGCACCGCACTGACCCGCTGAGGCCGGCTCAGCGCTGCGGCTCGCTCTCGCGCGGCAGGAACAGGTAGACCAGGCTGCCGATGAGGCCGAGCAGGGCGATCAGGATGATCCCGACGATTCGGTTGCTGTCGGACAGGTAGCGGTTGGTGATGCAGTGGATCAGCGACCAGATCCACAGCCCCAGCAGCGCCAGCGTGATCAAGCCGGCGATGAGGACCAATCCAATGCTGACGGCGGTGTCGGGACCCGATTCCATGGCGGCAGTCTAGCCCGCGCCCTCCCGCCCGGGTCCACTCCAATTTCGGCCGTGGATTCCCCCTGCGCCCGTGAATTCCCACCTCCCGCTCATGAATTCCCACCTCCCGCCCGCGGATTCCCCCGTCCCGCACGTGCGGAATCGCGACAGCCCGGGGGTTCCTCCTTGCTGAGCGCGCTCGCCTTTCCTAGCTTCCCCGCCCCATGTCACGGAAAGTCAGCGCCTTGAGACGGCCCGCCCGCATTGGCCGGGCCGGGCTGGGTCTGGCGCTGACTCTGGCGCTGGCGACGACCCCGGTCACCGCCCAGGGACCCCCACCCGCCCCAAGTCCTCGCGCGGCGGACCCGGGCGCCCCGGCCAGCTTCGATCCCTCGGATGTCTTCTTCCAGGGCTGGATGCTGACCCGCGACGCCGAGAAGCTGATGGAGGAAGGCGAGCACCTCGAGGCGCTCAACAAGCTGCGCCGCGCGCGCGACCTGTTCACCGCCATCGACCAGCAGTTCCCCAGCTGGAAGAAGACCATGGTCGAGCGGCGCATCCGCAAGACCAACGAGCACATCGCCGAGGTCTATCCCGAGGCGGTGGCCGAGAAGGACGAGCGCGAGCGCGCCTTCGCCGAGCTCGAGGGCGGCCGGCCCTTCGAGGCCGACGAGCGCGGCGACGTCGACGGCCCGGTCGCGGGCGCCCCGCCCGAGCGGGTCGACCACGAACTCGCCGAGGGCGTGATCCCGCCGACCCGCTCCGCCGAGACGCTCGCCTCGCGCCGCATCCAGGAACTCCAGGGCGAGGTCGAGCGCCTGCAGCGCGAGATCGCCGCCTCCGGCGACCCCAACGCCGCCGCCCTCGAGGCGCGCCGGGCGAACGAGGTCGAGCGCGAGCGCGACCTCGCCCGTGCCCAGCTGCGCCGGCTGCAGGACGAGCTCCAGCGGCTGCGACGCCAGAAGTCGCCCGACCCGATGAATGCCGAGATGCGCGCCCTGGCCGGCCGCATCCAGGGGCTCGAGCGCGAGAAGGGCGCGATGGCCGAGGCACTCAAGTCGAGCCAGGCCGAAACCCGCCGCGCCGAGGCCCAGATCGATGCCCTCCAGCAGGAGCGCGCGCGGCTGCTGCAGGAGCAGGCCGACCTCGAGCGCAACCTCGAGCTCGAGCGCAACACCGCCAACGAGGTGGTCGCCGGCCAGCAGAAGCAGCTGCGCCACTTCCAGGAGCAACTGCGCCGCAAGGACATCGAGCTGGCCGAGGCCAAGCAGAAGATCACCGGCCTGCAGAACGAACTCCGCGAGGTGCGCGCGTCCTTCGCCGAGCTGCGCGACGAGCGCGACGGGCTGCTGCGCGAGCGCGACCAGATGGCGGCCCTGCTCAAGCTCAACGAGGCCGGCCAGATCCAGCAGCTCGTCGACCAGAACATGGCGCTCGCCAAGGAGCTGCGCGAGAGCAACGAGCGCTACGACGCGCTGCGCGAGGACAGCGACGCCACCAAGGACGACCTGCTCGAGGCGCTGCGCGACCTCGCCATCACCAAGATGCGGATCCAGGAGTTCCGCCGCGAGAAGCAGCGCCAGGACGAGCGCATCGCCGAGCTCGAGCAGCGCCTCCGCAACGAGGAGAGCGCGCTGGCGGCCGGCGAGGGCGACCCGGTCGAGGTCGCCACCCTGCGCGGCATCATCCAGCGCCAGCTGCGCATCCAGGACAAGCGCCGCGAGGCCCGCGAGCTGCTGGTCGAGGCGCTGCGCGACAAGGCCGGCGACGACGAGGAGATCCAGCAGGCCATGGCCATCTTCCAGGGCGCCGAGCTCAACCTCTCGCCCGAGGAAATGAAGGTCGTCGAGGGCGAGCAGGTCGACGGCGTGATCATCTCGCCCTATGCCCGGCCGCGCGCCGAGGTCGAGGCCAGCATGGCCGCGCTGGGCCGCGACCTCGAGCCCTACAAGAAGGCCGGCGACCGCGCCTACCACGCCGACCGCTACCTCGCCGCCCGCGAGACCTACCGCATGGTGCTCGAGCGCCACCCGGGCGAGACCACCACGATGTGCAAGCTCGGCCTGGTCGAGCTGCAGCTGGACGACCCGATGGCCGCGGGGATGATGTTCCGCCAGGCCACCGAGCTCGACCCGAAGAACCCCTACGCCCACCGCATGCTCGGCGTCGCGCTGATGCAGTCCGGCGACGAGCTCGACGCCCTCTCGGCGCTCGAGCGCAGCATCGCGCTGGCCCCGACCCAGGCCAAGACCCACGTCCTGGTCGGCATGCTCCACTTCCGCCTCAACAACCCCGACGAGGCCGAGGAGAGCCTCAAGACGGCGATCGCCTGCGACGAGACCTCGCCGGTCCCCCACTACAACCTCGCGATCCTCTACGAGGCCAGCGGGGAGAAGCGCAAGGCCCGCGAGCACTACCGCATGGCACTCGAGCGCGGCGCCGCGCCGAACCTCGAGCTGGAGCAGAAGATCGGCTCTTCGGAGGACGGATTGGAGGACTGATCCCGGTCCCCCGGGCCTTGGATGCGTGTTTTCCATCGCCCCGCCGCGCGGATGCGCTAAGCTTCCCCCCATGAGCACCGACGAGTCGCACCGCCGCAGCTGGCTGCGCCATGCCAGCCGGGTCGCCCGCCGGGTCAACCTCGGCTGGTGGCTGCAGTCGCTCAACGCCCCGCTCGTCGTCGGGGCGCTGGCCGGCGCCTGCGCCCTGCTGCTCATCCGCCGCGAGTCGCCCGACACCGAGTGGTGGGTCTTCGCCGGCGTCATCGCCGGCGGACTGGCGCTGGTGGCCGGGATCGCTTGGCTGGTCGCGCGACGCCGCTTCGAGGCCCGCGAGGCCGCGCTGGTCCGCATCGAAGCCTCGATGCACCTGCGCAACGCGCTTTCCGCCGCCAGTGCCGGGGTGCGGCCGTGGCCGTCGCCACCGCAGCGGGTCGACGCCGGCCTCGGCTGGAACTGGCAGCGCGTGGTGATCCCGCCGGTCGCCGCCATCGCCTTCCTGCTCGGCAGCCTGTTCATCCCGGTCTCGGCCCTGCCCAGCGGGGACAAGCCGACGGCCCAGCCGCTCGCCTGGGAGCAGATCGACAGCGACATCGAGCGCCTCGACGAGGAGGAGCTCATCGACGAGGACTACCTCGATCAGATGCGCAAGCGGCTCGAGGAGCTGCGCGACCAGGAACAGGAGGACTGGTTCAGCCACTCGTCGCTGGAGGCGACCGACTCGCTCAAGAAGGAGCACCGCAACGAGCTCGAGAACATGGAGCGCGGCCTCGGCCGGGCCGAGCGCGCCCTCGGCGAGCTGCAGCGCAAGGCCGCCGGGATGCCGCAGGACAAGAAGGACCAGTTGCTCAACCAGTTCGACCAGGCCCTGCAGGGGCTGCAGAACGGCGCCCTCAAGCCCAACGAGGCCCTGCTCGACCAGCTCCGCCAGCTCGACCCCGACCAGCTCGGCCAGCTCGACCCCGACCAGCTCGACCAGCT
This sequence comes from Verrucomicrobiia bacterium, assembly GCA_030430455.1. GTDB lineage: Bacteria > Verrucomicrobiota > Verrucomicrobiia > Verrucomicrobiales > Akkermansiaceae > Haloferula. Next base: position 19,998 of record JAUIJB010000068.1, on the reverse strand, counting down.
GCGCGAGAACCTCCGCCGCGCCGGCCAGGCCTGCAAGGACTGCCAGGGTGGCGGCGAGGGCGGCGGCGCGGGCGAGGACTGGCTCGACGAGCTCCTCGACGGCCAGGACGGCGGTGAGAAGGAGGGCGAGGGCGGCGGGCGCGGCGGCGTCGATCGCGGTCCCGGACACGCCCCGGGCGTGCTCGGCAAGGAGAAGGACCAGCTCGACATCGGCGACCTCGAGGGCCTCGAGGCCAAGGACCTGTCCGACTCGCTCCCCGGCGACCTGCTCCAGCTGCAGGACGCCGAGCACGACACCGACACCTCGCCGAGCCAGCTGCGCGCCGGCGGCGGGGTCGGCTCGACCGGGGCCGGCGGCGAGCGCGTCTGGAAGGAGTCCCTCGACCCCGCCGAACAGAACGCCCTCAAGCGCTTCTTCGAGTAGCCGCTGCGCGGCAGACGACAGACTTCAAGACAGAAGACGGAAGACTTGAGGGGTGAGGGTCGTCTGGCACGAGCAGGCCGGTGACCCCGGGCGAAAGCTGAGCCGAAGCGGAAGTGCTCCGCGCCGTCCACTGGCTCCAGTCTTCTGTCTGTCGTCTTCCCGTCTGTCGTCTCCCGCGAAGCGGGCTCACCCCATCCTCGGCGGGATGAGATAGCGGAGGGTGGCGTGGCGAATCGACGGCATCAGGGCGAGCCCGACCAGGGCGCCCTTCTTGACCTCGATCCCGCTGGTCGCGCAGCCGAGCAGGTGCTCCACCAGCGAGGACAGGTCCGGCTCGTGGCCGACCAGCATCACCCGCTTGAATTCCGAGAACCCTCGTAGTTCCTTGACCGCCGTCTCGGGCGACATGCCGCAGGCGAGCCAGGGCTGCTCGATCGGCTTGTCGATCCCCGCCGCCTTGCAGAAGACCTCCGCGGTCTGCCGCGACCTCAGCACCGGGCTGGTGAGCACCACCTCGGGGACGCGACCGGAGCGCTGCACCACCTCGGCGGCCCAGCGGGCCTGCTCGCGACCCCTTTCCACCAGCGCGCGGGAACCGTCACCGCCCGGGTGACCGTGGTCCTGCGCCTTGCCATGCCTGAGAATCTGGAGCTCCATCCCGTTAGCCTCGACGAACCCAGCTCAGCCGATCCGCCACGATTCATCAAGTTCGTGCCATGCAACTGCGTGATTTCACGAAGCTACGGGCCCGTGGGCGGCCATTTCTTCCACGGCCGGCACCGCGCCGCCCGCGGCTCGTTGCCTACATCGTCATCCCGCCATCGATCGCGACGACCTGCCCGGTGATGTAGCGGGCGCCGGGCCCGGCGAGGAAGACCGCCAGCGCGGCGATGTCGTCGACCGTGCCGAAGTCGCCGAGCGGGATCCTGCCGAGGATCTCCTCGCGGACCTTCTCGGGCAGCTCGCCGGTCATGTCGGTGGTGATGAAGCCCGGGGCGATGGCGTTGCAGGTGACCTTGCGGCCGGCCAGCTCGCGGGCCACCGACTTGGTGAACCCGATCAGGCCCGCCTTGCTGGCGGCGTAGTTCGCCTGGCCGGCGTTGCCGATCAGTCCGATCACCGAGGCGACGTTGATGATCCGCGGGTCCTCCGACTTCATCATGCCGCGCATGAAGGCCTTCACGGTGTTGAAGGCGCCCTTGAGGTTGGTGTCGAGCACCGTCATCCAGTCCTCCTCCTTCATGCGCATCAGCAGTCCGTCGCGGGTGACCCCGGCGTTGTTGACCAGGATGTTGACGCCGCCGAAGTCGGCCAGCACCTGCTTGCCCATCTCCTGGACCGCGTCAAAGTCGGCGACATCCACCGCGTAGGCCCGGGCGGCTTCCGGGTGGGCCGCATTGATGGCCTCGGCGGTCGCCCCGCAGCTCGACTCGCTGCGGCTGACCACCGCCACCCGGGCACCCCGCTCGGCCAGCGCCTTCGCGATCGCCCCGCCAATTCCGCGGCCACCCCCGGTGACCACCGCGACTTTTCCGGAAAAATCCTGCATCGGCGAAAGCCTGCTCCGGCGCCACCCCGCTTGCCAACGGAAAAGAGGCGCTTCAGTCGTCGCCGAAACGGAACTCGCGCGGCCGGCCGGGCCGCAGCCGGATCCGCCCGCCGTTGGCGCGGCGCATCGGTTCGAAGACCTCGTCCATGCCGCAGGCCTTGATCTCCCACACCGCGGCCATGAGCTCGCCGAGCCGTCCCTTGGGGAAGCCACGCTCCTGGAACCACTGGAGGTACTCGACCGGCAGATCGTGGATCGGCACGCCGTCCGGCGGATGCTCCTTGCGGCCGTACTTGCCGAAGGGCATCCGGCACGCGGCGATCTCGCCGAGCAGGTTGCGGAAGTCCTCGCGATCGATCTCGTTCACGTCCACCAGGCGACCCTGAAGCGACCGCCGCCGAACTCAAGCCGACATCCGCACCGCCTTGGGGTCGGGGTCGAGGAAGTGCCGCCAGCTCTCGTCGGGACGGCCCTGCTCCCTGAGGCCGAACATCGGCCGCCAGCGCGGCGCCACCGGCTTGCGGCGGGGAAACATGTTGGCCTCGTGCGGCAGCTTGTTCGCCTTGCGGGTGTTGCAGCGCACGCAGGAGGTCACGATGTTCTCCCAGGTCGTCCGGCCGCCCTTGTCGCGCGGCATCACGTGGTCGAGGTTGAGTTCCGGCTCGGGCAGCACCTTCTCGCAGTACTGGCAGGTGAACTTGTCGCGCAGGAAGACGTTGCGACGGGTGAAGCGGACCTCGAGCCGGGGCAGCTTGTCGTAGAGCGCCAGCACGATGATCCGCGGCACCCGCATCGCCAGGCGCACGCTGTGGATCAACTCCCCGGCGACCGCGGCGACCGAGGCCTCGACCCAGGAATCGAGGTCGTGGGTGCGGAAGCGCTCCTCACCCTCGGTCTCGACCACCTGGGCGTGACCGAGGCAGAGCAGCTTGACCGCCCGCCGCGCGGAACAGGTCTGCACCGGCTGCCAGAAGCGGTTCAACACAAGCACCGGACGATCGAGAACCATGTCCATACCCCTCTTTCCCTGCTATTACGCTGCGGAAACTATCAGCTCGCGTCCCTCTGCCAAGTTTCAAATGGCGCGATTATCAAGGGGATTCGAGTTCCTCTCCAACGGCTCCCTCCCGGCCCCCGGACCTAGGCATTGATCCCTGCCAGCGGACCCCGCCCGGCTGCGGCGGACCGCGGCGCGGCGACCTGCCGTCCGGCCGCATCGGCCGTCCCCTCCGCGCCGTCGAGCCCGGCGCGGACCTCGCCGTCGAGCTCGGCCATGAAGCGCTCGTATTCGACCAGCTCGAAGCGGCCATCCTCGTGCTCGACGATCGCGGTCAGGCTCTCGACCCAGTCGCCCGAGTTGAGGTAGCGGATCTCACCGACTTGCTTGTCCTCGGGGGTGTGGATGTGGCCGCAGATGATGCCGTCGCACTTGCGCTGGCGGGCCAGCTCCTGGAGCTGCATCTCGTAGCGGTCGACGAAGCTCACCGCCGACTTCACCCGCGCCTTCACCTTGCGGCTGAGCGAGAACGACTCCTTGCCGCACCATGCCCGCCAGCGGTTGTAGAGGCGGTTGACGCCGAGCAGCGTGTCGTAGCCGACCGCGCCCAGCACCGCGAGCCACTTGTGGTTGGTCGAGACGCTGTCGAAGCCGTCGCCGTGGACGACCAGGTAGCGCCTGCCGTCGGCGCCGTGGTGCACCGTCTCCTTGAGGAACTTCAGGTTGCCGAAGCCGAGCGGCAGGAAGCGGTCGAGGATGTCGTCGTGGTTGCCGCGGCAGTAGATCACCTCGGTGTCCTCCTTCTCCATCTTCTTGAGGATCGTGCGGACGAAGCGGCTGTGGCGCTTGCGCCACTTCGAGCCGCGCCGCAGCGCCCAGCCGTCGACGATGTCGCCGTTGAGATAGAGCTTCCCGCAGCGGACGTGCTTGAGGAAGTCGATCACCTCGCGGACCTTGCTGTCCGGCGTGCCGAGGTGGACGTCCGAGATGAACACGCTGCGGAATTGGCGCTTGCGGCGCTTCTTGCGCTCGCGCAGCGACAGCTGCACGCCGCCGCGATTCTCGGCGATCCGCCGCAGGTTGCCCTCGAAGCCCTCGATCACGCGATCCCAGCCGAGCCCCTCGGCACGGCGCCGCGCCTCGGCCGGAATCTCCCCCTGCCGCTCGCGCAGCGCGGCCAGGGCGCGGTCGAGGAAGGCACCGGCATCCCCCTTGGCGACCTTCAGGCCGTTGACGCCGTCGACGACGTGCTGGCCGGAGGCGGCATAGTCGTAGCTCACGGTGACCAGTCCCGAGGCCATTCCCTCGAGCAGCACGTTGCCGAAGGTCTCGGTCTCGCTCGGGAACAGCAGGATGTCTGCCGAGGCGTAGTGCCGGGCGAGCTCCTCGCCGGTCTTGACGCCGACGAAGCTGACCGAGGGATGGCGGGCGGCCAGCGACTCGCGCATCGGGCCGTCGCCGACGCAGACGCAGTGCAGGTCCGGGACCCGCTCGCGCATCCGGCGGAAGCACTCCATCGCCAGCGGCAGGCTCTTCTCGGGAGCCATTCGGCCGACCACCAGCACCACCGGCGAGCCCTCGCGGACGCCCCACTCCGAGCGCAGGTTCGCGCAGCGCTTGGAGGGGTGGAACAGGCGGGTGTCGACCCCGCGGCCGAGCAGCTCGACGTTGGCGAAGCCGGCCGCGCGGAGCGCCTCGACCACGTCGGCCGTTGGCGCCATCGTCAGGTCGGCCCGGTTGTGCAGCCGCTTCAGGTAGGACATCGCCGCCGGCTGCAGGCCGCCGAGGCGGTACTGCTCCATGTATTCGTGGAAATTGGTGTGGAAGCCCGCCGCCACCGGGATCCCGAGGGTCTCCGCGGCACTGATCGCCGAGCCGCCGAGCGGACTCTCGGTGGCGACGTAGACCGCATCCGGGCGGCGCTTGAGCCAGCGCTTGCGCAGCTTGAAGGGCCCGGGAAGCCCGACCCGGACCTCCTTGTAACCCGGCAGGCGCACCGAGGCGGCCACCGTCTCGCCGCGTCCCCCACCCTCGCCGGTGCGGATCACGTGAACCTGGTGGCCGCGGCGCCGCAAGCCATCGGACAGCCGCCCCAGCGTCATCGCCACGCCATTCACATCCGGGGGGAAGGTGTCGGTCACAAGGTCAATCTTCATTTGAAGTCAGGCTTGGTTAACTACCTAGGCCCTGAGCGAAGCACGATCCCAGCCCGCGAAGCACCCCATTCCGATGTCGATTTCGACACACGCCGGCGCCACGCCCGGGCCGGTCGCGCCGCCGGAGCCACCCCCTCCGGGCCCCGTTTTCCGGGCCTTTTCACCGGCTTCCCATCGACAAGCCGCCACTCCCGGCTAGCCTTCCCGGCCATGAAGCTGCGCCTGTTCACCGCCCTGCTCCTGCCGGCCCTGCCGCTGGCCGCCGCGCCCGACCCCGCGAATGCCGGGTCCGCGAATGCCGAGTCCGCCGGCGGCGGGGCGGCCGACGCGGCGAGCCCAGCCGAACCCGCCCCCGAGCCGGTCGTCCGCGAGGGCCAGGTGACCATCGACGGCAAGGCGGTCCCCTACGAGGTGACCACCGCCAAGCTCCAGCTCAAGAAGAAGGACGGCACACCACGGGCCTCGATCTTCCACGTCAGCTACGTGCGCAGCGACGTCGACGACGCCTCCGGCCGCCCGGTGATGTTCGCCTTCAACGGCGGGCCGGGCTCGTCGGCCGTCTGGCTGCACCTCGGCATCCTCGGCCCCAGGATCATCTCGCTGCCCGGCGATGGTACGACTGCCCCCGTACCCCCGGCCCGGGTCGTCGCCAACCCGCACTCGATCCTCGACGTGGCCGACCTGGTCTTCGTCGACCCGGTCTCCACCGGCTACAGCCGGACCGAGAAGGACGCCAAGCCGGACGAGTTCCACGGCGTCCGCGGCGACATCGAGTCGATGGGAGACTTCATCCGCCGCTGGATCACCGAGCACAAGCGATGGGAATCGCCGAAGTTCCTGCTCGGCGAGTCCTACGGCGGCATCCGCGTCGCCGGGCTCTCCGAGCACCTCCAGTCGCGCTACGGCATGAGCCTGAACGGCACCATCCTGCTCTCCTCGCTGCTCGACTTCCGCACCCTCCGCCCGGGTCCCGGCGACGACCTCATCCACCAGGTCTACCTGCCGGCCTACACCGCCGTCGCGCATTTCCACGGCAAGCTCGACGGCGACCTCGACGAGCTGGTCGCCGCGGCCGGCGAGTATGCCTCCGGCGATTACCTCGTCGCCCTGGCCAGGGGCAACGCGATCGACCCGGCCGAGCGCCGCGCCGCGGCCGTCAAGCTGGCCGGCTTCACCGGGCTCGACGCCGACCTGATCGAGTCGCTCGACCTGCGGATCAGCCCGTCGCGCTTCCGCGCCGAGCTGCTGGCCGCGGACGACCGGGTGGTCGGCCGCTTCGACGGCCGGGTTGCCTGGCCCGCGGTCGACAGCGCGACCCCCTACCCGTCCTACGACCCGTCCTACTCGCTCGCCTACGGCGCCTACGCCACGGCCATGCTCAGCTACCTCGGCAGCGAGCTCGGCTGGGAGGAAGACTCGCCCTACGAGATCCTCACCGGCGAGGTCCACCCGTGGAAGTGGGGCAGCGAGAACGGCTACGTCAACCTCAGCGACGACCTCGCCACCGCGCTGCGCGACAACCCGCACCTGCGGGTCCTCGTGATGAAGGGCCGCACCGACCTGGCCACGCCGCCGGGAGGCATCGACCACTCGCTGCGTCAGCTGCTCGACTCGCCGCCCTCGGCGCTGTCGCGCATCGAGCACGTCGAGTATGCCGGCGGCCACATGTTCTACCTCAATCCGCCGGATCTCGCCAAGGCCCGCAGGGACCTGGTCGACTTCATCACCGCCGAGCCGTGAACCAGCCGCCCGCCACCACGCCGCCGCCGCAGGCTCCGCCCGGCTTCCCCAGCGAGGACGAGCGGACCATGGCCATGCTGTGCCACCTGCTCGGCATCCTCACCGGCTTCATCGGCCCGCTGGTCCTGTGGCTGGTGAAGAAGGACGACTCGGCCTACCTCGACCACCACGGCAAGGAGGCGCTCAACTTCCAGCTCACCTACCTGCTGGCCTCGATCGTCCTGCTGGCCGCGATCGCGGTGCTCATGCTGGTGGTGGTCGGCCTGCTGCTGGTCCCGGTCTACCTCGGCCTGTGGGTCGTCGCGATCGTGCTGGAGATCCTCGCCTGCGTCGCCGCCTCGCGCGGCGAGTGGCACCGCTACCCCGGCTGCATCCGCTTCATCAACTGAGGCCGGCGGCGCTCCGGGTGGCACGGACCGCGCGACCCCGGTCGCGCGCGGGCCACTCATGCGGCTGCCACCTGTCCCTCGTCTCCGCTGCGGCGGGAGAACCGAGGACGGTGGGAGGACGGGGACGGGGACGGGGACGAGGACGGGGTTCCGGTTCAGGAGGGGCCGGGCGCGACTGGGGTCGCGCGGTCCGTCCGCTCGCCGCGGCTCAGGCGCCGCGCATCAGGGAGATCTCGGCGAGGCTCACGATGGCCTCGAAGAGTTCCTTGCGGGGGGCCTCCTTGAGGGTCTCGACGCGGATCGCGCGGTCGAGCGTGAAGCGCCCCGATCGGGTCCGCCGCAGCGCGCTCAGGTGGGCGCCGCAGCCGAGCCTGGCGCCGATGTCATGGGCGTAGGTCCGGACGTAGAAGCCCTTCGAGCACTCGACGCGGAAGTCGACCTCGGGAAGCTCGATCCGCCGCACCTCGTACTCGTTGACATGGACGGGTCGCGGGTCGCGCTTCACCTCCTGGCCCTTGCGGGCGAGCTTGTAGAGCGGCACGCCGTCCTTCTTGATGGCCGAGACCATCGGCGGGATTTGCTCGAAGTTGCCGGTGAAGGCGGAGAAGGCGGCGTCGACCTCGTCCGCACCGAGCGCGGGAACCTCCTTTTCCTCGAGCACCTCACCCTGGCGGTCCTGCGTGTTGGTGGTGGCCCCGAGGGTCAGGGTGCCCTCGTACTCCTTGTCCTCGCTCATCAGCAGGTCCTGGATCTTCGTCGCCCGCTCGATCACCAGCATCAGCAGGCCGGTCGCCATCGGGTCGAGCGTGCCGCAGTGGCCGATCTTGCGCGTGCCGAGCGAGCGCCGGGCGATCGCCACCACGTCGTGCGAGGTCATGTCGGGGGCCTTGTCGATCAGGAGCACGCCGCTGGGGACGCCGGAAGGGGCAGGAGGTCGTTTCATGTCAGTTTTCCAGGGTCTTCAGTTCGCTTTCCACCGCCGCGATCAGCGTGGCCTCGGCCGCGCCCAGCGGGCCCGGCAGCCGCACCCCGGCGGCGAGGGCGTGTCCACCGCCGCCAAACTGCATGGCGATCCGGCAGACGTCCACCCGCGGGTCGCTCGAGCGCATCGAGACGCGGATCCGCCCGTCCTCGAGTTCCTCGAAGAACAGCGCGACGACGACCCCGCGGATGCCGCGGATCACGTCGATCAGGCCCTCGCTGTCGCCACCGCGGATGCCCAGCCGCTCCTGGGTCGCGCGATCGAGCTCCCAGTACGCCAGCCGGCCGCCGGCAAGCACCCGGTGGGTCTCGAGCAGCGCCTGCAGCAGCCGCACCCGGCGATGCGGGTGGTCGGCGTAGAGGTGCTGGTTGATCGCGCCGACGTCCAGACCGCGGCGGATCAGGTCCGCCACCATCTCGTGGGTCTCCGCGGTCGTCGCAGGGTAGCGGAACGAGCCGGTGTCGGTCGACACCCCGGTGTAGATCGCGTCACGCGCCGCACCCGGAAGCGGCAGGCCGGCCGCGATGATCAACTGGTAGACCATCTGGCCGGTCGCCGGGCTGGTCGCATCGACCCGCACGAGGTCGCCGTAGCGCTCGTTCGACTTGTGGTGGTCGAGGTTGATCCAGGTCCGCGCGCCGGCGACCGCCGCGAGGCAGGCCTCGCCGAGGCGGGCGCGGTTCGCGGTGTCGAGGGCGATGACGACCTCGGCCTCGACCGGCTCGCCGCCGGGTCGCTCGACCCGTTCGGCGCCCTCGAGGAAGCCGAGCCCCTCGGGCACGCCGTCCTCGTTGAGCAGGCGCACCGACTTCCCCGCCGCCTCCAGCGCCAGTCCCAGCGCGATCACCGATCCGATCGCATCGCCATCCGGCCGGACATGGCCGAGCAGGACGAAGGAGTCGTGCTCGCGCAGGCACTCGCCGATCGATTCCAGAGTCGCGTTCTCAGCCATGACCTTCGACTTGCCCGTCCATTCCTCCGCCCGCTTCCGGGGCGCGGCAAGGACGCGGGGCGCGGATTCTCCCGATCGACCCCGCCGGGGCAAGGACAAACCGGAGCGCCACCGCGCCACCCTCCGCGCTGCGGGCCTTTCCCCCGCCCGCCCCGGTTTCCCCGCTCGCCAGCGCCGCGCTGCCGGCGCTAGGCTCGCTCCGTGACCGTCTTCGGCTGGATCGGGCGCTTGTTGCTGGGTTTCCTCGGCTACATCGGGGAACTCGGCGTGCTCGCCGGCGAGGTCATCGAGTCGATCCGCCACGGCAAGCGCCGCGGCCACCTCGTCCTCGCCCAGATCCTCGAGATCGGCTCGCGCTCGCAACCGGTCGTCATCGTCACCGGGGCCTTCACCGGCGCGGTCCTTGCGGCGCAGTCGCTGTTCCAGTTCTCGACCCTCAACATGGAGACGGGCGCGGGCGCGCTCGTCGCCGTCGCCATGCTGCGCGAACTCGGCCCCAGCATCACCGCGTTGATGCTCGCCGGCCGCGTCGGCGCCGCGATGGCGGCGGAGATCGGCACCATGAGGGTCACCGAGCAGATCGACGCGCTGCGCTCGATGGGCGTCCACCCGATCGACTACCTGGTCACGCCGCGCTTCGAGGCGATGATGGTAGCGATGCCGCTGCTGATCGCCGAGTCGGCTGCCTTCGGCATCATCGCCTCGCTGGTGGTCGGCACCGGCGCCTTCGGCGTCAACCCGGCCTACTGGATGCACCAGGTCCACCTCTACACCGAGCTGAGCGACGTCGGCATCGCCCTGATCAAGGGGCTCGTGTTCGGCGTGCTGATCGTGCTGATCTCCTGCCACCAGGGGCTCAACGCCAGCGACGGCGCGGTCGGGGTCGGCCGCGGGACCACCCGGGCGATGGTCTACTCGGCGCTCGCCCTGCTGGTCTTCAACTTCTTCCTCACCCTGCTGCTCAACATCATTTTCCCCGCCGGGCTGGGCAACTGAAGGCCTGCGGGCGCCTTCGCTTGACCCCTGAGGCTCAATGGGAAATAAACAGGGTGCGCTCCCTCCGTTCATCCATGCCGGTCACCCATTTCACCCATGAAAGGGAAACAACGCTCCGTGTTCATCATCGATGGCAGCCCACTGGTCCGCCTCGGGCTGCGCTCGCTGATCGATTCGGATCCGCGGCTGTGCTTCGCGGGTGAATCGCCCTGCCCGCGCGATGCCCTCGAGCCCATCGCCGCGACCCCGCCCGACCTCATCACCACCGAGGCGATCTTTCCGGGCCGCGAGGGCCTGTTCGAGTTCCTCCACGACCTCCACGTCCAAGTGGGCTCGATCCCGGTGCTGGTGATCACGCGGCGCGACGAGCAACTCCTCGCCACCCGCGTGCTGCATGCCGGCGGACAGGGCTACGTGATGAAGACCCACGACCCGGCCGTCATCCTTGAGGCGATGCACCGGGTGCTCGAGGGAAAGATCTACCTCAGCGACGAGATGACCCAGCGGGCGGTCGACCAGTTTGCGACCAGCCGCGCGTCGCGACTTCCCACCGGGGTCGAGGACCTCTCCAACCGCGAGCTCGAGGTGCTCGACCTGGTCGGCGACGGGATGCCCTCGAAGGAGATCGCCAAGGTGCTCAGCATCAGCCTGAAGACCGTCGAGACCCACCGCGCCAACATCCGTGCCAAGCTCGGGATCGATCACAGCGCCGGGTTGATCCGCTACGCCAGCCAGTGGCGGGCGCTCGAGAACCAGCGCTCCTAGGAAACCTAACGGCTGTGGCGGGCATCCTTTGGAGGGCTTGAATTCTTATTCAGGGATTTCCCCTAACGGTTTTTGCACACCCCCACCGATTGTCGTTGGGAACAATTTGTGAACACCATGCGAACGTTGATGAAGAGCTGCTCCCTCATGATTCTCGTTTCCCCTCATGCCCCCATCGAGGACGTGCGGAAGAAGCAGCTCGACGAAGAGGAAGCACTCCCCCCAGTGCAGCGCCGGGATGCCCCCCACCCGACGCGTTTCCTCTGACGGACCACCACGATCCCGTAGCCCCCCCTTTCAGCGCAACGGGGTCGTGGTGGCTCCCCCCGGCTCCCTCCGACGACCGGGTCCTGCCTGCACGGGCCTGGCGCGACCGGCGATCGACCGCTCCGCCCCCGAGATGCCGGCGTCCCCCCTTGCACTCCCTCCCGCCATTCCCGGCTCGGCCCGGTCCCCATCCGCGGGAATCCACGTAATCCGGCCCTCCCGGACCGGCCGAGCGCGCTTGGCGGATGACACCGCGCCCATGCTGTGGCAGCTTGCCCCGCGCCGGCCAGGCCCATCCATGAGAACCCACCTTCAAGCCACCCTCCTCCTGCCATTTCTCGTCCTGCCCCTCGGCGCGATCACCGGTGGCCCCGGCTTCGAGGGGATCGGCGACCTTCCCGGCGGCGGGACCGGCTCCTTCGCCTACGGCGTGTCGAGCGACGGCGCGACGGTGGTCGGCCAGGCCTTCGGCCAGTATGGCCCCGAGGCCTACCGCTGGCGGCCCGACGAGGGAATCCTGCGACTCGGCGACCTCGGCCCGGGCACCGGTCCGTTCAACTCGATTGCCCACGGAGTCTCCGGCGACGGCATGCGGGTCGTCGGCCGGGGCGTCACCACGGCCACCAAGCAGTACGCGACCTACTGGAACGAGGACCGCGGCATCCACAGCCTCGGGGCACTCGGCAGCACCGACTTCAAGACCTCCAAGATCCTCGCGGCGAATGCCGACGGCAGCTGGATGGTCGGCACGAGCACGGTCGACAACGGTGGGTTCCGCGCGATCCTCTGGCGCGACGGCTTTAACCCGACCTCGCTGGGCGTGCTGGCCCCGCCGGCCGCAATCGTTCCGCCCGACGCGGTGGTCTCGTTCTTCAACTCCCAGGCCAACGACATCTCGCCCAACGGCAACCACATCGTCGGCCACAGCTCATCCCTCGCGATCCAGCAGAACCCGGCGTGGATCATCTACTGCACGCCCATCTCGCCCACCTACCCGGGATGCGGCCCCGTCCAGGTCGAGGTCACCGACCCGAACAACCCGAACGAGACGACCTTCCAGGACTGGTATGGCATCGCCACGGCGCGGCCCGACAACGAGTTTGCGATCGACTTCAGCCTGACCCAGGCCTTCGCCTGGAGCACGACCGGCAGCATCCAGTCGCTCGATCCCAACCCGTCCCCGAACGGCTACTCGATCGCCCACGCCGTCTCGGCCGACGGCACGCGCATCGACGGGGCACTCGGCGGCGACCATGCCGAAGGATCGCTGCTAAAGGGCCTGGTCGGGATCTTCTCGAATCCGGGCGGCCTCACCACCACGATTGCCCAGTACCTCGCCACCGAGGGCTGGGACGATTCCTTTTCCGCGGCGATCTGGACGAAGAATGGTGCCAGCTATCAGGTCCAGCACCTCGGCGACCTTCCCGGTGGCGCCCACCACTGCGAGCTGGTCGACGTTTCCGACGACGGCACCATGGCGGTCGGCTTCGGCTCGAGCGAGGTCTCCAACGCCCCGCAGCAACTGCTCCTGCAGATCGCCCAGCTCGAGGCGGCCAACCCGCAACCGGGGACACCCGAATACGAGCTCCTCCAGGACCTCCTCGACGCCCTCGCGACCTACGGCCCGCCGGAGCCGGTCGATCGCCCGGTGATCTGGAGCGAGGCGACCGGACTCGTCCAGCTCGACAGCGCGCTCAGGCAGTGGGGCGTCAACCTCTCCGGCTGGGAGCTGACCGAGGCGACCGCGATCTCCGCCGACGGGGACGTGATCGTCGGCAACGGCGTCCACGACGAGAACCTCGAGGGTTGGCGCATCACCGGCGCCCGGGCCCTCTTCGGCATCGCCCCCGGCACCGCGGTCATTCCCGAGCTCACCTTCGCGACGGGACGGGTGCTGTCGCACTCCACCCAGCCCAACCACCTCTACCAGGTCGAGGTCAGCGACGACGAATCCAGCTGGGCCGACCTGGGGCCCGAGTTTTCCACCGTGGGCCGGCAGACCAGTGGCACCCGCCACCTGGTCCTGCCCGTCGGGACTCCGGAATTCACCCGGGTCACCGGGAGCGATTCCGGCGTCCTGCAGGAAACCGGCGAGGGCACGGTGCTGAGCTTCCTCTGCCAACCCGGACACGTCTACACCGGGCGCTCCTCGGGGGACTTGTCAGGTTGGCTGGACCAGCCCGAAAGCATCGATGCGGGCTCCGAGATCTTCCCGCACAAGCGGACCATCTTTTTTCCCCACACCACCTCCCCCTCGCGCACTCCCGCGACCCAGTTTTTCCAGATCGAGGCGGAACTCGCCGGGAGCGAGTAACGGCTGGCGATGCGACCGGGGGCATCACTTTGGAATCACGCGGCCCTCAGGCAGTCGGTGGGTCCCCGGACTGCGGCGACCCGGCGCCGCCGATTCGAGGCGAGGCCTGCCTCGCCGGGGCCCGCCAGTGGGGGCGGACTCGAACCCGCCAGAACCCCCGCCTCCCCACAGCCGACAGGTCGGCTCCTCCCCACGGCACCGACAGGTCGGCGCACTCCGGGCTCATCAGCTTCACGCGGGCAGCCCCCCGACGGCCTCTTGGACTCGCTATCAGGCGGCGTTGCGGAGGAGGCCGACCATGACCCCTTGGATGACCAATTCGCGGGCGGGGATGAGGTCCGGGTAGTCGGGATTCTCGGCCTTCAGGTAGGGGGTGCGCCCCTTCATGACGTAGCGCTTGAGGGTCGTCTCGCCGTCGATCAGGGCGGCGACGATGTCGTTCTTGCGCGGCTCGCGGAACTCGAGGATCACCGTGTCGCCGCTGCAGATGTGCGCGTCGATCATCGAGTCCCCGCGCACCTTCAGCGCGAAGGTCCGCGCCGTCGGCTTGATCCCGAGGGAGGCGATGTCGATCGACAGGCAACCCTCCTTTTCCGGCGGCGCGTCCTGCGCCATGCCCGCGGCGATCTCGCCGTAGATCGGGATGTCGACCACCTCCTCGCGGTCGAGGTACTCGGGGATCAGGACCGCCCGCGCCTTGCCAGGCAGCCGCTGGATCGCCCCCTTGCGCTCGAGCGCCCGGAGGTGGCTCATCGCCGCCGTCTGGCTGGCAAAGCCGAAGTGGTGCTGGATCTCGCGGGTCACCGGCATCATGCCGAATTCGCGTTGGTAGCTCTTGAGAAACTCGAGAATCTCCTGCTGGCGCTCGGTCAATGGCTCATTCATGGATAACTGAACAGTGTTCGCCAGAACAAAAACACGTTGCCGGGGGGTCGACAAGGGGAATCTTTCAGGTTTCCGAAATCTGCGTTCCACATTCCGCCGCAGCCGCACTAGAGTCCCGCCGATGCCACACCGACCGCTTTCCCTCGCCCTGGCCGGCACCCTGGCCGCCCTCGCCCTCACCGCCTGCGGCGGCCAGCCGGAGATGCGCGCCGAAGCGCCCGCCTCGGCCCACCGGACCCGCGAGACCTCCTTCGTCCCGCGCATCCCGCCGCCGAGCATCTACGGCCAGAGCGCCATCGTCGTCGACGCCCGCACCGGCGGCGTGCTCTACGCCAAGAACGCCGACCAGGCCCGCCCGGTCGCCTCGACCCAGAAGATCGTCACCTGCCTGACGGTGATGGACGCCGGCAGCCTCAACGACACGGTCACCATCCAGTCCAGCGACGGCGCCTGCGAGCCGACCAAGCTCTACCTCAAGGCCGGCGAGCAGTACACCCGCGGCTACCTGCTCAAGGCGCTGATGGTCAAGAGCGGCAACGACGTCGGCCGCGCGCTCGCCCGCGACGTCGGCGGCAGCCAGGAGGGCTTCGCCGCGATGATGAACCGCAAGGCCCGCAGCCTCGGCATGCGGCGCTCCCACTTCGTCAACCCGCACGGGCTGACCGAGCCGGGCCAGTACTCGACCGCGCGCGACATCGCCATCGCCGCGCGCGCCGCCTACCGCAACCCGACCATCCGCAGCTGGACGAACACCGAGAACTACGTCTTCGAGTACGACAACGGCCGTAGGAAGTCCCTCAAGAACACCAACAAGCTGCTCCGCCGCGTGCCCTACTGCGACGGCATGAAGACGGGCACCACCAACGCCTCCGGCCGCTGCCTGGTGTCGACCGGCACCCACAACGGCCGCTCGGCGATCTGCGTGGTCCTCAAGAGCAACAGCGCCAACATCTGGGACGACTCGGAGCGCCTGCTGCGCTGGGCGCTGGAATCGCCCGCCCGGGGCTGAACCCACCCATCCGCCGGGGGCTGCCCCGCGCCCGGGGCCGGACCCGGCGCCCCCGGGCACCACCCCGAGCCATGGCCACCCCGGAGGAGGAACTCGACGCGCTGGAGCGCGACGGCCTGCGGCGCCGGCTCCGGCCGCTCGAGTCGCCCCCCGGCCCGTCGGTCACCCGCGGCGGGCGGCGGCTGTGGAACTTCGCCGCCAACGACTACCTCGGCCTCGCCGGGTCGGCGGCGGTCCGCGACGCCTTCCACGAGGGGCTCGACCGCTTCGGCCACGGCGCCACCGCCTCGCGCCTGGTGACCGGCAGCCAGCCACCCCACGAGGCCTTCGAGGAGGAGCTCGCCGCGGCCAAGTCGGCCGCCGCCGCGCTGCTGTTCTCGTCCGGCTTCGCCGCGGCGCTCGGCATCATCCCCGCGCTCGTCGGGAAGGACGACACCATCATCCTCGACAAGCTCTGCCACGCCTCCCTGATCGATGGCGCGCGGCTCTCCGGGGCGACGCTGCGGGTCTTTCCCCACAATGACCACGCACGCCTCGGCGAGCTGCTCGCCAGAACCCGCACGAAGTTCCCCGACCAGCGCATCCTGATCCTGACCGAGTCGGTCTTCTCGATGGATGGCGACCTCTGCCCGCTGCGCGAAATCGTCGACCTCAAGGACCGCCAAGGGGCGCTGCTGTTGGTCGACGAGGCCCACGGTTTCGGTGTCCTCGGGCCCCGTGGCATGGGACTCGCCGAGGAACTCGGCGTGCAGGACCGCATCGAGTTCCAGTTCGGCACCCTCAGCAAGGCGGCTGGCCTGGCCGGCGCCTACCTCGCCACCACCTCCGCCTGGCGCGAGCTGCTGGTCAACCGGGCCCGCTCGTTCATCTACTCGACCGCCCCGCCGCCGGCTCTCGCCCACGCCGCGCGCAGGTCGCTCGGGATCCTGCGCTCGACCGAGGGCGCCGGGCTGCGGGCCGCGCTGGACGACCGCATCCAGCGGCTTTCCCCCGGCGCCCGCTCGCCGATCCTCCCCATCGTCCTCGGCGACAACCCGCGCGCCCTCGACGCGGCGGCCAGCCTCGAGGAGGCCGGGTTCCTGGTCCCCGCGATCCGCTTCCCCACCGTCCCCCGCGGCACCGCCCGGCTGCGCATCTCGCTCTCCGCGAGCCACCCCGTCGAGGCCGTCGGGGAGCTCGCCGTCGCCCTCGGACCGCTCCTCGACCCTCCAACCTGACCCTTGCCTCATGAAGATCGGCATCATCGGCCCCGGTTCCATCGCCCGAGTCCACGCCAAGGCCCTCCGCGCCATCGAGGGCATCGAGCTCCGCGCCTTCCTCGGCCGGCGGCCCGGCGCCGCCGACGCCCTCGCCGGCGAGTTCGGCGCCACCGCCTTCAGTGACATCGACGCCTTCCTCGCCGAGGTTGACGCGGTCACCATCGCCACTCCCTCCGGCGCCCACCTCGAGCCGGCCCTTGCCGCGCTGCGGGTGGGCCGCCACGTGATCTGCGAGAAACCGCTGGAGGTCACCACCGCGCGAATCGACCGGATGATCGCCATGGCGCGCGAGCATGGCGCCGTGCTCGCGCCCATCCTCAACCGCCGCTTCACGCCCGCCATCGAGGCCTTCAAGGCGGCGGTCGATGCCGGCCGCCTCGGCCGGGTGACCTCCGCCTCGTGCTACGTGAAGTGGTTCCGCGACCAGGCCTACTACGACTCGGCGCCATGGCGCGGGACCTGGGCGCTCGACGGCGGCGGCGCGCTGATGAACCAGTCGATCCACGCCATCGACGCCCTGCTGCACCTCGCCGGTCCGGTCCGCCGCGTGCAGGCATCGACCGCCTGCCTGGCGCACGAGGGCATCGAGACCGAGGACATCGGCGTGGCGCTGCTCGAGTTCGAGTCCGGCGCCCGCGGAGTGATCGAGGGTTCGACCTGCTGCTGGTCGCGGGACGGCCATCCGGTGCGCCTCCAGCTTGCCGGCACGGCCGGCTCGATCTTCCTCGCCGACGAGTGCTTCGAGGCCTGGGAATTCCGCGACGCCCGGCCGGAGGACGAGCTCATCCGCACGACCCTGATGGCGCGGGGTTCCGGCGGGCTCGGGGCCAACGACCCGGGAGGCCTCGGCATCGACCAGCACCGGCGCAACTTCGAGGAGGCCCTCGCCGCGATCCGCGAGGGCCGTGACCCCTCACCGAGCGCCGCCGACGCACGGGCCTCGGTCGCCCTGCTCGAGGCGATCTACGCCAGCGCCCGCCAGGGTGGCACGCTTCTCAGCCCATGACCGCGGCGGCGCTCCACGAAAGAAGTTGATTCACCGCGGGTGAAGGATTATCCTCAGGATTACCTTGAAACCCCGCACACAGAACCATCTGGACGACCTCGCCGAGCGATTCACCAAGTCGAGCGGCGCCGCGACGCCGGATCCGCCGCGGGTGCACCACCGCCGGCCGGTGCCGCGGCCGGCCAAGTTGCGCCTCGTCCTCCTGATCGCCGGGATCCTCCTCG
Source organism: Verrucomicrobiia bacterium (assembly GCA_030430455.1). Classification (GTDB taxonomy): domain Bacteria; phylum Verrucomicrobiota; class Verrucomicrobiia; order Verrucomicrobiales; family Akkermansiaceae; genus Haloferula. The sequence continues at coordinate 2,084 of JAUIJB010000068.1, read as the reverse complement.
CCCTCGCCCTCGGCGTCGCGATGATCCTCGACTCGTTCGGCGGCTGAGCCAGCGGACTCGACCCGGGAGCTTTCCATTCGGCACCGGGCACCCGTTGATGTATCTGTTGGAGATGAAGAAGGGACTCGCCTGCTGGCTGATGCTGTCCTGCGTCGCCGAGGCCGGGATGACGGTGATCACGCTGACCGACGCGGCGCGGATGCGGCTCGATGTCCTGTCGTTCTTCATCTTCAGCTACCTCGCCCTGGCCCTCGCCGTGAAGGGGCTGTGGAACTCCCTCTGCGGGACTTTTCCCAAGCTGCCCCGGCTCAGCTACCGTCGGGCGCTCGCCGTGCTGCTGCTCTCCGGGCTGTTCCTCTATGTCATCCTGACGATGATCTCCGGCGCGCGGGAACTGCTCACCCCGGGGGCCTGGCAGAAGCAGGGCATCGGCTACCGGGTCCGCGGGGGCGACAGCGGCGAGCCGAAGGACCTGAGAAAACAGCGCATGGTTCTCCTCCGCGACGCGCTGCGGTCGCACGCCGAGCAACACGGGGGCGCAATGCCCGTCTCGCCCTTCAGCGGCGAGCTGCCGCTCTCGGTGTGGAGGCTCGCCGACGGGAACTACTACGGCTACCGCAAGCCAGGAAACTTCGGCGAGGGGCGCGCGATCGTCGCCTACGAGCCCGCCACCGCCGGCCCCCGCCGCCACGTCCTGCTGAGTGACGGGTCGATCGAGGACTGGAACGAGGGCAAGCTGAACGACGAGCTGCGCGAGCCATGACGGGGACGCAGGCCAACCGGATGATCATCGGAATCGGCATCGCGCTCATTGTCGGCCTGTGTCTCCTCGGCTGGCTGGCCGCAACTCCCGCACCTTCCCTGATTGTCTGGCACCTCGGCACCGGCTGGTTCCGCCATCCCCTCGTCAACTTCCCCCACCTCGGCTGGAACCCGGTCACGATCGCCCTCGCCCTGCTCGGATTCCTCGCCGTCACCGGCATCCTCCACGCCTTCCTCCGCAGGTCGGTCCCGGATCGCCCCTACTCGCTCAGCCTACGGATCACGACGCTGGCCCTGGTGATTTCCGCTGCCGCCATCGCCATGACCGGGATCGTCCACCAACTGGGCTGGCTGGGGCGGACGAGGATGACTTATGACAAGAGCCGGGCGGCCCGACTCGAAGCTGCTGTCGATCTTCACCAGATTGCGTTGACACTCCTCGAGCTGAATCATGAGGGAATCTTCCCCAACTCATTGGTGGAGATTCAACAACACTGCCCCGTCCCGGACTCGATGCTGCTCTACCGAGTCAGCCAGCAGGCCAGGGACAGCGAACCCTACCGGTTCCTTGTCCCCGGAAAGGACATCCTCTCCCTACCCCCCGACACCCCGGTCCTGGCAGCCTTCGGGATCGACGGCGACCGGGTTGTCTACGTCACGCCCGTTGGCGCCATCGAACACACCACCCTGGAGCAATTCGGGCGCATGATGGAGGAAAGGAAACCGTGAGCAGGGGCACCGGCAGAGCTCCGCTTGGAGACCGGATTGCCGGCGCGGTTCTCAAGCTGCTTGCGATCGCGGGGGGACTGCTGGTGCTCGTCCTTCTCTTCGGAGGCACCATGGGATTGCTCAGACTCCAAGCGGGCTATCATCTCGTGGCCGGTTGGTTCCTCCTTCTCGCGGAGAATCTCGCCCGCTTCGACCTCGACCCCCAGGTTCTGATCGGCGGCGGCATCGCCCTGATCCTCGCTTCCGTGGCCCTTCACCTCGTCGCCCGGCGGTTTCGCAGCGGTTGGTCGGTCCGCAACTCCCTGGCGTCGACCGGCCTGCTGCTGGTGCTCTTCGCCGCCTCGTTCCTGGTTCCCGGGGTGATCCTGGTCCTGCGAACGCCGATGGAGGATGGATTGACCCAGCGATCCGACCGTCGCGCCCACGCCTTCCGCTCGGAGACCCACTGGATCTCCATGCACTTGCTTGAGTATTGCTTCAGCGACCCGCCGTCGGCGGAGCTGGCCTGTCTGGCGATCGATCCCCGGTACCAGAAGGTCGAGCGTGGCGATGCGCTGCTGGCCGCGGTCGAGACCCGGGCCGTGGACGCGGGT
>JAUIJB010000129.1 GCA_030430455.1 Verrucomicrobiia bacterium | reverse complement strand
TTTCATGGAACAGGAAGCTGAGCGTGGAATTACCATTCAGTCGGCCGCGACCACTTGTTTCTGGAATGACCATCGGATGAACATCATCGATACTCCGGGACACGTTGACTTCACCATCGAGGTTTACCGTTCTCTTAAGGTTCTTGACGGCGGTGTCGGTGTTTTCTGTGGCTCCGGTGGCGTTGAGCCTCAATCCGAGACCAACTGGCGTTACGCCAACGACTCGGAAGTCGCCCGCATCATTTTCGTGAACAAGCTGGACCGGATCGGCGCTGATTTCTATCGAGTGATCCAGCAGACCAAGGACGTCCTTGGCGCCAAGCCTCTAGTGATGACCATTCCCATCGGCTTCGAGGACTCCTTCGTCGGCGTCGTCGACATCCTCGAGCAGAAGGCCTGGGTCTGGGACGACTCCGGCCTGCCCGAGAACTACGAGATCACCGACGTCCCGGACGACCTCAAAGAGAAGGCCGCCCAGTACCGCAATGAGCTCGTCGAGACCGCCGTCGAGATGGACGACGACGTCATGGAGAAGTACCTCGAAGGCGAGGAGCCGGACATCCCCACCCTCAAGCGCTGCATCCGTAAGGGCACCATCGACCTCGCCTTCTTCCCGACCTTCTGCGGTTCGTCCTTCAAGAACAAGGGCGTGCAGAACGTGCTCGACGCCGTCGTCGACTACCTCCCCAGCCCGACCGAAGTCAAGCCGCAGCCCGAGGTCGACCTCGAGGGCAACGAGACCGGCGAGTTCGCGATCGTCGACCCGAGCAAGCCGCTGCGCGCGCTGGCGTTCAAGATCATGGACGACAAGTACGGGGCGCTGACCTTCACCCGCATCTACTCCGGAGAGCTGCCGAAGGGGACCAACGTGCTGAACACCTTCACCGGCAAAGAGGAGCGCGTCGGCCGCATCGTCCAGATGCACGCCGACGACCGCGAGGACGTGGACGTGGCCCGCGCGGGTGACATCGTCGCCCTGGTCGGCCTGAAGAACACCCAGACCGGCCACACGCTGTGCGACCCGAAAAACCCGGCCACGCTCGAGCCGATGGTCTTCCCGGACCCCGTCATCAGCATCGCCGTCGCCGCCAAGGACAAGGCCGCGTCGGAGAAGCTCTCGGTCGCCATCGGCAAGATGGTGCAGGAGGACCCGTCGTTCCGCGTCGAGACCGACCAGGACTCCGGCGAGACCATCCTCAAGGGCATGGGCGAGCTGCACCTCGACATCAAACTCGACATCCTCAAACGCACCCACAAGGTGGAGGTCGAGGCCGGCGCGCCGCAGGTCGCCTACCGCGAGACCATCACCCAGCGCCTCGAGGACAGCTACACGCACAAGAAGCAGTCCGGCGGCTCCGGGCAGTACGGCAAGATCGACTACGTCATCGAGCCGCTCGAGCCGGGCACCGGGTTCGAGTTCGAGTCGAAAGTCGTCGGCGGCAACGTGCCGAAGGAATACTGGCCGGCGATCGAGAAGGGCTTCCGTCTCTCGACCGAGAAGGGGCCGCTGGCCGGCTACCCCTGCCTCGATTTCAAAGTGACGCTCGTCGATGGCGGCTACCACGCCGTCGACTCCAGCGCCGTCGCCTTCGAGATCGCCGCCAAGGCCGCTTACCGGCAGTCGATGCCGAAGGCCGGCCCGCAGATCCTCGAGCCGATCATGAAGCTCGACGTCTTCAGCCCCGAGGACAACATCGGCGACGTCATCGGCGACCTGAACCGCCGCCGCGGCATGATCGAGAGCCAGGACCCCGGCCCGACCGGCATCCGCGTGAAGGCCAAAGCGCCGCTCAGCGAGATGTTCGGCTACATCGGCGACCTGCGCACGATGACCTCCGGCCGCGGCCAGTTCTCGATGGAGTTCGACCACTACGCCCCCTGCCCGCGCAACGTCTCGGAGCAGGTCATCGCCGAGGCGAAGGAGCGCGAGGAAGCGAAGAAGAAGTAAGGGTCACCGTCACCCACCCCGACCGGGCGCCGCCGGCGCCCCTCGCCCCCTGCGTGCACCTGCACGCTGGCGGGCGGGGCGAGGCCGCGGTCGGCACGGAGGCGGGACGCCCCCGGCACGGACATCGGCGGGACGCCGATGCCACCCGGAGAGCAAGCGTCCTCGCTTGCCGGGGGTTCGGCCACGGAGCCCCAGCGCGCGAGCATCTCCCCAGCCGGAGCGCGAGCATCTTGCTCGCATTCGAGGGGGCGGAGACGGCGTAAGGATGCCACCCGGAGGGCAAGCGTCCCCGCTTGCCGCGGGTTCGGCCACGGAGCCCCCCGGGCGGCCGGCGCGGCCAACGGGGACTCCAGAGCCGCCGCCTACTCCAATGCGTCGATCCGCCGGCGGACTTCGCTTTGGGAGTTGCCCAGCAGCACCTGGAAGATGCGGAAGGACTCGTCCGCTTCGAGCTGCTCGGCGACGAGTTGCTGCACCGCACGGTGCCGCAGTTCGGCGAGCGTCTGCTCCATGTCCCTGAGCTCCTCGCGGCTCAGCTCCGGCACCGTTTGCAGTCGGGTGAGGACGGCCTCGATCTGCACGTAGTATTCGTCGATGCGATCCTTCTTCCGCAGGTGCATCCAGCGGCGCGCCGAGGCGAGCGCCCCCCAGACGGTGGCGGCGAGCGCCAGCAGCAGCCCGATCACCTCGGCGTAGGCGACGAAGAAGGGCGGCTCGTGGCGGCGGTAGTAGTCCTCGGCGCCGGCGTGGACCGGGTACGAGAACGCGGAGAAGTCGTCCGGCTCGTGGATGCGCCCGGCGGCCGGGTGGGCGCGCAGCAGGGCGGCGCGGTTCTGGAACACCGAGCGGGTGATCTGCGCGGCGGCGCGGTCGGGGAGATCCTCGGTGGCGACCAGCAAGGACTGCACCGCCAGGGTCTGCACCGGCGCGGGCGGCTCGCCGCCCGCGCCGGGCCGGCCGCGGTAGGTGCCGACCGGCAGGACATACGGCTGGAGGTTGGGGAAGTGCAGCTGCAGGCCCTCGATCTCGCCGCCGACCTCGCCCGGTTCGCCGATGCCGATCAGGCGCACCTCGCCGGTGGCGAGGGCGGCGCCGATGGCCTCAGCGTGGACGCCGGCGACGACGAACACGGCGTCGAGCTCGCCGGCGAGGAGCTGTGCGCAGCCGGTCGCCAGGTCGGTGGCGGAGGGCACGACCTCGTCACCGCCCAACCCGTAGTGGTCCAGCAGGCGCTCGACGACCAGTTGGGTGCCGCTCTCCCGCGGACCGATCGCGATGCGTTTTCCGCGCAGGTGCTCGAGGCGCCGGGTGTCCGCCGCGGTCGGCACCAGGATGTGCAGCACCTCTTCATAGAGCGGGGCGAGGACGCGGACGCCGTCGCCGCCGGGGGTGCCGTTCTGGATCAGCGCGAGGTCGCAGTCGCCCGCCTCCAACCGCCGCACGCTCATCGGGCTGCCGTCGCCGGCTTGGAAGGTGAAGCTCAGGCGTGGGTGATCCTTTGACACCACGCCGGCGATGGCGGCAGCCAACGGCTGGTAGACGCCTCCCGCTTGACCGGTGGAGATGGCCAAGGCCAGCGGCCGGTGCTCCGCGCGCTTGAGCACCAACCAAGGCAGGCCGAACAGCAGCAGCGCACCGAGCGCCAAGGCGAACGGCAGCAGGCGGCGGTAGCGGGGATCGACCATCGTCCGAGTGTCGGGTCGGAGCCTAGCGGGGCCGGCGGCGATCTCCAAGCCGCGAGCCGCACCGGGATTCGGATCGACCGGCGGTTGGCGGCCGAGCTGGCGGCAGCGCCTCGCATGCGCGTCCTCCCCTCCCCCCCCCCCACGGAGGTTGAAAACCTCCGCCACGTCGGCTCCGGTGCGCGGATGCCGACCATCGACCTCTCCGCCCGCGCAAAGTTCCGCCTCTCCGGCGGCGACCGGCTGCGCTATCTGAACGGCCAGGTGAGCAACGACCTGCGCAAGCTCGAACCCGGCTCGGCGATGTCCGCCTGCGTGACCGATGCCAAGGGCCGGCTGCAAGCCTGGGTCTGGATCACCGCCGACCCTGAGGGCGAGGCTTTGCTCATCGATGCCGACGCCCCGCTGCGCGACACGCTCTTCGCGCGCCTGGCGAAATACATCATCGCCGACGACGCCGAACTGGTCGACGTGACCGATGACTTCGGCCTGCTGCACACGCCCGGCGGCGACGCCGGCGAGGGGGTCGCCAGCACGCGGCTCGCGGAGCTCGGGCGCGACCGGTGGCTGCCGGGCGGCGGGGCGCTGCCACCGGCCGTCGATCGGTTGAGCGAACCGGAGGTCGAGCGCCTGCGGATCGAGCGCGGGGTGCCGGCTTGGGGCGCGGAGTTGGGCGAGGGCCTGCTGCCCGCCGAGGCCTTGCTCGACCGGGCGAGCGTCGACTTCCACAAAGGTTGCTACGTGGGGCAGGAGGTGATCTCGCGCATCCGGAGCGTC
>JAUIJB010000067.1 GCA_030430455.1 Verrucomicrobiia bacterium | reverse complement strand
CGTGATAGGCGGAATACAGGGTGTCCGGGTCGGTCCCGTTCCAGGCGTTTCGGCGGACCGTCGAGATGATCACCGGGTGGGCGCCGGCTGCGAGCGTCTCGTTCACGTAGATGGTCAGGTAGTCCTGGAAGCTGCCGAAGGGCTCGGTGTGGCGATCCGCGTCGGCGGACGCATCGTTGATCCCGAAGCCGATGAAGACGAAGTCGCCCGCTTCCAACTCGTCGCGGATGCCGGGCCAGTAGTGGGTGTGGAAGCTCTTCGAACTGGTTCCACCGACCGCCCGGTTGCGGACATCCACCCGGGTGTCGAGGAAGCGATGGAGCACCTGGCCCCAGCCGACCTGCGGATAATTTCCCGACCCATAGTTCGCCACCGTCGAGTCGCCGAGCAGGTAGATCGTGTGAGCCTTGGGCACGGCCTCCCCCGGGGGATGGATCCTCCAGTGCTGATGGGGGTCACCGGTGTAGGGAGCCTGGACCACGTTGGCCTCGTCCGCGTCGCCGAAGCCGTCCGGGCCGATCGCGTAATCGAGTGTCTCGGCGGCGGACGAAATCCTGAAGATCCCGCTCTCCACCGCCTCGATGCGGAACTGCTGGTTCACCTTCGAGACACCGCCGTAGGACCAGGTCCCGATGTTGTTGCCGTCGCCGACACCATCGTAGTGGTCGAGCGCCTCGCCATTGTGCTCGACCAGCAGGTTGTAGAGCCCCGCGCCAAGTCCGATCAGGGTCCACTGCTGGGCTTCGGACTCCTCGTCGACCCCCTGGCGGACCTCGCGGGCGCCGACCTCGAGGACGAGGCCGCTGCCGACGTTGACGAACTGGTAGGTCCCGCCATCGACGATGGTGGTGACCGGCGGGGTTGCGGTCACGCGGAAGAAGCGCCGGTCGAAGCCGGCGGTGGGAACGACATAACGGAAGTTTCCCGGTCCGGTCTGCTCGTAGGAGAATCCCGCCACGGGGCCCCATTCGCCAGCCGCGGGATCCGTGGCCGCCTGGAGACCATGCGCCATTCCCTCCGCGTCCCCGAATTCGATGGCGAATTGGTCGCCCTCGACGGCGGCCGAACGGATCTCTTGGGCCGGGGCCGTCGTGAACGCCGTCAGCCAGCAGGCGTGCGCAACGAGGGCGAAACGACGGCGGGGGATCGGATGACGGCGGAGCATCAGGAATCGCTCCCTCGGAGCCCCCCGTCGATACCAGTCGGGCGGAGCGGATTCAAGCGGGGCCCGTCCCGGTGACGCACATCGGAGCGGCCCGGGGCGCCTCAGGCCCCTCAGTAGACGTCGCGCTGGTAGCGCTTGTCCTTTTTGAGCTGCTTGACGTAGTCGGCGGCGGCGTCCTCCGACATCCCGCCGTGCTCGGCGATCACCGCGTGGAGCGCCGCGTCGACGTCCTTGGCCATGCGCGAGGCATCACCGCAGACGTAGAAGGCGGCGCCCTCCTCGAGCCACTTCCACAGCTCGGCGCCGGCGTTGAGCATCAGGTGCTGAACGTAGACCTTGTCCTTCTGGTCGCGCGACCAGGCGAGGTCGAGGCGGGACAGCGTGCCATCCTTGACGTAGCCCTCGATCTCGTCGCGATAGAGATAGTCGCTCTGCTCGTGCGGGTTGCCGAAGAACAACCAGTTGCCGCCCTTGGCACCGGAGACCTTGCGCTCCTCGAGGAAGGCGCGGAACGGCGCGATGCCGGTCCCCGGACCGACCATGATCAGCTTGGTGTCGCCGGACTCCGGCAGGCGGAAGGCCTTGTTGTGGTGGACGTAGACGCCGGGCTGGAGGCCCTCGGAGCGATCGGACAGGAAGGTCGAGCAGATCCCCCCGCGCTTCCGGCCATGGGAGTCGTAGCGCACGATGGCCACGCAGAGGTGCACCTCGCCCGGGTGGGCGTTCGGGCTCGAGGCGATCGAGTAGAGCCGCGGCTGGAGCTTCTTGAGCACCTCGACGAAGTCCTCGGCGTCCGAGAAGTCGGCCGGATAGTTGACCACCAGGTCGATCAGGTCACGGCCCCAGCAGAAGTCGTCCCAGTCCTCCTTCTGCCCCCCCTCGACGAGCGAGCGCAGGAAGGGCGCGCCACTGCGCTCCTGCCACTTCGTCACGAAGGACTTGTTGAGGGTCCCGATGTCGTAGTGTCGGATCAGCGCCTCACGCAGGCTGACCTCGTCGCCATCCGGCGTCTCGACTTCGGTGTCGGTCTTGAAGGGAAGGTTGGCGAGGATCTCGTCGACCACCTCCGGCGGGTTCTCGGGAAAGACGCCGAGTGCGTCGCCGACCTCGTACTCGAGCCCGGAACCTTCCAGCGAGAGCTCGACGTGGTGGGTCTCCCGCGGACCTCCCTTGTTGAGGTTCTCGTTGCGCAGGATCGCCGAGGGAAACGGGTTCTTCTTCGAGTGGCCCTCGTCGGCCTGGTCGAGGATCGAGGCGCCGTTCTGCTCGACCGCCGCGCCCTCGGGCGCCAGCAACTCGAGCACCCCGGTCGACCACTCCTTGAAGCCGTCGTCGTAGTCGACGTCGCAGTCGATCCGCTTGAACAGGCGCTTGCCGCCGAGTTGCTCGAGACGCTCGTCGAACTGGACGCCACAGGAGCAGAAGTCCGGGTAGCTGGTGTCGCCCAGCGCCAGCACCGAGAAGGAAACGTCCTCGAGCTTGGGCGCATCGTCGCTGAGCAGCCAGCCGTGCAGGTCGGCCGCGTTGTCCGGCGGTTCGCCGTCGCCGTAGGTCGAGGTGATCACCAGCAGGTTCTTCTCCTTCGGCAGGCGGCCGCGATCGTAGTCCGCCATGTCGTAGATCTCGGGCTCGAAATTGCCCTTCTTCATCTGCTTGACGATCTTCTTGGCGAGGCCCTCGGCATTGCCGGTCTGGGAGCCCCACAGGACGGTCACCGGAACCGACGGTCCCGCCGGGGGTGCCACAGCACCGCCACCCAGGGCCTTTGTCAGGAATTCGCCGAGCCACACCCGCTGCTCGGGCGTGAAGGGGGCATCGTCGGGGATTTGGATCGCCATGTCAGAAAGTCAAGGAAATGGAGGGAAATTCGCCGCGGAGCCGCCTCCGGCCTGCGCCCGGCGCCCGGGCGGCGGAAGATGCGACGTCACCGGGGCCGATTCAAGCGCGTTTCACGCCAAAGCAGGGGCCGGATCCATGCATTTTTCCGGGATCCTGACATTGGCGCCATTCATGCGGGGAGCTGCCCGGGAGCGGCCTCAGCGGTCTTCCCGGCCGGCGAGCAGCCGCATGAAGCGGGGCAGGATCTTCAGGAACAGCCGATTGCGCCCGCCACGCGAAAGCTGCTCGCCGAGGACCTCCGCCGGGGCGACCGGATCGACCGGCCCCGGGGCCTCCATGGCATGACCGGGAGCCTCGAGGCGCCGGGTCAGGAAGCGGGCGCCGGCCTCGTGGCGGACCTCGACCGTGACTTCGCCGCCACGCAGGACCAGGGCGCCGACGGCTGCCGACTGCGGATCCGCCTTGAGCGTCGCCACCACCGGCACGCCGCCCTGGTTCTCGAAGGAATACCCGCCCCGCGATTCCCCGCTGAGGGCGAGGTCGAGCTCGAGCCCGTCGCGCCAGCCGGCCTGGACCGCCAGCCAGGCCAGCAACTGCAGGGCGGCGCAGTGCTGGTCGGGATGGTGGACGATCTCGACCCGGTCGATCGCGGGCAGCGCGGCCTGCGCCACCGGGTCGTCGAACAGGGCCGCCAGCGAGACCCGCATCTGGTGGCTGCGTGACCAGGCGAGGTCGTGGATGATCATCTGCCGGCTGTGCTCCATCGCCTCCTCGATGCGGCCGAATGACTCGCGCGGGTCGCGCCACTCGGCGCTGTCGAAGACGAAGCGGTCAATCAGCCCGTGGAAGCGCTCGGAGAAGATCGGGCTCAGTTCGCCCTGCCACCAGACCACCATCGGCAGGTCCGAGTTCAGGTGCGCGAACACCGTGTTGCGCAGGCGCCCGGTCGCCCGTCCGGTCAGGGCGAAGGCGATCTGCTCGCAGCACACTGACTTGTGGCCGTGGGAGAGGTGGCAGTGGGCGGTGATCCAGGCACGGATCGAGGTTTTCCCGGCGTCGCGGTCGATGCCGATCAGCAGCGCCCGGCAGGCGTGCTCGCGGGTCAGCTCGCGGATGGTCCGCGAGTTCTCCTCCAGCGCCCCGGGACGCTCCGAGTAGACCGCCAGGTTGATCAGCGAGGCGTTGGTGCGCGCCTCGTCCTCGGCCCACAGCTGGTGCAGTTCCCGGTCGATCGATCCGATCTCGACCTCGCGGCCGAGCTCGGGGTGCATCTCGAGGGTTTCACTCATGATTCGTGGATCAGCGGGTGGGGATCAAAGCCGCCGCCAGGCGTGGCCGTCGGCGCGCAGCAGGTCGTCGGCCTCCTTGGGCCCCCAGCTGCCGGCCACGAACTCGGCCATCGCCGGCTGCTGGTCCCCTGGAACGTCGTGCCAGGCCCGCTCGATGTGGTCGATGAAGCGCCAGGCCTCCTCGACCTCGTCGCGCCGCGCGAACAGGGTCGCGTCGCCGGCCATCGCATCGAGCAGCAGCCGCTCGTAGGCCTCCGGACTGCTCTTGCCGAAGCTCGTGGCGTAGTGGAAGTCCATCTTCACCGGCTCGAGCCGCAGGCTGGTGCCGGGCATCTTGGAGACCATCCGCAGCGAGATGCCCTCGTCGGGCTGGATGCGGATCACCAGCACGTTGGAGCCCGGCAGGCCGCCGTGCGCGGCGGAGAAAAGGACGTCCGGCGGCGACTTGAAGTGCACCGAGATCTCGGTGGCCTTCTTCGGCAGGCGCTTGCCCATCCGGATGTAGAAGGGCACCCCGCTCCAGCGCCAGGTGTCGACCAGCAGGCGCAGGGCGACGTACGACTCGGTCATGCTCTCCGGGTCGACGCGGTCCTCCTCGCGGTAGCCGGGCACCGAGCGACCATCGACATGGCCGGCGACGTACTGCCCGCGAACCACGTTATCCGCGACCTTCTCCGGCGTGTCCCACTGGCGCAGCGAGCGCAGCACCTTGACCTTCTCGTCGCGCACGCCGTCGGCACTGAGGTCGGTCGGCGGCTCCATCGCCACCAGGCTGAGCAGCTGCAGCAGGTGGTTCTGGACCATGTCGCGCAAGGCGCCCGACTTGTCGTAGTAGCCGCCGCGTCCGCCCTCCATTCCGAGGTTCTCGGAGCAGGTGATCTGGATCTGGTCGATGAAGCGGTGGTTCCACAGCGGCTCGAAGATCGCGTTGGCGAAGCGCAGCACCATCAGGTTCTGCGCGGTCTCCTTGCCGAGGTAGTGGTCGATCCGGTAGGTGTCCTTCTCCTCGAAGGTGCGGTTGACCACCTCGTTGAGGTGCTGGGCGGTCGCCAGGTCGGTGCCGAAGGGCTTCTCGACGATCACCCGCGACCAGCATCCCTCGCGGCAGGCGTTCAGGCCGGCATCCTTGAGGTGCTCGAGGATGTCGTCGAAGAACTCGGGCGCGCTGGCGACGTAGAACAGGCGGTTGCCCTTGCCGCCGCGCTCGCGGTCGATCTCGTCGAGGCGCTCGGCGAGCCGCTTGTAGCCGTCGGCGTCGCCGAACTCACTGCGGTGGTAGTGGATGTTCTGCACGAAGCTGCCCCACACCTCCTCGTCGTGCCCGGAGCGCGAGACCTTTCGGTTGAGGTCCTCGAGGCCGGTGCGGAACTCCTCGTCGCTCTTGTCGCGGCGGGCGAAGCCGAGGATCTTCACGCCGGGAGGCAGTTCGCCGTCGACCGCCAGGTTGTAGAGCGCCGGCACGAGCTTGCGGTGGGTCAGGTCGCCGGTCGCCCCGAAGATCACCACCGTGCAGGGCTCGGGGGTGCTTCTCGACACCAGGTCTTCGCGAAAGGGATTGGTCATGTGCTCCGCGCGGTTTCGCCAATCCCCTCGCATCGGGGAAGCCAAATGCGAATGAATTATCGTCACGGCGGAGATGAGGACGGCGTCGGCGGAGTGGAGGTGTCGTGAGGCGTGTTGCCGGTGCGGACCGGGTGGAAAGTACCGCCAAGGCAACCCAGCGGCTGGGGAGAGGTGGCGGAGCGCAAGAAATAGGTCCTATGGGTCCTATAGGACCTATGGGAGCATCTCCCGGGCTCCGCAGTGTCGGTCCTGACGCTGCAAAGACGGGCGGGGCGGGACCTCACCTTCCGGAGTCGTCCCGAGTGCCAGGGTGAGGCGCAGCCTCACGCCATATAGGCCCCATAGGACCCATAGGACCTATGCCTTGTGCTCCGCTTGTTCTCGCAGCCGCTCACCACCCAACCCGCCCTTTCCACCCGGTCCGCACCGCCAACACACCCGCACCACCGCGCGCCAAAAAAAGCGCCTCCCCGAGGGGAGGCGTTCGCAGTCCTTGGTCGGTGGCCGGTCCGGCAACCGGCAATCAGCGCGAGTAGAGCTCGACGATGAGCTGCTCGTTGACGAGCGGGTCGATGTCGGAGCGCTCCGGCACGCGGTCGACGCTGCCTTCCATGGCCTCGCGGTCGACGGCGAGCCAGTCGACGAGCGGGACCGACTGGGTCAGGTCCATCATCCGCAGGGCAAGCTGCTGCGACGAGGGCTTGCCGCCGATCTTGATCTTGTCGCCCGGCTTGACCTGGTAGCTCGGCACGTCGACGCGGGTGCCGTTGACGAGCACGTGGCCGTGGTTGACGAGCTGGCGCGCGGCGGCGCGGGTGTTGCCGAAACCGAGGCGGTAGCAGACGTTGTCGAGGCGGGTCTCGAGCAGCTGCAGGAGGATCTCACCGGTGACGCCACGGCGCTTGGCGGCTTCCTCGTAGTACTTGCGGAACTGCTTCTCGAGGACGCCGTACTGGAAGCGCAGCTTCTGCTTCTCGCCGAGGGCGATCGAGTAGTCGCTCTTCTTCTTGCGTCCGGCGCGCAGGCCGTGCTGGCCCGGCGGGAAGTTGCGGCGCTCGAGCGCCTTCGAGGAGCCAAAGAGGGCGACGCCGAAGCGGCGGCTCAGGCGGGCGCGGGGTCCGGTGTAACGTGCCATGATCGATAAAGTCTGGAGGATTAAACGCGGCGGGCCTTCTTCGGGCGGCAGCCGTTGTGCGGAATCGAGGTGACGTCCTTGATCGAGAGGATCTCGACGCCGATCCCCTGGACGGCGCGGACGGCGGACTCGCGACCGGAGCCCGGTCCCTTGACGCGCACGTCGGCTTCCTTGAGGCCGTGGCTCATCGCCTGGCGGCAGGCGTCCTGCGAGACCACCTGGGCGGCGTAGGCCGTGCTCTTGCGCGAGCCGCGGAAGCCCATCTTGCCGGAGGTCGACCAGCCGATGGTGTTGCCCTTGGTGTCGGTGATGGTGACGATCGTGTTGTTGAAGGTCGCGGTGACGTGGACGGTGCCACGGGTGACGTTCTTCGACTTCTTCGCCTTGTGGATCTTCAGCTGGGTCTCCTCGGCCCCGGCGAGCTCGGCGAAGATGTCGCGCTTCTCCTCCTTCTTCGGTCCGGCCTCGCCGGACTCGTCCTTGCCCTCCTCCTTCGCCTCGGCGGGCTTGTCGGTGGACTCGGCCTTTTCAGCGGACGCGGTGGACTCCGCGGACTCCGCGGACTCCGCGGACTCGGCCTTGGCTTCGGCGGCGGGCTCGCCGCCCGCGGCGGGCTCGGCTGCGGGAGCGGCGGCGGCGGCCTCCTCGGCCTTCGGCGCCTCCTCGGCGGCCTCGTTCTTCTTCTCTTCGTCAGACATCTCGGGAAAGGTTCGGATGGATCAGTTTACTTCTTCACGCCCACGGTCTTGCGCTTGCCCTTGCGGGTGCGGGCATTGGTGCGGGTGCGCTGGCCGCGGACCGGAAGACCGCGCTTGTGGCGGATCCCACGGTGGCAGTTGATCGAGGTCAGGCGCTTCAGCTGGGCCTGCTTCTCGCGTCGCAGGTCACCCTCGATCATGATCCCCTCGCTCTGGATGACCGTGCCGATCTTGACGAGCTGGTCCTCGGTGAGCTGACCGGTGCGCAGGTCCGGATCGATGCCGGACTGCTCGAGAATGCGTGCAGCCATCGTCGTGCCGACGCCGTAAATGTAGCGCAGCGAGGCCTCGATGCGCTTCTCGTTGGGGATTTCGATGCCGAAAATTCGTGCCATGGGATCGCAGGTTAAGCGGGTTCCGCCGCGATTTCCGGGGGCCCTGGAGAGGGCTCGCCCGGACCGCGGCGGGCGGGCTGTTTAGCAGAGCAATCGACCGTGACAAGAGGGAATTCGCGAATTCCTTGCGAATTTCCGGGCGACAACGGATCGACCGCCCAGCGGACTCCTGCCACCCCCCCTTGCCGGGCCACGCCGCCGCGGCCGGATGGCATCCGCCGCCGCGACCCGCCAGCGCCTCCCTTCGTGCCCCACCCCAGCCTCCCTTGGCCACCCACCCCAGCCTCCCCTGGCACCCCACCCCACCATCCTTTTCCCCTCGCCGCCCCCATCCTCCTCGACAAAACAAGGCATCCCCTTAGCTTCGCTCATCATCGAAGACTCCGAAAGATCGACCATGGACGACCCCCAGACCCCGCCCCGCCCCCCGGAATCCACCCCGCCGCGCCCGGATGAATCGCAGCCGCCCGGTTCCGCGGGCTCCCAGCCGCCCGGTCCGGGAGAGTCGCAGCCGGGGTCGCCCGCCGGATCCGCAGCCGCCCCCTTCACCGCGGCACCTCCCGAGGCCGCCGAGCCGGTGGCCAACGAGGGCCTGCCGCCCGACGATGTCGCCGCGATCGACGAGCTCGGCCGGTCCTACGCCGCCTTCAAGGAGGAACTCGGCAAGGTCATCATCGGCCAGGAGGAGGTCATCGAGCGCCTCGCCATCTGCCTCTTCGCCCGCGGCCACGCCCTGCTGATGGGCGTTCCCGGGCTCGCCAAGACCCTGCTGGTGTCCTCGGTCGCGCAGACCTTCGACCTCAGCTTCAGCCGCATCCAGTTCACCCCCGACCTGATGCCCGCCGACATCACCGGCACCGACATCATCCAGGAGTCCGGCGTCGGCGGCCGCCGCGAGTTCGAGTTCGTCAAGGGCCCGGTCTTCGCCAACCTGGTGCTCGCGGATGAAATCAACCGCGCCCCGGCGAAGACCCAGTCGGCCCTGCTCGAGGCGATGCAGGAACTCAAGGTCACCGTCCTCGGCCACACCTACGACCTCAAGCCGCCGTTCTTCGTGCTGGCCACCCAGAACCCGGTCGAGCAGGAGGGCACCTACCCGCTCCCCGAGGCCCAGCTCGACCGCTTCATGTTCCTGATCGAGGTCGACTACCCGAGCACCGCCGAGGAGAAGCGCATCGCCCGCGAGACCACCGGCAGCGGCTCGCCCGCGCTCCGCCACCTGCTCGATGGCGAGCGGGTGATGGCCTACCAGAAGCTCGTCCGCCGGGTGCCGGTTCCCGAGCACCTCTACGACTACGCCGTCGCCATCGTCCGCAAGACCCGCCCGAACACCCCGGATGCGCCCGACTGGATCAACGAGGTGGTCGCCTGGGGCGCCGGTCCGCGCGCGGTGCAGTATCTCATCCTCGGCGCCAAGGCCCGCGCCGCCCTGCGCGGCCAGTACATGGCCTCCCAGCAGGACATCGAAGCCGTCGCCCCCTCGGTCCTCGCCCACCGCGTGATCACCAACTTCGCCGCCGAGTCCCAGGGCATGACCGCGAAGAAGGTCGTCGAGCGACTCGTCAGCGAGATGGTTTGAGATGCAATACGACTTCCTCGACCCCGAACTCCTGTCCCGTCTCGGCGCGCTGCCGGTCGAGTCGCGGGTGCCGATGATGGGGAACGTCGCCGGCAAGCACCGCTCGCCGCACCGCGGGTCGTCGGTCGAGTTCGCCGAGTACCGCAAGTACGTCGCCGGCGACGACACCCGGCGGCTCGACTGGAAGGCCTTCGCGCGATCGGACCGATTCTACATCAAGGAATTCGAGGCCGACACCAACCTGCGCGCCTACTTCGTGGTGGATGCCTCGGGGTCGATGAACTTCAGCGGCCTGGGCGAGTCCAAGGTCTCCTACGCCCGGCGCATTGCCGCCTCGCTCGCCTACCTGCTCGTCAACCAGGGCGACGCCGCCGGCCTCTCTCTGTGCACCGAGAAGCTGCACCTCGAGGTCCCGCCGAGCCGCCGCCCCGCGCACCTCCAGCGGATCTTCAACACCCTCGCCGGGCTCGAGCCGAAGGGTGAGACCGGCCTGGTGCCGGCGCTTCACGAGATCGCCGAGAAGGTCGGCCAGCGCGCCTTCGTGGTGATCCTCTCCGACCTCTTCACCGACCCCGAGAAGCTCGCCGACGCGCTCCAGCACCTGCGTTACCGCAAGCACGACATCAGCGTGTTCCACCTGATGGACCCGCAGGAGATCAGCTTCGACTTCGAGCGCCCGCACCGCTTCGTCGACCTCGAGGACGGCACCGCGATCGTCGCCGAGCCCGCGCTGGTGACCGAGGAGTACCACCGCGCGCTCGACGAGTTCATGACGGCGGTGCGCGCCAAGTGCCACGATGCCCAGGCCGACTACCAGCTGATCCCGACCGACACCCCGCTCGAGCCTCTGCTGCGCGAGTTCCTCACCGCCCGCCTGCCGAAGAAGGGCCGCTGACCGCCATGCGCCATCTCCTCGCCAACCTCGCCATCTTCAACCTCGTCCTGGCCGGCGCCCTGGCGGCCCTCGCCGGGGAGGCCTCGTTCTTCTTCGCCACCGATCCCGAGCCGCGGCAGATGACCATCGACGGCGGGCGCCTGAAAGTCGAGTTCGCCATCGAGCCCCTCGAGCTCCCCGCCGCCATCAGCGTGATCCTCTCCGACGAGGGCGAGGACCACGAGGTGGATGGCAGGTTCCACGTCCAGGCGAACTTCGACAAGAAGTCGATGCCCGCCAGTCCACCCGCGATGTCACTCGGCGGGCGGGTGGTCATGGACGGTATCTCGCTGTCGCGCAACGAGCACAGCCAGCTGGCCGACTCGATGCACTACGCCACCGACGACCCCGGGCTGGCCCGCGCGGTCTGGGCCATGTGGGTCGAGCTGCTGGAACCGCGGGAGGCCCTCGACTACCCGGCGTCCGGGAAGCCCCCGGTCACCTACCTGCGCGAGCTCGCCCCCTTCCTCGCGGCGCTCGACCGCCTGATCCGGCAGGAGGATCTCGGCTCGCTGGCCGACGCCATGCCGGAGGGGGACGCCCCGCGGGAAACCCGGGTCCGCTCGCTGGAACAACTTCGGGGCGCACTCGGCGACCGCACGCTCGCGCAGATCTACTCCGGCGAGGAGTTTCCCGCCGACAAGGACCGGTTCAAGCTCGGCGGACACGATTCCGCCATCGGACACACCCACATCGACTTCACCCGCCGCCACGGCCTGTGGCGGCTCGAACGCATCTGGCAATGCCGATGACCCCGCCCACCCCGATCCTGACTCCGCTCACCTGACGCATGGTCTTCCTCCAGTCAGCGATGCTCTGGGGCCTGCTCGCCGCGAGCATCCCGGTCGTCATCCACCTGCTCAACCGGCGGCGCCACCGCACGGTGAAGTGGGCGGCGATGCAGTTCCTGCTGAAGGCGACCCGCGAGTCACGCGGCAAGAAGCGCCTGCGCCACATCCTCATCCTCACCTGCCGCGCCCTCGGCATCGCCGCCCTGGCCACCGCCGCCGCGCGCCCGCTGGTCAGCGGCCTGCTCGGCTGGGGCGCCGGCAATCCGGACCTCGTGGTGCTGGTCTTCGACCGCTCGGCGAGCATGGAGGCCAACCCGGCCAACGGCGCGATCGCGCGGCGCGAGATCGGCCTCCAGCGGATCGGCGACGCCCTCGCCGACCTTCCGGGGACTCGGGTCGTCCTCCTCGACAGCGCCAGCGGCGACCCGCAGGACCTGCCCTCGCCCGAGTCGCTGGCGGAGCTCTCGGCAACGGCGCCCACCGACACCGTGGCCTCGATGACGCGGCTCCTTGCCCGCTCCGCCGAGTTCCTCTCGCAGATTCCGGAGCGCAGCGAGATCTGGGTGGTCAGCGACCTGCAGAGCTCGAGCTGGGAGCCCGACCACGAGCGCTGGGAAAGCGTGCGTGCCTCGCTGTCCTCGCTGCCCCGCCCGCCGCGGCTGCGCGTGCTCTCGCTGGCCGGTGACAGCGCCCCCAACCTCTCGGTCCACATCCTCGCCTCGCGCCGGATCGGCGACCAGCTCGCCCTCGACCTCGAGCTCAGCCGCAACTCGGATGCCGAAGGCAGCGTGCTGGTGCCGCTGGAGATCGAACTCAACGGCGCCCTCCGCAACGAGTCGGTGACCCTGTCGGGCCAGCGGCTGACCGACCGCCTGCTGATCCCGATCCCGCCGCAGGAGGAGTCCGGCCACGGGTCGATCCGGATCCCCGGCGACGGCAACCCGCGCGACAACGTCGCCTACTTCGCCTACGGCCCGCAACGGCCGGTCCGGTCGCTGGTCGTCGCCAACGCGGGCGAGGCGGCCGACTACCTCGCGCTCGCCGCCGCGCCGGGTGGCTTCGGCGGCAGCCGGACCGAGCTCCTCACCCCGCCGGTCACAGGGACTCTCGATCTCGCGGAAACCGCCTGCATCCTGTGGGCCCTGCCACTGCCCACGGGCGAGACGGCCGACCAGCTCGCGGCCTTCCTCGAGGACGGCGGGCGGATCCTCTTCTTCGGCCCCCGCGAGGAAGCGGACGAGGCCTTCCTCGATGTCTCCTGGTCGGCGCTGGAGGAATCCCCGCCAGACCAGTTCTTCGTCCTCGACAGCTGGAACCACGACGACGGCCTGCTGCGCGACGGGCTCGACGGCAGCGCCGTCCCCGCCGACCGGCTCAAGTCGATCCGCCGCCGCCTCGCCAGAGGCGAGTCGCCGGTCTTCGCGCGCTGGGACGACGGCGAGCCCTTCCTTTCCCGCCAGGTGGTCGGCCGCGGCGTCGCCTGGTTCGTCGGCAGCCTGCCCGACTACACCTGGTCGAACCTCGGCGATGCCGATGTCCTGCTGCCGCTGGTCCAGCGCGCGGTGATCGCCGGCTCCGACCGCTTCGACGCCGGCCGGCTCGCCGAGCTCGGCTCCGAGCGCGCGCGGGCGCGCGCCGGCGAAACCCACCGCCGCCTCGCCGACCACGACCCGGAGAGCGGCGCGGAGTCGATCCACCTCGCCGGCATCCACCGCTTCGGTGAACGCACCCTCGCGCTCAACCGCCCCATCGAGGAGGACCTGCCCGACCGGCTCGAGCCCGCCGCCCTCGACGGACTGCTCGAGGGCACCCGCTTCAGCCTCTTCGAGGACCCCGGCGCATCGGCCGAGCAGTCGATCTCCCGCGGGATCTGGCGCGGCTTCCTGATCGCCATGCTCTGCTTCCTGCTCGCCGAGGCCCTGCTCTGCCTGCCGAGCGTCGTCCCCGAGCGGGCCGCCGCCACCAAGCCCGTCCGCCCCTTCCACGCGCGCTAGAACTCCCCTTGTCCTTCCACTTCAACAACCTGCATTTCTCGCCGACGCCGGTGACGCTGGCGATCGGGATCATCGCGCTGCTCGCGATGGCCGCCCTGGGCGTCGCTGCCGTCCGACGGAGCGCCCACCGCAGGCGCACCACCGCCCTCGAGCTGCTGCGCTTCGCGATCACCCTGCTGGTCGTCCTGCTGTTGTGGAAACCGGAGTGGCTCGTCGTCAACGAGCCGGAGGCCCGGCCCCGGGTGGCGATCCTGATGGACGCCTCGGGGTCGATGGACACCCTCGACGCCGAGCTCCCCAAGCTCTTCTCGCCGAGCCGCGAGGTCGTCTCGCGGCGCGAGTGGAGCGAAACCGTGCTCCAGGGCGAGCTGCGCGGCGCGCTCGCCGCGGACGGTCTCAACGAGCTGGTCGAGCGCGAGGTCAGCGCCCCGCCCGAGGACGACGCGGCGGTCGCGGGCACCGACCTCACCACCCCGCTGGTCGAGCTGCTCGAGGAGGAATCGAACCTGCGCGCGGCGATCCTGCTCTCCGACGGCGACTGGAACCTGGGCCAGCCCCCGGTCGTGGCCGCGCAGCGCTTCCTCCAGCGCGGCGTCCCGCTGTTCACCATCCCGACCGGAAGCGCCACCCGCCTGCCCGACCTCGAGATCCTGTCGGTCTCCGCACCGACCTACGGCATCGTCGGCGAGAACGTCCAGATCCCCTTCTCGATCCGCTCGTCCCTCGACCGCGAGCTGCGCACCCGGGTGCGGATCCGCGACGAGTCGGGACTCGAGCGCAGCAAGGAGATCACCCTTCCCGCCGACCGGATCACCTACGAGTCGATCCTCTGGAAGATCGGCCACGAGGGCACCACCACCCTTGAGCTCTCGGTGCCCGTCGCCGAGGGCGAGCGCGTTGACTCGAACAACGCCCGCAGCTTCAACCTCGCCGGCCGGCCGGAGTCGATCCGGGTGCTGGTCGTCGAGTCGCTGCCGCGCTGGGAGTACCGCTACCTGCGCAACGCGCTGTCGCGCGACCCCGGCGTCGAGCTGTCCTGCCTCCTGTTCCACCCCAGCCTCGGGGTCGGCGGCGGGCCGGACTACATCGACGCCTTCCCCGCCACCCGCGAGGAGCTGGCGGAGTACGACGTGGTCATCCTCGGCGACGTCGGCGTCGCGCCCGACCAGCTCACCGCCGAGCAGTGCGGGATGATCCGCGGGCTGGTCGAGAACCAGGCCAGCGGGGTGGTCTTCCTGCCGGGGCGCGCCGGCAACCAGCTCAGCCTGCTGGACACCCCGCTGGGCGAGCTGATGCCGGTCCTGATGGACCGCGAACAGCCGGGCGGGATCGTCGACACCGTCGCCTCCCCGCTCGAGCTGACCGGTGAGGGACGCCGCTCGCTGCTCACCCTGCTCGCCGACACCGAGGAGGAGAACCCCCAGGTCTGGCGCTCGCTTCCCGGGTTCTACTGGCACGCCGCGGTGAAGCGGGCCAAGGCCGGCACCGAGGTCCTCGCGGTTCACGGCAACCGCCGCACCGACTTCGGCCCGACCCCGGTGATCGTCACCCGCATCGCCGGCAACGGCAAGGTCCTCTACATGGGGATCGACTCGGCCTGGCGCTGGCGCCGCGGCGTCGAGGACAAGTACCACTACCGCTTCTGGGGCCAGGTGGCACGATGGATGTCGTACCAACGCAACATGGCGGCCGGGAGCAACCTGCGGCTCTACTTCACCCCCGAGCGGCCGAAGCCGGGCGACGTCGTCTCGATCCAGGCGAACGCCTTCGACCCGAACGGCGCGCCGCTCGATGAGGGCACCGTCGTCGTCGACTGCACCGCACCCGACGGCTCGAGCCGCCGGCTCAGGCTGGAGAAGGACGACGCCACCTGGGGCGCCTTCTCCGGCCAGCTGAAGATCGACCAGCCGGGCGAGTGGAAGCTTCGCGCCGGCGTGATGGAGGACCCGCGCGAGCCGGTCGAGACCACCCTGCTCGCCCAGGGGGTCGAGCTGGAGAAGCTCGGCCAGCCGGTCCGCACGGCGGTGCTCGAGGAGATCGCCCGCGTGGCGCGCGGACGGATGATCCAGCCGACCCAGCTGGCCGACCTGATCCGCGAGGTCCGCGCGCTTCCGGAGCCCCGCCCGATCGAGAGCCGCATCCCGCTGTGGTCGCACTGGCTCACCATCACCGTGGTGATCCTCCTCCTCTCCCTGTTCTGGGTCGGCCGCAAGCTCAACGGGACCTTCTGAGGCACCGAGGCGGCAGCCTCAGCGGCCGTCTCCGGGCGCCATGCCCCGCGGCAACGGGGCAACGGGCGGATCACCGCCCTACCGAGGCCCGCAGGATCTCCTCGCGGGCCGCCGGGATCGGCAGGTCCTCGGGCTGCAGATCGGTCACGGCGCCGGCCGACTTGTCGATGTCGTCGAGGATGTCCAGCTCGGGACGGAAGTCCGCGGCGTGGTAGGAACTGCGCACCAGCGGGCCGCTGGCGACGTGGCGGAAGCCCTTCGCGAGCGCCGCCTCCTTCAGCTCGGCGAACTCGTCCGGGTGCAGGTAGCGCACCACCGGCAGGTGCTTCACCGTCGGGCGCAGGTACTGGCCGAGGGTCAGCACGGTCACGCCGTGGTCGAGCAGGTCATCCATCGCCTGCAGCACTTCCCCGCGTCGCTCGCCGAGGCCGAGCATCATGCCGCTCTTGGAGGCGACCTTGCCGTCGACCATCTCCTTGGCCTTGCGCAGCACGGTCAGGCTGCGGGCGTACTTCGCCCGCGAGCGCACCAGGGGAGTCAGCCGCTCGACGGTCTCGAGGTTGTGGTTGAAGATGTGCGGGCGGGCGTCCATGACCATCCGCAGTGCCCAGTCGCGGTCGTTGAAATCGGGGACCAGTACCTCGATGATGATGCCGGGATTGAGCGCGCGCACCGCCTCGATCGTCCTCTGGAAGTGCTCGGCACCGCCGTCGCTCAGGTCGTCGCGGGCCACCGCGGTGATCACCACGTGGTTCAACTTCATCCGCCGCGTCGCCTCGGCCACGCGGTGCGGCTCGTCGTCCTCCAGCGCGTCGGGCTTCGCGGTCTTCACGGCGCAGAACCCGCAGGCCCGGGTGCACTTCTCGCCCGCGATCATGAAGGTCGCGGTCCCCTGGCCCCAGCATTCCCAGCGGTTCGGGCACTGCGCCTCCTCGCAGACCGTCACCAGGTTCAGGTCGGTGATCAGCGACTTGGTCGACCAGAACACCGGGTCGTTGGGCAGGCGCACCTTGATCCACGAGGGCTTCCGGTCCTGGTGAAGTCCGGGGTCCATGCGCATCCTGGGTCCGTGGCAGCCGCTCATTCGCGGCCAACCTAGGCCCCATCGCCCGGAGCGAAAAGCGGAATGTGCGGAGCACCCCCGATCGCCCCGGCCAGGCCGACTCCGGGCCGCGCCGCTCACCCCGGACCGCCCCCCGCCGCCTCAGTCCGGAAACACGATCGCGCGGTTGCCGTCGAGGATCGTGCGGTCGTGGACGTGGTAGCGGATGCCCCGCGCGAGGGCGGAGCGCTCGCAGTCGCGGCCGAGGCGGATCAGGTCGTTGACCGTGTGGTAGTGCTCCACCCGCGCGACCTCCTGCTCGATGATCGGGCCGGCGTCGAGCTCGGTGGTCACGTAGTGGCAGGTCGCGCCGATCAACTTCACGCCGCGCTCGTAGGCCCGGCGGTACGGGTTGGCGCCGACGAAGGCGGGCAGGAAGCTGTGGTGGATGTTGATGATCCGCCCGCCGAACTCCTCGCACAGCCACTGCGGCAGGATCTGCATGAAGCGGGCGAGGACGATCAACTCGACCCCCTCGTCGCGCAGGATCGCGGCGATCCGGCGGAAGCCCTCCTCCTTCGCATCGCCCGCCATGTCGATGCCATGGAAGGGAATCCCCTCCTTCTCGGCGATCTCGCGGCAGTCGTCGCGGTTGCCGATCACCGAGGTGACCTCGACCGGCATCTCGCCGAGCCGCGTCCGCCACAGCACCTCGTTGAGGCAGTGGTCGGTGCGGGTGACCAGCACCGCCGTGCGCATCAGGAACGGCAGGCGACGGAAGTGCCAGCGCGCCTGGCAGGCCCGGCCGAGCGTGCCGAAGCCGTCGATGAAGTCCTCCACGCTGACATCGATGCCGTTGGTGTCGATTTCCAACCGGGCGAAGAAGCGGTGGTTCACTCGGTCGGTGAACTGGTTCAGCTCGAGGAGGTTGGCGCCGTAGTCCGCGACGTAGCCGGCAATTCGTGCCACCAGCCCCGGGCGGTCCGGACAGTCGATCTTGAGAATCAGGCCCTCGGCGGTCATGTCGCGCGCTTTATCGGGCCTGCGATCGGTTCCGCCGAGCATTTTCCGCGCCTCGCCGGCGTCATCGGAGGGGGCCCCCACGGCCCCCGCCTGTCCGACTGGGCCTCAGCCGCCCGCCTCGACCTCCGCGACCCGGATCGGCTTGCGGTGGACCCAGACGCTCTGCACCAGCCCGAGCAGGAACATGCACATCACCACGAAGGTGCCCGAGTAGCTGATCAGCGGCAGCGGGATGCCGGTGATCGGCATGAGCTGCACGCACATGCCGATGTTCTCGAAGACGTGGGCGAAGAACAGGGCGACCACCCCGGCCACCAGGATCCGCCCCATCGGGTCGCGCGCATAGGTCGCCACGAACAGGCACAGCACCAGCAGCAGGCCGAAGGCGGTGATCAGCAGCAGGCCGCCGCGGAAGCCCTGCTCCTCGGCGATGACCGGGAAGATGAAGTCGTTGTGGGCGGTCTTGAAGGGGATCAGCCGGCGGTCGTGCATCGAGTTGCGCTCCTCGCCGGCGAGCCAGCCGGTCCCCTGCCAGCCGGCCTTGCCGATCGCGATCGCGATGAAGTGCGGCGCCCAGCCGTCGTCCTGGATGTCGACTTCCTTGCCCTGGACCAGGTCGAGGAACAGGTCGATCCGCTCGGCACCCCGCTCGGAGGCCGCCGGCAGGACGACGAAGTACATCATCGGGACCGCCGCGGCCGCCACCAGCCCCATGAAGCTCAGGTAGCGGAACGGCACGCCGCTGATCACCAGGGCGACCAGCGCCACCGGGATCCACACCAGCGCCGAGCCCATGTCCCCCATCTTGACCACCAGCAGGAAGGGCACGCCGGTCAGCACGCCGATCAGCCCGACCTTGAAAAAGGGCTCCTCGAGCAGCCAGCCGACCTTGGGAATCCGCCGCCCGAGCCGCGGCAGGTCCTGCAGCAGCCAGGCCAGCATGACGATGCCCGCGGCGATCGCCAGCTGCGCCGGCTGGAAGCTCAGGCCGCCCGGCAGGGTGATCTGGTGGACCTCGGAGTCCGACCCGCCGATCGCCGCGCACAGGCCGACCCCGGCGACGTAGAGCGGCAGGCCGAGCCAACGGAACCAGCGGTAGTCGATCACCGCGGTGGCGAAGTAGACCACCGAGCCGATCAGGATCCACACCTTCTGGCGGTCGGCGAAGTACTCACCCCCGCCGTCGAGGTGCCGCGCGGCGCTCTCGATCGAGAACACGCCGAAGATGAGCAGCCCGTACATCGTGAAGACGAGGGCCAGGTTCATCCCCAGCAGTTTTCTCAGCAGCGGCGTCATCCGGTTGCGTCGGGAGGATAGGGCCGCCGGCCGCGCTGACAAGCATCACCCGCTTGCCCCTTGCGCCGGAGGCCCCCCGCGCCGAGGCTCGGCGGATGAAGAAGTTCGCCGTCGCGGCCGGCATCCTCGTCGCCCTGGGCGCCTTCCTCGCCTGGTGGTTCCAGCCGGTCAACGTGGTGACCCGGCGCACCGGCGCCCTGCTCGAGACCATCGAGATCCCGGCCGAGACCGGCACCATCGGCCGCAACGCCCGCGCCGGCGCGATCAGCGGCTTCCTCGCCCCCCGGGTCGAGGTGCTCTCGCCGGACCACCTCGAGGACGAGGTCGGCGGGTCCATCGACCGGGACCAGCTCGCCGGGATGTTCGCCGCGCTGGCCCAGTCCTGCCGCGAGATCGAGCTCGGCGAGCCCGAGGGCCTGGTGGTGACGGTGAGCGGCGGGACGGCGAGCTCGAGGTTCCGCATCGAGGCCGACGCCCGGCTGCCCAACCGCACCCCGGTGCAGGGACGCCACGAGGTCGAGCTGGACTGGATCAAGGACGATCGCCGCTGGGTGCTTAAGAGGGCCCGATGGTCGGAGATCCCTTGAGATGCCCTGCGGCATGCCTGCGGCCGCAGCCCCCCAACCCGCGGGCCGCACGGCATTGACAGTCCGGGGTCGGGTTTCCTATAGGGTGGGATGATGGGTGGAGTCTCTTCGCGGCGCCACCCCAACCCCCAAACCAGAGTAACCATGAAACCATCAACCCTCGGCCTGGTCGCCGCCACGGCGCTGGCGACCACCGCAACGAGCCCGGCGACGATTGACTCCGTCGTCACCTTCTCCCTGCTTGTCTACTCGCAGGGATCCTACGAAGTCGACGGCGACCGGGAGACCGGCCGCGTCGAACAGGTCCGCGTCAGCAACCGGACCATCTATCAACTGCTCGCCGACGAACTCGGCGAGTCATTGCCACCCGGGGCCCGGATCGTCCTTCGCCTCGACGGCGGCTCCGAGATCCAGACCCGCCAGGGAGAGTTCTGGCGCGACACCTCGGCCTACATCACCAACTTCATCGACACCGGAAGCTCCCTGTTCAATGGCTTCTACGTCCCCAGCACCGGCCAGGAGAGTTCGATCATCTACCTGCCGGTGACGATCGAGCTCAACTTCCCGACCGCCGCGGTCTACCTCGAGATGGACGGCCTCGGCACCGAGCGCTTCTATGCCAGCGCTCCCTCGCCGTTCTTCAACAACCGCCAGGTCATCAACGCGACCATCTCGACCCGGGTCGACGGCACCGGCGCGGTGACCTCCTCGAACTCGTTCTGCACCGGCCAGGTCAACCTGAGCGGCCGCGAGATCAACGAGTCCTTCGAGGACGAGTGAACGGAGCCGGGCCGCCGGCATCCCCCCGACCGCCATGCATCGATCGCTGGTTCCCATGGCCATCGCGGCGCTCGTCGTCGCGGTGGCCCTGATCATCGCAAGGACTCCCTCCGACGAGGCCAACGCGCCGCCACCGGCAGCCGGGGAATCCGCGGTCGCGCCGCCACCGGCGGCCTCGGCACCACCCCGGCTGCGCGAGCGCGGTCCATCCACCGCGCCCCGCGCGGACCGCGCCAGCGTGGCCCACGAGCAGCGCCTCGCCGAGCTTCCCGAAGCCGTGCTCCCGCCCTTCGACCCGGAGTCGGCGGAGCACGAGGGCTGGCAGGTCGCGCGCACGGCCGAGCTGCATGACCTCGCCTGGGAAATGGACGACGCCTCGACCCTCACCCTCGTCGCCGAGCTGCGCAACCCGGACCCGGTGGTCCGCCGGGCCGCACTCGATGCCATCACCAGCCAGGGCAACGATCACGCCATCCCCTACCTCGAGGCCGTGGCGTGGCAGTCGGACGACCCGGTCCTCCAGCGGGAAATCGCCGAAACCGTCGACTACCTCGAGGTCCCCGCCCTCGAGGACGTGATCTCGGGCAAGCGCCAGGCAAAGCCCGTCGACCCGGGCGAGCTGCCCGGCGCCCCCGGCGTCGACCGCTGAGTGACGCACGAGCTTCCCGCTTGCACTCCGCCACCCGGGCTGCCATCAGGCCGCCCGTGCCCGAACTTCCGACGGTCCAGCTCAAGTACCTTTCCCACCATCCGGCCATCTGGCCGAAGATGATCGGCAAGGCCTCGCCGACGGCACGCCCCGGCGACCTCGTCCGCGTGCTCGCCAAGGACGGCTCGACCTTCGGCACGGGCTTCTGGAACCCCCAGGCCCGGCTGCCCCTGCGGATGGTCCACCACGGCGACGAGGAGGTCGACGAGGCCTACTTCGACGAGGCCATCCGGCGCGCCGCCACGCTGCGCCGCGGGCTGCTCCAGCTCGACGACGACAGCGAGACCTACCGCGCGGTCCACGCCGATGCCGACCGCCTGCCCGGCCTCGTCGCCGACCGCTTCGGCGAGGTGCTCTCGCTCGAGGTGACCACCCTGGCCGCCTGGCAGCGCCTCGACCGCTGGCTGCCGCTGCTTCACGAGGGCTTCGGGACGACCCGCGCCCACATCCGCGTCGACCCCGAGCTCGCCCGCGTCGAGTGCATCTCCGCCGGCACCCACCCGGCATCCGACGACACGCTGCGCCGCACCAAGGTGCGCGAGCACGGCGTGACCTACGAGGTCGACTTCGCCGCCGGACACAAGACCGGCTTCTTCTGCGACCAGCGCGACAACCGCCGGCGCTTCGGCCAGCTCGCGCGCGGCCGCGAGGTCCTCGACCTGTGCTGCTACACCGGCGGCTTCGCGGTCAATGCCGCCCTCGCCGGCGCCGCCGAGGTCACCGCGGTCGACCTCGACGAGAAGGCGGTCGCCATGGCGCGGCGCAACGCCAACCTGAACGACTGCCGGATCAAGCTGACCCACGCCGACGCCTTCACCTGGATCCGCACCATGATCGCCAACGGCCGGCAGTGGGACCTCGTCATGGCGGACCCGCCCAAGTTCATCTTCTCGCGCGACGACGAGGCCGGACGGGCGAAGTACCACGACCTCAACAAGCTGGCCCTCCAGCTGGTCCGGCCGGGCGGGATCTACGTCACCTGCTCATGCTCGGGCAGGCTTTCGGCCGATGAATTCGAGCGCATCGTCACCCGGGTCGCCCACCGCCAGGACAAGCCGCTGCAGATCCTCGACCGGACCGGCGCCGGAGCCGACCACCCGACGCTGTCGACCTACCCCGA
The DNA here is from genome assembly GCA_030430455.1 of Verrucomicrobiia bacterium. Lineage (GTDB taxonomy): Bacteria > Verrucomicrobiota > Verrucomicrobiia > Verrucomicrobiales > Akkermansiaceae > Haloferula. The sequence continues at coordinate 2,741 of JAUIJB010000067.1, read as the reverse complement.
GTCGCGCTACCTCAAGGTCATCTGGTCGCGCGTTCCCTGACGCCGCGGAGCGGATTACGGGTCAACTCGCGCGCCTCCGGGCGTGGCCGCGACCAGGCCGGCGCGTCGGTCTCGAACTCCCGCCGCCCGCCGTCGAGCGGGTGCACGAAGGAGAACCTCCAGGCGTGCAGGCACATCGGCGGGTCGTTGACCCCCAGCGTCTGGACCCGCCCGCGTTCGCCGCCGCGAAGGTAGACCGGGTCGCCGACGATCGGCAGGCCGGTGTGCCAGAGGTGCAGGCGGATCTGGTTGGTCCGGCCGGTCAGCGGGCGAACCTCGAGCAGCGAGCTGCCGTCGTCGAAGGTCTCGAGCAGGCGGAAGCGCGTGACGGCGCCGAGGCCGTCGTCCTCGTCGATCTCGCGGGCACCGGCCTCGGTCGCCTCGCGCGAGATCGCCGCGTCGACCTCGAACTCCGCGCGCGCCGGAACCCCGTGGACCCGGGCCAGGTAGACCTTGCCGACCTCGCCATTCTCGAACTGCGGCTGGAGCATCCGGGCGAAGCGACGGGTGCGCGAGCACAGCACCAGGCCGGTCGTGTTCGCGTCGAGGCGGTGCGCCGGGCGCGGAACCTCGGGGTACCACGCCTGACGGAGGAAATACTCGAGGGTATTGCGGTTGTAGCGGCCGCACGGGTGCATCGGCAGCGGCGCCGGCTTGTTGATCACCACGATGGCCTCGTCCTCGTGGACCAGCTCCACCGCGCCGTTGACCTTCGGCTCCACCGTCCCGGGGATCACCCGGTGGTATTCCTCGCCGTCCCTCACCCGCTGGTCGGGCTCGACCGGCCAGCCATCGGACGACCGCACCCGCCCCTGGGCGAAGAGCTCCTCCCATCCGGCACGGCCCGCGTGCGGGAAGACCTCGTCGAGCACGTCGAGCAGCTGGCGCCCGTCGTGCTCGGCGGAAATCCGGATCGGCCGGCGGTTCTCGTAGCCGCGGCCGCCGGGCAGCGGCGTGACCGCCTGCTGCAGCGCCCAGCGCCGCTCCTCCATCTGCTCGAGGCGCCTCGCCTCGTCGGACTGGTAGCAGTACGGGCAGGACCTGCCCTCCTCGTAGCGCGGGTCGTCGGCCTCCTCGCGGGTCAGCGGCGTCTGGCAGGCGAAGCAGACCACCGAGCCGGACTCGCGCAGCGCCGGGTCGAGGCCGACCCGCTGGTCGAACACGAAGCACTCGCCCTCGTAGTGGTCGCCGCCGACCTCCTCGAAGTATTTCAGGATCCCGCCCTCGAGCTGGTAGACCTCCTCGAAGCCCATCCGCTCCATCAGCGGGGCAGCCTTCTCGCAGCGGATCCCGCCGGTACAGAAGGTCACCACCGGGGTCTTTTTGGCTCCCTCCGGCAGCGACTCGACCGCCTTGGGAAAGTCGCGGAAGGTGCGGATCCCCGCGGCCACCGCGCCGCGGAAGGTGCCGAGCTTCACCTCGTAGTCGTTGCGCGTGTCGTAGAGGATCACCTCGCGACCCTCGTCGAGCCAGCGCTTCAGCTCCGCCGCCGGCAGCCGCCGCGAGGTGTAGTCGGCGGGGTCGATGTCGTCGACGCCGAAGGCGATGATCTCCTTCTTCAGCCGCACCAGCATGCGCGAGAACGGCTGGTTGCCGCTGCGGCTGTACTTCGGCTGCAGGTCCTCGAGGCCGGGAATCCGGCGCAGCTCGAAGACCAGTTCCTCGACCGCGGGGTGATCCCCCGCGACGAACAGGTTGATCCCCTCCCGCGCCAGCAGGATGGTTCCCTTCAAGCCGCGCTGCTTGCAGAAGTCCAGCAAGCGGGCACGCAATGCCCTGAGCTCCGGCATCCGCGCAAAGCGATAGGCCGAGATGTTGCTGTAGCCCGCCACCTCGTCGAGGGTCGCCGATTTGCCCCCCTCCCCGATAGACACGCGATCGCGTGGGTCGCCGCCCGGATCCTCCGGTCCGGCGCCGCCCGCGGCCGCCGCCCGCGATCCCGCGCCGGCCCTCCCGCCCGGGCTGCTGTCGCTGTGCTCTTCGTTCATGTCCCCCTGGCGCCGCAGGCTTCCACAGCCGCGGCGCGATGAAAAGCCCGCAGCCGCCTTGACCCCGGGGGATTTCCGCCCACCCTAGCCGCCGGGTGGCGGCCCTTCCAGGCCGGCGGTTCGCCGTCCCAGACCAGCAGCATGTCGGATCAACTCAAGACGCTCCAGGCCCACGCCAGGCAAGCCCTCAAGCCCGCCACCCAGGGCCAGCTCACCCCGTCGGAGCGCATCGCCCTTTTCAAGCGCTTCCTCAAGATCGAGGAACACCGGATCAAGCTCCGCCACCGCGCCGGCGCCGGCGGCCTCGAGATCGCCGGAAGCCGCGCCGAGCTGCTCGACATCGCGCTCGACTCGGTCTTCCGCACCTCGCTGATGAAGCGCAAGAAGCCGCTCTCGCTGACCCTCGTCGCCACCGGCGGCTACGGCCGCGGGCTGCTCAACCCCGGCTCCGACATCGACCTCCTGTTCCTCCTCCCGCGGGCCTCCACCAAGCTGCCCAAGGACCTCGAGGAACTCGTCCAGGAGATCCTATACCTGCTGTGGGACGTCGGCTTCAAGGTCGGCCACGCCTGCCGCTCGATCGCCGAATGCGTCCAGCAGGCACGGCTCGACCAGGAGAACAAGACCGCGCTGATGGACATCCGCCGCATCGCCGGCGACCGCCAGCTGTTCAAGGACCTGGTCGCGCGGATCGACCGCGACGTGATCAACCGC
>JAUIJB010000128.1 GCA_030430455.1 Verrucomicrobiia bacterium | reverse complement strand
CTCCGCATGATCGTTTCCCTGGCTTGATCGCCCTGGGACCGGTAGCGATCGACGGGGCGGTGCGGGCATTCGGTGCCACGGGGTGGATCGGGACTCCGCCGGCGCACCTCCGGCGCTTGGCAGACTTCACGGTGCGGGATCCACGGGGTGAACCCCGTGGCTACTTGCCTCCGCCCCTTCGGGGCTGGGTGGATCGCCCCCGCCCGTGCCCGATGCCATGGATCGACCGAGCCATCCCCATCGCTATCGCAAACCCCATCGCAGTCCCCATCGCCGAAGCCCATCCGCCGCATGGAAAAGCGCCGACGAGCCGCCACGGGGTTCACCCCGTGGTCCATCGGCCCTCTCTTCGGGGCGGCGGGATCCCCGCGTGCTACGGCTCGATCTCGATGGCCGGAACCTCCTCGTCCTCGCTGGTGTGCTCCTCGCCGGGGAGCGGCGGGGGCTGCTGCTGGAGGAAGCCGTAGTGCTCGAGCCCCTCGAAGAAGCCCCGCATGCCGGGTTGCGAGCAGTGATGGAGGCGCGGGCGCCCGCGCATGCGGCGCAGGACCGGATCGGCATCGGCGGCGACGGCGGCGAGGTTGCGCCCCCGGATCGCCCCGGCGTCGTTGCCGTAGGTGCCGAAGACGTAGATGCGGGCCGGATCGATTCCCCATTTCATCTCGAGATAGCGGAGGGCGACGTCCTTGCCCGAGCGGATCGGCAGCACGTCGACGAAGCAGCCGGAACTGATCGTCACCTTGCCCGACAGCCCCGCCTCGCGGAGCTGGCGCTGGAGCACCGCGCGGCTCGTCTTGACGTGCTCGTCGAGCAGGAAGGAAACCTTCAGCGGATGCTGGCGCTCGTCGGGCTGGAGGGTGAGCCCGTCGATGGACGACATCGCGCGGACCACGGCGTCGCGGTCCCACTTCAGCTTGGCCTGGCGGTTCCAGACCTCGTCGCGGATCGGCGTCGACCAGCCGTAGTGGATCTCGGCACCGAGGCCGGAGATCAGGATGGACGGCTTCGGCATCCGCAGCCGCTCGATCACCCCGCGGGCCTCGTCGTAGGAAAGCCCGGTGGCGAAGATCATCCCCAGTTCCCCCTGGTCGAAGAGATCGCGCCAGCGATCGACGTCGGCGGGATCCTCCTTCTCGAGCTCCGGCGGCAGGTCCATGCAGACCCAGTGCTCGATCTGGGCGAGGAACATGCGCGATCCGGGCTCCTTCGGCCGCGGGTCGCGGGGGAGCACCTTCTCGAGCTCCTCCATGTAGGTCTTCACGTGCGCGTCCCAGCTGTAGTACTTGCGGACAAGCTTGCCGCCGCGCTTCGACAGCTCGCGCTGGTGGGCCGGCTCGGCGATGATCTCCTCGATCGCGTCGCCGATCGCCTTGTCGTCCATCGGGTCGACCAGGATGCCGTTCTCGCAGTTGGCGAGGATGTCGCGCGGGCCGCCGTCGTTGGTCGCCACCAGCGGCAGGCCGGCGGCGGCCGCCTCGAGCAGGGTCAGGCCGAAGGGTTCGGTGAAGGCCGGGTTGACGAACACGCCGGAGCGGTCCGCCGCCCAGCGGAAGAACTCGGGCACCTCGGGCGAGTCGTGCTGTTTCGGGATCGCGCAGACGCCGTAGAGGTCGAGGTCGTCGATCAACCGCAGCAGCTCGCCCCACACCTTGCGCGCGCCGGACGAGAGCTTCTTGAGCGTCTCGCGGTTGCCGCCGATGACGATCAGGTTGGCGTTCTCGCGCAGCCATTCGTTCTGCCCGAAGGCGCGGACCAGGGCGGAGAGGTTCTTGCGCTCGTCGGCCCGCGCGATGGTGAAAACGGCCGGCTTCGACGGGTCGCGGAGGAAGCGCTTCAGCTTGGCATCGACCGACGCGTAAGAGTCGCGGTTGCCCTTGCCGTCGAAGCGGCTGAGGTCGACCCCGGGCGGGATGACCCGCATCGATTCCTCGGCGAGGCATTCGTAGAGGCCATACTGATCGTCGACCTCCTGGCGGGTGCTGGTGCAGACGATGGAGGCGGCGTCGAGGCTGAGTTCCTCGGCCTCGATGCGGACCGCGAGGTTGTATTTCCGCTCGATGGTTTCCTCATCGACGCCGCCTTCGACCAGGCGCTGACGCTTCACGCGGCCCAGCGAGTGCCCGGTGAAGGCGAAGGGGACGCCGAGCGCGGCGGCGACCTGCCGGCCGACGTAGCCGGCATCGGCGTAGTGCGCGTGGATCAGGTCGGGCACCCGTTTCTCCCGCCGGAGCCAGGCGAGGGTGCCGTCGATGAAGGCATCGAGGTGCCGCCACAGCACCTCCTTCCGGAGGTAGCGGCGGGTGCCGGCCTCGATGCGGCGGATGTCGGCGCCGTGGCCGAGGTCCTCGACCGGTTCGGCGTAGTCGTCGCTGACCCGCGGGTCGAAGACGCGGCGGGTGACCAGGGTCACGCGCTTCACGTCCTCGTGGCGCGAGAGCGCCTTGACGAGTTCGAGCACGTAGAGGCACTGGCCGCCGGTGTCCGGGTCGCGGCCGAGTTCGAGGTTCTCGCCGCGGATCAGCCCGTGGAGGGAAAAGTGGAGGATATCGAGCTTGCGGTTCATGTCAGGGGGATCATTCGTCCATCACGTCGTGGTAGGCGGCGAGGAATTCGGAGGCCGACCACGCCTGGTAGGCCTTGCCCATCGGGCGCCCGGTCTTGCCGTGGCACCACTCGTTGAATTCCCACTCACCGAAGACGCCCTGATGGTTGAGCTCGGCGAGCTTGAGAAGCTCCTGCCGCGCGATGTCGCGCAGGCCGAGCCGGTGGATGAAGCGCACCCAGTGGCCGCCGCACCACGGCCAGATGCCGCCGTTGTGGTAGTGGTGCGGGAGGTTGAGGAGATTCACCGTGTAGTAGCTTTTCCAGTCGGGATCGCCGGCGTGGACGACCGGATAGAGGTTGCGCACCGGGAAGGGCGAGTTGGCGCCGACGCCCCACAGGAAGCGGAACACGACCTTGGCCTTGTCGAGTGACATCACGTTGGAGAGGAAGGCCATCACGTTGCCGATGATGTCGCAGCGCCAGTCGAAGGAGAACGGGGTGACCTGGGCGAGCAGGTAGCGGGCGTCGCCGATCGCGCGCTGGACGTCGGCGAAGTTCGCCGCCGCCTCGCCCGGGGCGACGGCCTGGTGGCCGGTGCTCGGCCAGAAGCGCTTCATGATCGCGCGCTTGATCCGCTCGGCGCGAAGCAGGTGCACCGAGGCCTTGTCGCGCTCGCCGAGCAGCTCGGACATGCGGCCGTAGGCGACCGTCGCGCGATACCACAGCACCTCGTCGATGAGCACGTTGTAGGAGCGGTTGAAGAGGTCCATCCAGTCGCCGGCCTCGGGCACCTCGAGCAGCCCGTCCTGATTGCTGTCGTGGGCCTCCAGCCATCTCATGATCTGGTCGGCCTGCGGCTTGAACTCGCGCAGGAACGCGAGGTCGCGGGTCTTTTCGACGAAGGCATGGAGGGCGATGACGACCCACATGCCGGAGTCGATCGCGGCGATGCCGCCGACCCCCGAGTAGTCGGGAACGCCGGTGGCGATGTGGACGTTGGCCGGAACCTGGCCCGACGGGGAAAGGTGCTCGAGCAGCGTGCGCAGCGTCTGCCGCTGGCACTCGCGGAAGCGGTCGCCGGGCACGGCGAGGCTGCCGATGATGGCCATCGCGCCATCGCGTCCCCACACCGAGTTGTAGTTTTCGTCGGTGCCGGTGACGTCGTTGTCGGAGATCGAGCAGGCGCTGAAGCCCTTCGGCGTGACGCAACGGTCGAGCGCGTCGAGCGCCTTCTCGTAGGCGAGATGAATGAAGGACGCCTCCTTGCCGCTGGTCGAGGCCTTCGGCTCGAAGAGGCGGACGATCTCCGGGTCGTGGTGCTGGCCCTCGAGCGAAGCCTGGCAGGCGACGACCTCCTTGAAGACGCCGTAGTGGATGAGTCCGTCGATCACCCCGGCGGCGCAGTTGCCCTTGCCCTGGTAGGTGTCGGTCTCGAGCACCGCCTCCATCAGCTCCGGTTCGGCATTCTCCGGCACGATGCCGCGCACGCCGGGCACCTGGAACATCGACGAGTCGTTGCCGGTGTCGCCGGCGACGACCACCTCGTCGAGTCCGATGCCGAGCTGCCGGCACAGCCAGCGCAGCGCGTTGCCCTTGTTCGCCGGGCGGGGCAGCACGTCGAGATCGCGGGCCGAGGAATAGATGACCTGCGCGGTCACGCCGCCCTCGCGCAGTGCCTCGCGCAGGCGATCGAGGTCCTCCTCGGTGGCGTCGTGCCAGAACCAGCTGCTCTTCCACTCGTGCTGCTGGTGTTTCGGCTGCTCCTCGATCTCGGGAAAGGAGCGGACGATCTCCACCGCGCGCTCCCGGTCCCAGTCCTCGGCGAGGATGGAGGAGAACTCGCGCACGACATGGTCCTCCTTGCCGTGATGGATCACGGTGCCGACGCCGCCGATGTAGTAGTCGGGCTCGGGC
>JAUIJB010000066.1 GCA_030430455.1 Verrucomicrobiia bacterium | reverse complement strand
CGGGACCGGCCAACGGCTTCACGCTCGACCTGATCCAGTGCTTCGAGCGCTTCGGTGAGGTGATCGACTGGGCGATGCTGATCCTCAACCCGCTCGAGCCCTGGCCGGTCGGCCTGGCCCTGCCGCACGCCGAGAAGCACGGCGTCGACGTGCTGACCCGGGTGGCCGACTTCGGCGGGCTGTTCTACGGCGACATGCAGCGCGGCCACGAGTTCAAGCCCGGCGACCACCGCGCCTACCGCCCGGAGGGCTGGGTCGAGCACGGGCTGGACAAGATCGACCGCATGCGGCCGATCGCCGAGCGCCACGGGCTGTCGATGATCCAGTTCGCCGCGATCTGGAACCTCAGCCAGCCGGCGGTGAAGAGCGTGGTGCCGACCTTCATCCAGGAGACCAGCGAGCAGGCCCGGCCGATCGAGGAGCGCATCCGCGAGTTTGCCGTGCTGCCCGATGTCAGGCTGCCGGCGGAGGAGGTCGAGGAGGTCCGGGCGATCGGTGACAACACCGGCTGCATGGCCCTCAAGGGCGCCAGCAAGCGCCACGACAAGAGCGAGCGGCCCGACGAGTGGCCGATGCGCGACGAGCTGCTCGAACTCGCCGGCCGCCACGGGTTGGGGGAGGAGTGGTGAGCGGGGAGCGGGGAGCCAGTGAGCTGGTGAGCTGGTGAGCAGTGAGCAGTGAGCAGTGAGCAGTGAGCAGTGCTGCGAGGGGGGGCTGCAGCCTGAAGGCCTGCGATCACCGTAGCCCAGGGCAGCGCCCTGGGTTGGGTGCCGGGGTATCTCATGCAGGCTGACTTGTCGGCCGGAGCCTTGGCGAAGGCTGAAGGCCTGCTTCACCGTCGCGGGGTGGCTGTTGGAAGCCTGGAACGGGCCGGCCCGAGTTGGGCGAGGGTGAGGCGTTCTTTCCAGACTGCGCGGGCGGGTCAGGCGACGGGCTGCAGGGAGGTCGGGCGGACGGAATCGTCCGCCCTCCTGACGCCGATTCAGGCGAACAAGCGGACGCTCCTGGCATCGATGGATTCCCGCAGATTCCCGCAGATTCCCGCAGATGAATTCTTTAAATCTGCGTCCATCTGCGTTCATCTGCGGTTTCCCCACTCCTGCCCGGATCGAGCCAGCCGGTTTCCTGGAACTCGTCCTACGCCTCGGCCAGGTGCCTCACGCAGAACTGCGACCAGGTCTCGAGGCGCTCGTGGAGCTCGCCGTTGAGCTCGCTGAGCGGGGTGAAGCGGAGGTCGGCGAGGGCGTCCTCGTTGGCGTGGACGCCGTCGTGCTCAAGCTCGATCAGGTGGACGATGCCGAGGTGGACCTGGCCGACCTCGTTCGAGTCGTCGTTGAGCATCGCGATGATCCGGTTCGTGTGCGGGACGTCGAAGACGAGCTCCTCGTTGAGCTCGCGCTCGACCGCGGCGTGGTAGGCCGCCGGGCCGGTGCGGCCGCCGCCGGTGTCGATCGGGTTGATGTGGCCGCCGACGCCGACCGAGCGCCGCGCGTGGAGCCGGTCCTCGCCGCCGGACTTGCCGCGGGTGTAGTTGAGGACGAGGTCGCCGCAGCGGATCACGCAGTAGGGGATGAGCTGCTTGTGGCTCGGATCGTCCTCGGCCGCCGCCCGGTCCATGAAGAAGTGGTTCGCCGGGTCGAGCAGGCGGGTCATGGCGTCGTCGACTCCCTCCGCACGGATCCCCTGGAAGCCGCCGACCTCATCGAACAACTCCCGCTTCACCACCAGCACCTGCTCACCCGCGTATTTCGACATGCGGGGAGAAAAGCGGGGACCCGGCGGGGGTGTCGAGTTCGGAAGTCGGGGGTCGGCGTCGGGGCCGCGTGAGCTCGCGGGCTTTTTGTGCTTGGTGCTTGGTTCGAACTGGCGGAGCGGGTGAGGTGGCTTGATGCCCGGCGAAGTGGCGGGGGTTCTGTCCGTTGTCCGTTGTCCGTTGTCGATCATGGGTCGAGCCGCCGCGCTCCTCATGAGCTTTCCCCAGAGCCTTCTCGGGAGCCGCCCGATGGACGCGCTTGGGAGGCGTTTCGCTCGATGGCAGTCGGAGTCGGCGTCGAGGCCACGTGAGCTCGCGGGCTTTCTGTGCTTGGTGCTTGGTGTGAACTGGCGGAGCGGGTGGGGTGGCTTGATGCCCGGTGAAGTGGCGGTGGTTCTGTCCGTTGTCTGTTGTCCGTTGTCGATCATGAGCGGCGCGGGTGCGCTCTCCATGAGCCCTTCCGGCCCTGTCCATGGAGAGCGCTTGGGGAGCGTTTCACTCGACTTCAAGCACCTCTTCGACAACGGACAACGGACAACGGACAAAAAGCTCGCCAGCTCGTGTCGTCTCGAACCCGCCCACCCGGTGTCGGCAGCCCAAACGAGGCACCAAGCACCAAGCACAAAGCACAAAGCACAAGAGGGAGAGTGCCCCGAGTACGCGAAAAGACCCGCGGAGGGTTTCCCTTCCGCGGGTCTCTTGCTCAATCAATGCGCGTATTGACGATCCCCTCATCCTTGCGGGATGGAGGGGGGTGAGGAGTGGGAGTTCGCCACGCTCTCTTTCCCCGATCACTGACATTTGGCGCCCAACTCCCACCCGTCGAGTGGTTCGTTGGCTGTCAGTTCCCCGACGCTGCGCTGGATCTCTGCATGAACGATTGCAGTCCGTTCCGGCTCCGCAGCGGAGCCTGCCTTCGGCCTTCGCCTCCGGCTTGTTGGGTGAGACTTCTCAGCCTGGACCTCATCCGCCTGCCGACGGATCGGTTTCCAAACCCGGTCAGGTCGGCATGCCGAGTGCTCGCCTTCCTTTCCTTTGACCACGGGGTCGGCATCGCGTGTCCCCAGTTTTGGCTGGGGTGCGATCGTTTGCCCCGGGTGACGGGTCTTGTCTCTTAACCCTCAAATTGCCTTTTCTCACTCGGGCGGACGACCTCCGTTTGGCGGGGCCTTCCGCTGGATCGGATCTTATTGCCGACTGCCGGGGTCATCGCCGTCTTTCGGCGCCTTCCCGTCGGCGGGCTCAATCCGCGGTGTCTCCCTCCCTTTTCCCTTGCTCCGGCTGCGACACCGGAAGGTTGTGGCGGCTGTATCGATTCGTTCAGAACCGCCGGATGGTGGACACCACACTGGCTCGCAGTAGCAACTAGCGGTCGCATTCGACCGACTGCGTTCGCCCACCTCCCCGAAACCACGGGTTGGCGGGCGTGACTCGGCTCGCGGTTGGTTGGTTCTTGGTTCACGACGCTTCTCGAGTCGCGCCGCGCTTGAACACCGCTCGCCGCCGGGCTTCCAAGTTGTTTTGGATGCGGAAGGATACAACCCCTTCCGTGGAAGCCGGTGACATCTGCCTGCGGTTTTCCCGAGCGTCGGCTTGCGCCTTGCCGCGGGACTCTCCCAGGGGCCGGGAACGCCAGTTCCTCCCGACCTTTCCCCGGACTCGCGTCCGGGATCATCCTGGAGTGCTTCCACGCCGGCTTGCACCGGCCCTTGCCACACTCCCGATCTGTCAAAGAACATGTCCCGAAGGACGCCGAACATCTAGCCACAGGTTGCGGGGTGGGTCAATAGGAAAATGTTATAAGCCGTTGATGGTGAATGGGTGGTGAATAACATGTGAACAACTGCCCGGAAGCCCCGAGTTGCCGGGCCCCGCGCCGCGAGGGAGTTGTTCACAGGGCGATCCCGGGGGCTTCGGCGGGAGCCATTTTTTTTCCGCTTCCGGGGGAGGGCGCGGTGGTCCGGCCGCCGTCGGTCCGCACCGGGGGTGTCGGCCCGTCGTCCGATGGATCATCGGGGGCGGTCCGGGCCGGCCGTCTCCCGATTTACGATGAATCTAGTAGAAAAGTCCGGGTCGTGCCCCGGACAGGCGGAAGCGGACCGCGCGACCCCGGTCGCGCGCGGATCCCGATCCGTCCGTCCGTGAAGTGGACGCGGGGAGGTGATGCGCCGGATGCCCCCGGCGACTCGCGCGCGACTGGGGTCGCGCGGTCCGTGTGGGGGCGGCCGATGGGTACTCCCCGGCTACCAGCTACCGGCTACTCGACCCCTACCCGATGATCGCGTTCAGCGTCGCGCTCGGGCGCATGGCGGCGGAGGCGAGCGCGTCGTCGGGGCGGTAGTAGCCGCCGATGTCGACCGGCTTGCCCTGCACGGCGATCAGCTCATCGATGATCTCCTTCTCCTTCGCGGCGAGTTCCTTCGCCATCGGCGCGAAGGCCTCGGCGAGTTCGGCGTCGTCGTCCTGCTCGGCCAGCGCGCGGGCCCAGTAGAGGGCGAGGTAGAAGTGCGAGCCGCGGTTGTCGATGCCGCCGAGGCGGCGGGTCGGCGACTTGTCGTTGAGCAGGAACTGGGTGGTCGCCTCGTCGAGGGTGGCGGCGAGGACCCGGGCCTTGGCGTTGTCGTGGCGCCCGGCGAGGTGCTCGAAGCTCACCGCGAGGGCGAGGAACTCGCCCAGCGAGTCCCAGCGCAGGTAGTTCTCGGCGACGAACTGCTGGACGTGCTTCGGGGCCGAGCCGCCGGCGCCGGTCTCGAACAGGCCGCCACCCTTCATCAGCGGGACGATGGAGAGCATCTTGGCGCTGGTGCCGAGCTCGAGGATCGGGAACAGGTCGGTGAGGTAGTCGCGCAGGACGTTGCCGGTGACCGAAATGGTGTCCTTGCCGTCCTTGAGCCGCTCGAGCGTGAACAGGGTGGCCTCGACCGGCGACTTGATGTGGATCTCCAGGCCGTCGATGTCGTGCTCGCCGAGGTAGCGCTGGACCTTGTCGATCAGCTGGGCGTCGTGGGCGCGCTCCTTGTCGAGCCAGAACACCGCCGGGGTCATGGTGGCGCGGGCGCGGTTGACGGCCAGCTTCACCCAGTCGCGGATCGGCTCGTCCTTGGTCTGGCAGGCGCGCCACAGGTCGCCCTTCTCGACCTCGTGCTCGATGAGCGCGCTGCCGTCGGCGTCGACCACCCGGATGGTGCCGTCGGCCGGGGCGACGAAGGTCTTGTCGTGCGAGCCGTACTCCTCGGCCTTCTGGGCCATCAGGCCGACGTTGGGCACGGTGCCCATGGTGGTCGGGTCGAAGACGCCGTTCTCGCGGCAGAAGTCGATGACCGTCTGGTAGACGCCGGCGTAGGAGCTGTCGGGGATCACGGCGAGGGCGTCCTGCTGCCTGCCCTCCTTGTTCCACATCTGGCCGGAGCTGCGGATCATCGCCGGCATCGAGGCGTCGATGATGATGTCGCTCGGCACGTGGAGGTTGGTGATGCCCTTGTCGGAGTTGACCATGGCCAGGTCGGGGCCCTTGTCGTAGCAGGCGGCGATGTCGGCCTCGATCTCGGCCTTCCGCTCGGCGGGGAGCGAGTCGAGCTTGGCGACGAGGTCGCCGAAGCCGTTGTTGACGTCGACGCCGAGCTCCTTGAGCAGGCCGGCGTGCTTGTCGATGAGGTCGCTGAAGTAGACCTTGACGCAGTGGCCGAAGATGACCGGGTCGGAGACCTTCATCATGGTCGCCTTCATGTGCAGCGAGAACAGGATGTCCTCGGCCTTGGCGCGGTCGATCTGCCTGCCGAGGAAACCGGTCAGCGCCCTGCAGCTCATGAAGGTGCCGTCGAGGACCTCGCCGGCGAGCAGCGGGGCGGCCTCGCGGAGGACCTGCTTGGCGCCGTCGGCGCCGGTGAACTCGATGGCGAAGCTGCCTTCCTCCTCGGCGGTCACCGACTGCTCGTTGGAGCGGAAATCGTTCTCGCCCATGGTGGCGACGTTGGTCTTCGAGTCGCCCGACCACGCGCCCATCGAGTGCGGGTTGCTGCGGGCGTATTCCTTGACCGCCTTGGGGGCGCGGCGGTCGGAGTTGCCCTCGCGCAGCACCGGGTTCACGGCGCTGCCCTTGACCTTGTCGTAGCGCGCCTTGATGTCGCGCTCGCGCTCGTCGGCGGGCTCGTCGGGGTAGTCCGGCAGGGCGAAGCCCTTGGCCTGGAGCTCGGCGATGGCGGCCTTGAGCTGCGGGATCGAGGCGGAGATGTTGGGCAGCTTGATGATGTTCGCCTGCGGGGTCTTGGCGAGGGCACCGAGCTCGGCCAGGGCGTCGCCGATGCGCTGGTCCTCGGCGAGGAATTCGGGGAAGACTGCCAGGATCCGGCCGGAGAGCGAGATGTCGCGGGTGTCCACCTCGATGCCGGCGCTCTTGGCGAAGGCCCGGATGATGGGCAGCAGCGAGTAGGTCGCGAGGGCCGGGGCCTCGTCGGTCTGGGTGTAGATGATGGTCGGCTTCTCGGAGGTGGTGGAGGTGGCGGACATGGCGGTGGTCGGAAATGCGCGGCGGGAAATGCCGGCGCCGGGGGCTTAAGGCAGGGGGGTGGGTCTGGTCAAAGCATTCCCCGCGCCGGACCGGACGGGCGGCGGCCCGTTAAGGACCCGGGTCGGGCGATTCCCAGCCCGGATTCACCCCGGGGGCGGACCGTCGCCGGAAGCAGCGGCAGTGGAGCTGAATCTGGCTCCGGGGCAAGGGGCAACCGGTCGCGAGGTTCACGAGGGATCGGGTCCGACGTTCATCTGGCGAAGTCGTCACAAAAGCCCTGCCTGGATCTGCCGATGGGCTTCTTGCGAGTGTTGCAACGATTTTTCGATAAGGGAGTTGTGACGAATCGGGCGCGTCTCCGGTCAAATGTGACGAAGCCGTCACGAAAGGGGGATTCCGTGTGACGAATTCGCCATGTAGCCCGTCGCCCGTCCTTCCGTTTGAAGGAAATTCACAAATCCATGAATACCATTCACGAAGTTCTTCGTCCGGCTCTGGCGACCGTGCTGGGCGGTCTTCTCGTCGGGTCGGCCCAGGCCGGCGACAGCAAGGCGGTGTTGCCGGCCGCGGAACCCGAAAGCTCGCCGGGCGACTGGTGCGAATGGCTCTCGAAAAAGCCCGGGACCCTCTACAAGAACGCCGACAACCCGTGGATCCAGGAGTTCGGGATCTTCGGGCGCTTCCAGTGGCAGGCCGCCTACCTGTGGGGCGAGGACACCAACGGTTACGAGTTCAGCGACGACTACACCGAGGTGCGGAGGTTCCGGCTCGGGGCCAAGATCAAGTTTCTCAACTTCTTCGAGGCCAAGGCGAATGCCAACCTGGTCGATGACGCCCGCAACAGCGTGCTGCGCTGGCCCGGCGGCGACCGCCTCGGCTGGGGCTACGAGGACTTCGACGAGGCCTACCTGGCCTTCGACATCAAGAAGGCCTTCGGGGTCGAGTGGCTCGACAGCCTCGCGGTTTCCTACGGCCGCCACAAGTTCGAGCTCAGCCAGGAGGCGCGCATGTCCTCGAAGCAGCTCCTCACCGTCGAGCGCTCGGCGATTTCGAACAAGGTCTACGGGAGCTACCGGCCGACGGGCGTCCACCTCGAGGCATCCCGCGGGGCGTGGAGCGCCATCGCCGGACTCTACAGCACCGACGCGCTGACCCGCGTCGGCGGCAACATCGACTTCATCGGCGGCTGGAATGACGGCCTCGCCTACTTCACCAGCGTGGGATTCCAGGCATGCGACGAGCTTCGATTCACCGCCGACTTCGTCTACAACGACGCCGACCAGCGGGCCGGCGAGGACAACCTGTGGGGCTACCGCTGGGCGACCTCGCTGAGCGCGGAGTACGACGCGGGCGAGTGGGGCCTGGTGCTCGACGGCATCTACGGCGACAACGGATCGGGCCGCCTCGGCAACCTCGCGCCGAACCGCCAGGGGGACTTCTGGGGCATCGTGGTGATGCCCTATTACTGGCTCGTCGAGAACAAGCTCCAGGGGGTGGTCCGCTACCAATACCAGGGTTCCGAGGAGGCGCGGGGGATCCGCGTCAACAGCCGCTACGCGCGCCGCGACCACGGCTTCCCGGTGAACGCCACGATCGCCGGCGGCCGGGGCAACACCCACCACTCGATCTACGGCGGCCTCAACTGGCTCATCTGCGGCCACAACCTCAAGGTCCAGACCGGCCTGGAGTATGAATGGCTCAACGCGCCCGGTGCCGGGACCGAGGGCGAGGTCAGCGCCCTGACCGCGTGGTTCGGTTTCCGCAGCTTCTTCTAGGCCCCGCGGGGGCGGCCCGTGGCTCCGGCGATCCCGCCGCCGGGCTGCCGGGTGACGCAGGCGACAGGATCGGCCCGGCGCCCATGTGACAGCCTCGTCACCCGTCCCTGATCGAGTATTCCCGTTTCATCCCCATCCCTTTTCCCGCCGCAGCCGCGGCACGCATCCAACCAAACACACATCCGACATGAACCGTCTTGTCACGACCCTGCTGGCCGCTTCCGCGGTCTCCGTTTCCGCCACCGCTTCCGCCGCCGAGTCCCACCTCGACGAGGCCCTTCCCGAATACAGCCCCGTCGCCGGTGTCTCGGGCAGCCTCTCCTCGGTCGGCTCCGACACCCTCAACAACCTCATGACCCTGTGGGCCGAGGGATTCAAGAAGGCCTACCCGAACGTCACGATCTCGATCGAGGGCAAGGGATCCTCGACCGCGCCGCCGGCCCTGATGGAGGGAACCTCGCAGTTCGGCCCGATGAGCCGGCCGATGAAGGCCGAGGAGATCGACACCTTCGAGAAGAAGTTCGGCTACAAGCCGACCGAGGTGAGGGTGGCGATCGACGCCCTCGCGGTGTTCGCCCACAAGGACAACCCGCTGGAGGGGCTCAGCCTCAAGCAGGTCGACGGGATCTTCTCGAGCACCCGCAAGGCGGGCAGCGAGGACATCACCGAGTGGGGCCAGCTCGGGGTCGAGGCCTGGAAGGGGCGGCCGATCTCCCTCTACGGCCGCAACTCGGCCTCCGGAACCTACGGCTTCTTCCAGGAGCACGCCCTGGGCAAGGGCGACTTCAAGGCGACGGTCAAGGAGCAGCCGGGCTCGTCCGCGGTGGTCCAGGGCGTCGGCGGTGACCCGTATGCCCTCGGCTACTCGGGCATCGGCTACAAGACCTCGGGCGTGCGCGCCCTGCCGCTGTCCAGCGGGGGCGGCGAGTTCTTCGAGGCGAGCTACGACAACGCGCTCAGCGGCGACTACCCGCTGGCACGCTTCCTCGTCGTCTATGTCAACAAGAAGCCCGGCGAGCCGCTGCCGAAGACCGCGCTCGAGTTCCTCAAGTTCGTGCTGTCCAAGGAGGGCCAGGAAGTCGTCGAGAAGGACGGCTACTACCCGCTTCCGGCCGAGCTGGCCGAGGAGGTGATCGGCTCGCTTTCCGAGTGATTCGCCGATTGACCCCGAGCCCGGCAGGGGGCAGCACCTTTCGCGTCCAAGTTGTCACTTGGAAAGGGTTGCCCACCGCCGGGCTCGTCCCTTGATTGCCCGTCCTCAATGAGTCCAGCCACCCCGCCAGAGCGGCCCTCTCCCGATCCGCAGCGCTTCGAGGTCTCCAGGGGGACCTTGCTGCTGGACCGGGCGATGACGCAGCTGATCCGGGTCGGCGGCCTGGCGGTGATCCTCGCGGTCTTCGGGATCTTCCTCTTCATCGTGAAGGAGATCATCCCGCTCTTCTCCGCGGCCGAAGTGGAGGCGGAGGAGGTCGTCCGGACACCCGGCGGCGCCCCCGCCGTGCTTGGCGTCGACGAATGGGGCACCAAGCCCTTCCTCTACCGTGGCGGCGACGAGGTGGTGGTGGTCGACATCCGCGACGGTGCCCGCGAGGTGCTCCCGGTGCCCTCGCTCGAGGGGGTCGAGGTGACCGCCGTTTCCTACGACCCGGTGCACCGCCGGGTGGCGGTCGGGCTGGCCGACGGCCGCGTGGGGTCGTTCCGGGTGAACTACCAGACCGAATTCGACGACGCCGGCGGGCGCCGGATCGTGGCCGCGGTCGAGGCCGAGCCCTGGTTCGAGGTCGGGGTCGGCGAGGGGCCGGTGAAGGCGCTGGGATATGGTGACGGGGGCGCCGAGCGGATTCTCGTCGCCGCGCGCGGGAACGGGCTCGCCGCGCTCAGGCTCGGCCAGAAGCGGGCCCTGATCGGCAAGCCCAAGCTGACCCTGACGGGCACCTCGGACCTGTCCGGCCAGGTCTCGGCGGAGGTCGCCACGACGGTGGCCTCGCAGAACGGTAAGGCGGCCCTGGTGGCCACCGCGGACGGCAAGGTGAGTTATTTCCTGGTCGAGGGCGGGGAACTGGTCCTCAAGCAGGTTTTCGCCCCCTTCGGTGACCAGCCGCCGGTGCGGATGGACTACCTCTTCGGCGGCGTGTCGGTGGCCATGACCGGTGCCAGCGGCGACCAGAAGGTCTACAGCCTGTTCCGGCCGGAGGGATCCAGCGAGCGCCTGTTCGGCGAGACCAAGGAGTTCGCCGGGCTTGGCGAGGGGCGGCCGTTCTTCGCCCAGAGCCTGCGCAACAAGAGCTTCCTCACCGGCGCCGGACGCCAGCTCTCGGTGAGGCACCTGACCTCGGGGGCGACCCGCTGGGAGGGAGAGCTGGAGTTCGAGCCGGTCGCCGCGACCTTCGACGGCAAGACCGAGCACTTCTTCATCGCCGGGCCGCAGGGGGAGGTCCAGCGCTTCGAGTTCGACGATCCCCATCCCGAGGCCGGCTGGCGAGCTTTCTTCGGAAAGGTCTGGTACGAGGGTGGCTCGGAACCGGTCTACCAATGGCAGTCGACCGGGGGGTCCGATGACTTCGAGCCCAAGCTCTCGCTGGTCCCCCTGATCATCGGCTCGCTCAAGGGAACCTTCTACGCACTGCTCTTTTCGGTGCCGGTGGCGCTGCTGGCGGCGGTCTTCTCGGCGGCCTTCCTGCCGCACGACATGAAGCGGGTGGTCAAGCCGGCCATGGAGATCATGGCCTCGCTGCCCTCGGTGGTGCTCGGCTTCCTGGCCGGGATCTGGCTGGCCCCGATCATCGAGGACAAGGTGCCGTCGATCCTGCTCGTCTGTCTCTCTCTGCCCCTGTCCGCGTTGATCTTCGGGGTCGTCTGGAGCCGCCAGCCGAGGCAGGTCCGCGCCCGCTTCGAGGGCGGGCGCGAGTGGATCGTGCTGCTGCCGGTGGTCCTGCTGGTCTCCTGGGCGGCGTGGTCGCTGGGCCCGGTGTTGGAGAAGGTCGCCTTCGTTTACCGCGACGAGGCAAGCGGCCGGGCGATCGCCGACTTCCGCCTGTGGTGGCCGCAGGCGACCGGCCTGTCCTTCGACCAGCGCAACTCCCTGGTGGTCGGATTCATGATGGGCTTCGCCGTCATCCCGGTGATCTTCACCATCGCCGAGGACGCGCTGTCGAACGTCCCCAAGACCCTCACGGCGGCTGCCTCCGCGCTGGGCGCGAGCCGCTGGCAGGTGGTGCGCTCGATCATCATCCCGGTGGCCTCGCCCGGGATCTTCTCCGCGCTGATGATCGGCTTCGGCCGCGCGGTGGGTGAGACGATGATCGTGGTGATGGCGACCGGGAACACCCCGGTCACCGAGTGGAACATTTTCAGCGGCATGCGCACCCTCTCCGCCAACATCGCCGTCGAGCTTCCCGAGGCGGCCCCCGGCTCGACCCACTACCGCACGCTGTTCCTCGGTGCCCTGGTTCTTTTCCTCCTGACCTTCTTCCTCAACAGCGTGGCCGAGGTCATGCGGCAGCGGCTGCGTGAGAAGAACAAGCTCGTCTGACTTCCATGGCTCAAACAAACACCGCCTTCGCGACCACCGGGCGCTCCCGCAAGGGGGAGCCCTTCGTGTGGCTGACCGCCGCCGGGCTGACCATCGGGGTGATCCTGACCCTCGGCCTGCTCGGCCTGGTGGTGGTCAAGGGGCTCGAGGTGTTCTGGCCGGCGCGCCTGGTGGTGCTCGAGGTCGAACCCGCGGAGGGGAGCGGGCAGGGCACCGCGGCGGGGACCGTGGCGGGCTACGTGGTCCAGGAGCGCGTCCGCCGCGACCTCGCCGGCAAGACCCACGAGGAGATCCAGGTTTTCCGCGGCAACCGCGAGCTCCATGGCGAGAAGTTCGTCTTCCTCGATCGCGCCGACATCGCCGAGACCCGCCAACCGGGCGACCTGTTGCTGGTCGAGCGGCTCGAGGGCGGACACGTGATCGGGCGCGCCGGGGCGCTGGAACTGGCCGGTGGCGAGCGGCTCGAGGCCGGTGCGGCCGGATTCGACGAGCGGCTCGAGCAGCTGATCGAGGAGAGCGCCGGGCGCCGCGAGGAGCTCAAGCGCATCGAGAAGGACCAAATCGGCCGCAACGCCAAGCGGGTCAAGGAGCTCAATCTCGAGGCGAAGCTCGCCGGCAGCGATGCCGGGGTGGCCGCCGAACTGGCCGAACTGCGCGAGGAGTTCGAGCGGCTCGACGGCGAGCGCGGCGAGATCCGCGAGCGGCTCGAGGCCGACCACTTCGTCGTCGAGTCCGCCGACGGCCGCGAGATCCGCCTCGCCGGCGGCGAGCTGCTTCACGTGTTCCGGCCCAACGAGGCCGGGTTCCTCGGCCGCCTCGGCGAGATGTTCCGGCGTGGCTGGACCTTCCTCAGTAGCGACCCGCGCGAGGCGAACACCGAGGGTGGCGTCTACCCGGCGATCTTCGGCACCGTGGTGATGACCCTGGTGATGAGCATCTTCGTCACGCCCTTCGGGGTGATCGCCGCGATCTACCTGCGCGAGTACGCCAAGCAGGGCCACCTGGTGAGGGCTGTCCGGATCTCGGTCAACAACCTCGCCGGCGTTCCGTCGATCGTCTTCGGGGTCTTCGGGCTGGCCTTCTTCATCTACTTCGTCGGCGGGCTCGTCGACGACACCTTCTTCCCCGACGCCGAGGAGCCGGTCTACAAGAGCGGCGGCATCCTGTGGGCCTCGCTGACCCTGGCGCTGCTCACCGTGCCGGTCGTGATCGTGGCCACCGAGGAGGCCCTGGCGGCCGTGCCGCGCGGCGTCCGCGAGGCCGCGCTCGCCTGCGGAGCGTCGAAGTGGCAGGCGATCCAGCGCGTGGTCCTGCCGGCCTCGCTGCCCGGCATCCTGACCGGGGTGATCCTGGCCATGGCACGCGGCGCCGGCGAGGTGGCGCCGCTCATGCTCGTCGGCGTGGTCAAGAGCGCCCCCGACCTGCCGATCGACGGTGTCGCGCCCTTCGTCCACCCGGAGCGACAGTTCATGCACCTCGGCTTCCACATCTACGACCTCGGCTTCCAGTCGCCGGATTCGGAGGCCGCCAAGCCGATGGTCTTCGCGACCACTCTGCTGCTGATCTCGATCGTCGTGGTGATGAACCTGGCCGCGATCGTCATCCGCAACCGCCTCCGCAAGAAGTACGCAACCAGTAGTTTCTGATGACCCGCGAGGACTTCATCGCCGTCGACCGCTTCAGCTTCTTCTACGGGGAGAAGCAGGCGCTGCATGACATCGACATGAGGATCCCCGAGCGGCGGGTCACGGCCCTGATCGGGCCCTCCGGGTGCGGCAAGTCGACCCTGCTGCGCAACATGAACCGGATGAACGACCTGATCGATGGGGTCCGGCACCGGGGTGACATCCGGCTCAACGGCCAGAGCCTCTACGACCCGAAGGTCGAGGTGATCTCGCTGCGCAAGAGGGTGGGGATGGTGTTCCAGAAGTACAATCCCTTCGCCAAGACGGTCTACGAGAACGTGGTCTTCAGCCTCCGGGTGGCGGGGCGGAACCGCAAGCGGGAGCTCGACGAGGTGGTCGAGCGCTCGTTGCGCTCGGCGGCTCTGTGGGAAGAGGTGAAGGACCGGCTCCACGACAGCGCCTTCGGGCTCTCGGGTGGCCAGCAGCAGCGCCTGTGCATCGCCCGGGCGATCGCCAACCAGCCGGAGATCCTCCTGATGGATGAGCCCTGCGCGGCGCTCGACCCTACCGCGACCCTGAAGATCGAGTCCTTGATCCGCGAGCTCAAGGAACAGTTCACGATCGTCATCGTGACCCACAACATGGAGCAGGCGACCCGTTGCTCCGACCGCACGGCCTTCCTTTACATGGGGCGCCTGATTGAATACGGGGATACGAAGCAGGTTTTCGAGAATCCCCGCGAAGACGAGACGGAGGCCTACATCTCCGGTAAATTCAGCTGATGCACGAAATGGTCCAGACACTGGAAGAGACCGCGTCCACGGAGGTCTCCCAAGCCGCGATCGAGGTGGCCGACGTCGACTTTTGCTACGGCCGGTCGCGGGCGCTGAAGGACATCTCGCTGAAAGTCCCGAAGGGTGAGATCATCGCCTTCATCGGGCCCTCGGGATGCGGCAAGTCGACCCTGCTGCGCTGCTTCAACCGCATGAACGACCTGGTCCCCGGTGCGCGGGTGACCAAGGGCGAGATCCATGTCAATGGCGTGGAGATTCACCAACCGGGGGTGGACCCGGTCGAATTGCGGCGGCGGGTGGGGATGGTCTTCCAGAAGAGCAACCCGTTTCCCCGGACGATCTACGAGAACGTCGCCTATGGCCCGCGACTCGCGGGTCCGGTCGAGAAGTCGGATCTGGACGATGTCGTCGAGGGGGCCCTGCGCGGAGCCGCGCTTTGGGACGAGGTGAAGGACCGGCTCGACGAGAGCGCCTTCGGCCTGTCCGGAGGGCAGCAACAGCGTCTGTGCATCGCCCGGACGATCGCCGTGAAGCCGGAGATCGTGCTCATGGACGAGCCGTGCTCCGCCCTCGACCCGGTCGCGACGGCGAAGGTCGAGGAGCTGATCCTCGAGCTCAAGAAGGACTACACGATCGTGGTCGTCACCCACAACATGCAGCAGGCCACCCGCATCTCGGACCTGACCGCGTTCTTCTACCTCGGCGAACTGGTTGAGTTCGACCGTACCTCGGCGATCTTCACGAGCCCGAAGCGACAGGAGACCGAGGACTATGTGACCGGCCGGTTCGGCTGAACCCCAATTCCACCATGCGATCCAACACTCCTCACATCATCCGCGAGTTCGACGAGGCCTTCCTGTCCCTCGGCGGAAAGGTAAGCACCATGGCCGGCCAGACGAGGATCAACCTCGAGCGCTCCATCCAGGGCTTGCTCAACCGTGACATCGATCTCTGTCGTGCGGTGATCGCCGACGATGCGGATGTCGACGAGACCGAGCGCGAGATCGATGCCGAAGGGCTCGACATCCTGATGCGGTACCATCCGGTGGCGAGCGACCTCCGCAAGGTGATCAGCTCGATGAAGGTCGCCGCGAACCTCGAGCGGATTTCGGACCACGCCGTCAACATTGCCAAGCGGGCGAAGAAGATGATTTCCCGGCCGCTGGTCAGCGAGGCCAAGCTGATCGAGCCGGTCTATTCTCTCGCCGACGCCCTGCTGCGGGATGCCGTTGCGGCCTACATCGACTCGGACAGCGGCCTGGGTGCCTCGCTCAAGCTGCGCGACAAGGAGCTCGACAAGGCCGACAAGCGAACCACCGCGCGCCTCAGCGAGTTGCTCGAGGAGGGTGGTGAGAACGCGGAACTCTTCCTGCACCTCGTATTCGTGGTCCGCTCACTCGAGCGGGTGGGGGACCTGGCGGTGAACATCGGCGAGGACGCCGTGTTCCTCGACCTGGCTGAGGACATCCGCTACCGCAGGAAGGCTGCGGTCGCGATCGTCAAAGAGCATCCGGTCGGCAATGCCGACGAAGACCCGGTCCAGCCCGGGCAGGAGGGTGACGAGGGCGAGCGGGCGGGAGAATCGACGGGCAGCGGAAACGAGTAGGACCTATCCGCTTGGCTCGGCCGGCCGTCGTGGCGCAGCATCGGGCGTGGAGCGGATTTCATCGATCGAGGACCTCGCCTCCCCGTCGCACCTCGCGCTCGGGGTCTTCGACGGCGTCCACCTCGGCCACCAGGCGGTGATCGCGCGGGCGGTCGAGGCGGCGCGGCGCGACGGTGGCCCCGCCGGGGTGCTGACCTTCGATCCCTACCCGCTGTGGGTGCTG
Organism: Verrucomicrobiia bacterium; assembly: GCA_030430455.1. GTDB lineage: Bacteria > Verrucomicrobiota > Verrucomicrobiia > Verrucomicrobiales > Akkermansiaceae > Haloferula. The sequence goes on along the minus strand of JAUIJB010000066.1, from coordinate 9,514 downwards.
GCGCCGGAGAAGGCGCCGAGCCGGTTGCTGGCCTCGCTCGACCACAAGGCGCGGATCCTCGCCGCGATGGACGTCGACTTCCTCCTCGCGCTGCCCTTCGACCGCGAGCGCGCCGCGGTGCCCGCCGCCGAATTCGTCGCCGAGCTCGTCGCCGCCGGGGTGCGCACGATCGCCGCGGGCGAGGACTGGCGCTTCGGCCAGGGTCGCCAGGGGGACCGCCAGCTGCTGGGGCGCCTGTCGGCGGAAATGGGGTTCCGCTTCGAGGCGGTCGCGCCGGTCATGATGGACGGCGAGCGGATCAGCAGCTCGCGGATCCGCCAGGCGATCCGCGACGGCAACCTGGCCGGCGCGGCGCGGATGCTCGGGCGGCCCTACACGGTGGCCGGCCGGGTGGTCGAGGGCCAGCGCATGGGCCGCCAGCTGGGCTTCCCCACCGCCAACCTCGAGCGCGGCGAGGAGCAGTACCCGCCCGACGGCGTCTGGGCGGTGCGGGCCGGCTGGAGCGGGAAGTCCGCCGAGGGGGTCGCCAACCTCGGCGTGCGGCCGACGGTCGACGGCAAGCGCCGCCTGCTCGAGGTGCACCTGTTCGAGGACCCCGGCGACCTCTATGGCGAGGTCCTCGAGGTGGAGTTCGTCGCCCGCCTGCGCGGCGAGCAGCGCTTCGCCGACCTGGACGCCCTGAAGGACCAGATCGGCGTCGATGTCGGCGCCGCCCGGCGGATCTTCGGCGGGGGCGGCTGAACCCCGGAGGCGGGGTTTTCGGGGGGCTTTGACTTCGGCCTCAAAGCGGGCCTGAAACCAGGCCTCAAACCAGGCCCGAAAGCGGGACTGAGATTGCCGCCGGACCGGGGGGCGGGAGGGGGGGCTCGGATACACACACGATTTCCCGGATTTTCGGCTTACCTTCAAGTCTCGGGCTCCCTATAAGCCGCCGGAACTCACGCTCCGTCCGGCACTCGTTTGGCTTTCCGCTCCATCATTTCAGCCACCCTGATCGTCTCGTCGGTTTTCTCCGGCCAGGCACTGGCCGGCGATGGCCTGCCCGCCACTTCCGGCATGGCCGCCGCCGAGGTGGAACGCCGCGCCGCGCGCGTGATGGAGGCGCAGGAGCTCCTCGAGCAGGGCGACGCCGCCTACGAGTCCGGTCGCTACGAGGACGCCGTGGCCGCCTACCGTGGCGCGGTCGACCTGATCCCGGCCAATGCCGCCGCCGCCCGCGAGCTTCGCCAAGCCGCCCTGCAACGCTTCGCGCAGGCCTCGGTCGAGCGCTCCAAGGAGCAACGCCGCCTCGGCGACCACGAGGGCGCGCTGGCCACCGTCGAGGCCGTGCTCGAGGACTCGATGGCGCCGCACGACGCGCTCGCCCTCGAGGAGCGCGAGATGATTCTCGACCCGATCCGCACCAACCCGGCGGGCAGCAGGGAGCACACCGCCGACATCGAGGAGGTCCGCCTGCTGCTCTACAAGGCGCAGGGTTTCCACGACCTCGGCGACTACGACAAGGCCAGCGTCGCCTACGAGGAGGTGCTGCGCATCGACCCCTTCAACAAGGCCGCCCGGCGCGGCATGGAGCGCAACGCCGCGGCGCGCTCCGACTACGCCCGCGCCGCCTACGACCACGCCCGCGCCGAGATGCTGGCGGACGTCGCCGGCGGCTGGGAGCTCGAGGTGCCGCCGCTCGAGGACGTCGGCGAGCTGCTCTCCGGCGACGGCACCACCCGCCAGGACGTCGGCGCCCTCGAGATGCTCGAGCAGATGATCGTGCCGATCGTGAGCTTCGAGCAGGTCAGCCTGGAGGAGGCGATCGACTTCGTCCGCCAGCAGTCGATCGAGCTCGACCCCACCGGGGTGGGGGCGGACTCGCGCGGGGTGAACTTCTTCGTCGACCTCGGCGGCGCGGATTCCGAGGTCGGCAACAAGATCCGCTCGCAGCGCATCAACCTGACGATGCGCAACGTGCCGCTCAGCCAGGTGCTCGCCTACATCAACGAGGCGACCCAGACGATCGCCATCAGCGAGCCCTTCGCGGTGCGCATCCTGCCGGCCGGGTCCGACCGCAGCGACCTGATCAACAAGACCTACCGGGTGGCGCCCGATTTCCTCTCCGCCGCCGGCGCGGGCGGGTCGGACCAGGGGCCGGCGGTCAACGACCCCTTCGCGGATCCCGCCGACGACGGCATGCTGGCCAGGCAGCTGACCGCCGAGGAGGTCCTGCGCGGCAACGGGGTGAGCTTCCCGGAGGGCGCCTCGGCGGCCTTCAACCCGGCCAACAGCACCCTGCGGGTGCGCAACACGCCGGGCAACCATGCCCTCGTCGACCAGATCGTCCAGGCCATCACCAACACCGAGCCGGTCTCGGTGGTGGTCACGATGACCATGCTCAAGTCGACCCAGACCCGCATGGAGGAGCTCGGCTTCGACTGGCTGCTCGGCGACTTCGGCATGAGCGGCTCGACCTTCCTCAGCGGCGGCACCGTGGGCAACGGCGACAGCCTCGACGACGTCCAGCTGCCGCAGGGCCAGAACCAGCGGCTCCCGCTCACCGCCGGCAACCGCAGCGGCGACAGCGCCTTCGGCGCGGACTCGATCGACGAGCAGATCTTCCGCTCCGGCCAGGGCTTCGCCGACGTCGAGGCCCGCGCGCCCGGGGCGCTGTGGGTCAACGGCCTGTTCGACGACTCGCACGTCACCATGCTCATGCGCGGGCTCGACCAGAAGAAGGGGATCGACATCATGTCGACGCCCTCGGTCGTCACCCGCAGCGGCCAGACCGCCGACGTCCGGGTGGTCCGCGAGTTCATCTACCCCGAGGAGTACGAGCCGCCGGAAGTCCCCAACTCGGTCGGCGACAACGACCTGTTCGTCGACTTCGGCACCGGCCAGGTCATCGGCGGCGGCGGTGGCGGCCAGTCCCCGGTGACCCCGGCGACGCCGACCTCCTTCACGATGCGCGAGACCGGCACGATCCTCGAGGTGCTGCCGATCGTCAGCGGTGACCGCAACTACGTCGACCTCACCCTCAAGCCCGAGGTCACCGAGTTCGATGGCTTCGTGAACTACGGCTCGCCGATCAATACGGGCGGCGGTGGCGGCTTCACGATCCTGCCGGGCGGTGCCGGCGGTGCCCGGCTGATCCCCGCTCCGCCGCAGGAGCTGACCCCGAACCGCATCCTCATGCCGGTCTTCTCGGTGATCCGCAGCGAGACCGCGCTGACCATCGCCGACGGCCAGACCATCGTCATCGGCGGCCTGTTCCAGGAATCCATCGAGACCTTCGAGGACAAGGTGCCGATCCTCGGCAGCATCCCGCTCATCGGCCGCTTGTTCCAGTCGAACGGCTCGGCGCCGAGCCAGACGGCGATCGTCCTGATGGTCAACGTGCGCGTGGTCGACGCCGCCGGACGCCCCTTCAATCCCTGATTGCCCGGGGTTGTGGGTTTCGCTTGAGCCCCACGTCCGGGACGCCCATATCCAGATCCGCATGCCTGCCGACGAGCCCGACCGCTACTCGCTGGACGAAATGATGAACCGCCTGCGCTCGCAGGGGCAGGGGAGTTCCGACGGCGAGCCCGAGCTGGTCACCCGTGCCGACGGCAGCCAGGCGATGCGCGTCCGCAAGCGCAAGCGGCGCAGCCGCCAGCCGCACAAGGAGGCCGAGAAGCTCCGCCGCAAGCGCAGCCTGGTGGTCGCCGGCGTCCTGCTGGCGCTGGTGTTGGTCCTCGCCTTGGTGGTGCTCGGCTGGTTCCTCTACCTCAACGCCGAGGGTTACCGCGACAAGGTCGCCGCGCGGGCGCAGCAGTGGAGCGGCGCCGACGTGACCCTCACCTCCTTCCGCGCCACCCCCGTCAGCGTCGGCGCGGCCAAGGCCGAGTTCGTCTGGCCGGAGGATGCGGTCGCCTCGCGGCTGACCCTGCACGGCGTGGTCGGCGACCTGAAGCTGTCGAGCCACCTGACCGGCGAGTGGCACGGACGGGAAATCCTCGCGCGCAACGGCGGCGAGCTGGTCCTGCGCCATGCCCGTGAAGGGGATTCCGCGCTGCGCGAGGGGCCCGCGGGCAGCGTGCCGTTCCGCACGGCCTTCCGCAGCCCGAAGCTGCGGGTCGCCTTCGGCGAGGGCGAGCGGCCGGTCATGGCCATCCACGATGCCAGGGCCTCCTTCATGGTGCCCGACCCGACCCAGCGGATCGGCAACCTGGTCCTCGAGGGCGGGCGCACCCGGGTGCCCGGCTGGGGCGTCTTCCAGGTCCGCTTCGCCTCGCTGCGGCTCGATGGAGACCAGGTCTCGCTGGGCAACCTGCAGCTGGTTCCCGAGGGCTCGGCCGACGCCGAGATCCGCCTCATCGGCGAGGAGATGCCACCGCTCAAACCGCGCGGCGGCGAGAGCGAGTTCCGCCTGCGGCTCGAGGAGGTTCCGTCGAGCATCCTGCTCGGCGGTGGGCTCGAGAAGATCGTCATCGGGGTTTTCGAGTCGCCCGAGCCCGAGCACAACACGGGGCTCCTCTTCGTCGACGTCACCGACCCCTCCAGCCTGCGCTTCGAGACGCCGATCCGCAGCAGCCTGACCTCCGGGGTCCGCGTGCAGGGGCTCGGCCTGTTCCAAGAGCTCGCCGGGGTGCTCGGCATCGAGAACCTGGCGGAGCCGAAGTTCGACAGCGAGGGCCGCGCCGTGCTCACCCGCGATGCCGACTCGGTCCGCCTCGACGAGATCGACTTCGTTGCCCAGGGCTCGATCCGCCTGCGCGGCGGAATCCAGGTCGGCTCGCGCGGCGAGCTGTCCGGCATCCTCGAGGTGGGTCTGCCGGAGGCCACCGTGATGGCCGCCGGCAAGGCCTCCGTCCGGCGGGTCTTCAGCCGCCGCGACCTCGGCTGGCAGTGGGCATCGGTGAGCCTCACCGGGACCACCACGAGCCCGACCCACAACCTCAGGGCGCTGCTGTCCCAGCAGGGCGGGGTGACGGGAGCGGGGGGAGCGGCGGGAGCGGGGGGAGCGGGGGAGGACGGCGTGCGCGGCCTCGACGAGGAGTTCCGCGACCTCACCACGCCCGGTGGCGCGGACTAACCCGGCCGGCCGCAATTTCGGACGGCTTTCTTTTCCTTGTGGCCCCGGCGTCGGCCACCCAACGTGGGGACGAGGAATTTTCCGATGGCTTCCCCACAACCATTCCAACCGTTCTTCGAGCATTTCGGCCAGTCCCCCGTGCCGCATGCCTCGACCGTGAATGCCGCCGCCACGGCGCAGCTCGAGGAGGAACTCCGGGTGCCGGTCGACAGCCCCGGCCGCGGCATCCTGCTGCGCTCGCCCCGTGCCGGCTACGGCAAGACCCACCTGATCGACCACGTCGGCCGCCGCCTGTCGAGCGGCCACGAGTTCATCCCGCTGCGACCACTCGACGGCAAGCAGGTCAACGCCCGCGCCGCGGTCGAGGACGCCCTGCGTCGCCTGACCCGCCAACTGCCCGCCGGCGGTGGTCTCACCGCCCTCGACCTCAACGCCCGCAAGATCCTCGCCCACGGGCTCGAGCCGCTCGTCGTCTCCGGCGAGGTGCCGTGCCAGGACCGCGAGGCCGCCGTGCAGGCGCTCAAGCAGCGCCCGGTGGAGACCTTCGACTTCCATCACCCCCAGGCGGTCACCGCGCACTGGACCCGCGAGAACTTCGAGGTGCTCGGGCCGCGGCTCGCGCTCGAGGTCAGCCGCACCACCGGCTGCTCGCTCAACCAGGTCGCCTACTGGCTCGCCGCCCTGTTCCGTTTCGCCGTGGCGGCGCCGGAACACCCCGGCCGCGCCGGCACGCTGCTGCAGTCGGCGGTCGATGATGCCGACGCCGAGCGCTTCGGCACCCTGCTCGCGCTGTTGTCGCGCTTCAGCCGCATCGTGCTCGTCGTCGACGACCTCGAGGGCGTCCACGGCTCGCCGGAGAGCGCCCGCCAGGTCGCCGGCTTCCTCGCCACCGTCCGCCAGGAGGCGCCGCGGGTCGACATCGTGGTCTCGATCAATGACGACGTCTGGGACAGCGCTTTCGTTCCCGCCCTCAGTGGCGGCCTGCTCGACCGCCTGTCGGAAAGCACCATCCGCCTCGACGGCCTGAGCCGCGCCGAGCTGATCGCGCTGCTCGAGTCGCGCATCGGCGAGAAGGCCGCACGCGTGCTCGACCAGCTCAAGCCGGAGGGCGACGACCAGTATGCCCGCCGGCTCCTGCGCCTGGCCTCTGAAATGGCGGAGGACGACGAGTCCGGCGATGCGCCGAGCGGCCCGGACAGCAGCGATTCAGGCAATCCGCCGCGCAGCGACGGCTCCTCGCTGCGCGAGGCGGCGGCTGCGCTGCAATCGGCCGCCGCGGCGGCGCGCCGCGACGGCCAGACTGAACCCGAGAGGTCGCGGGCGGTTTGATCGAGGTGGGTCGCGAGGCCGGAAGGCAGTTCAGACCGGCTGGAAAGCGCTACTTGGGTGGTGAGAGCCCGGGATGAGGAGGCGGAGTGCAGGGCATGGGACCGGTGGGACCAACAGTAGCCATGGGATATCAGCTCCGTTTCAGCCTTCTCAGGGCGCTCATCGGGTCTGAACGGGACCCTGAAGCCAGCCGGAAAGCCCCATTTTTCCCTTGCCTCTGCCCCGCGGCTGCCTGCATCTTCCGCCCGCCCCAATTGGGGCACCAAAAAACACCGATTCCGGCGTAGCTCAGCGGTAGAGCGGGTGGCTGTTAACCACTAGGTCCTTGGTTCGATCCCAAGCGCCGGAGCCAAATGAACCCTCGATTCGGAATCCCGAGTCGGGGGTTCTCCACGTACAGGCGCCCGTTTCCGCCTGTTTTCAAAGGGTTTGCGCGAGGCGCGTTAACCAGGACCCTTTGGCCGAGGCGGGGGAGAGGGCCCCTGAAGCCCAAAATCGGGCCGAGACTCTCTCCACTCTCTGTTTTCGCGGGGTGTTTGGTTAACACGGGTGGAAGATGCGGGGTGGCGATCGGGCGCGAGATCCGCCCCTGGGATCGTCTACTCCGCGGCCTCCGCCTCTTCCTCCAAATCAAGGATGTCGTGGGGCTGGCGCGTCACCATCACCTCGTGCTCAACCATCAAGGCGACGAGTTGCTCCCCGTTCATCAGCGCGACCGGAGTCTTGTTGGGGCTGACCGCCTCAGCCTGTGCCCCCTTGCTGAAGTTGCTGGTGGTGATGATCATTCCCTGTTCGTGGGCTCCCAGGCTGCCCCGAACCTGCTGGACTTGGGGGGACTGCACGTTCTGCTTCGCCCATTTCTTCACCTGCACGGCCATTTTGGTGCGGATCACCTCGCCCACGACCAGCACTCCGCGGACGTCGATGCCGCCGTCCTTCGACGGAGGGGTGACGTCCAGTTCGTCGAAGCCAATCTTGGCAAGAAGCTCCGAGACGAACTGCTCGAACTCCTCCGGCTTCATCGCGATCAGTCGCTTCAGAATCTCCTTTCGCACCCGCTTGTTGTGCTGCTCGATGTCGAAAGCCAGGCCCTTTCCCATCCAGGCGCTGAGGCTCACGAAGCCGCCCTTGTGCTGGACGAAGCGAGGGTGCTCGCCCCGGGCCTTGTATCGCCGGATCTCGGTCAGGATCTGGGCGTACATGGTCGCCTCAGGCGTCTTGCCCTTGGTGTCCAGGAGGCCGAGATCCAGCGCCTTCTCCGTGATGTCCCGGTAGTGCATCGGGTTCTTCTTGCCGTGATCGCCGAGGATCTTCAGGGCAGCCTGAACGAAGGACAGCTTCTTGGTAGACTTCGTCTTCCCCGGATTGGACGCCGCTTTCTTGACCGACTTCGTAGGCTCCGAAGGAGCAACAGCGGGGTGGGGGTTGATGCCGAAACTGTCAGGGCCGACCTGGACGAAGTGCGAGCCAGTGCCGTTCTTGCGAATATCCGTGTAGAGCCGTGCTGCAATCGTGGCCCAAGGCGTCTTGCCCTTCGACTGCCAGTAACCCTTTTCGAGAGCGATCGTAGCGATCTCCTTTGATGACAGCTGCGTGCCCGCCTCCTCGAGCACGGCTTTGGCAGCTGAAAGGGCGCTCATAAGCTAGGTGAGATTCTCTGGCGAGGTGACATCCGTCAATTTCAGTTGAGGCTCGAAAGTAGGCGGAAAAGCTTCCTCATCACGCCGACATCGAACCAGCTTTTCGAGCCCTTCTGGAGGCATCACGAGGACAGTAGATCTTGCATCAAACCGGACTTCCATCCGGTGAAACTCCCGTCACGGACCTGCTGGAAAAAGCTCGTGTAATCGTCTGGCGACAAGAAATAGAAGTGATAGCGCCACTTCTCCCCCTTCTCCGTCAGGCGCTCATTCACCGTCTCGAAATGCTTCGTCGCGTCCCGCAGCTTCGCGCGGTTGCGGCTTGAGTCGTCGCCATCCTGCTTGATCTCCACCACCAGCACTTCCTCGGCGCCGGCGAGGCGGAGGAAAAAGTCAGGGTGGAAATGCTCGGTCTTGGTGTGGGTCCGACCCGCCTTCGAGGGTTTGTAGGAGATCGGCAGCCGATAACCATTCCGGTCCGGCATCTTCACGAAGCCATCGAAGAGCTCCGCATTCTCAAACACCAGGTGGGAAAATCTCCGCTCTGGTTCGTGGCTCGAATAGTGGAAGCTCCAGGGCGTCTTGAACTTCATCGGATCGATCTCGTGAAGCCTGGCGGCGAGGCGCTTCACCTCATCCGTGACGAACTCCGGGTTCTCACGAGCCGCCTTCATGGCGTCGAGATACTTTTGCCAAAGCTGGGCCTCCGGCGGCGAGAGCTTGGGTTTGTCCGACTTGGAGAAGTAAAGGCCGCCCGACTCCTTGAGTGAACTTTCGGAAACTGACTGACTCCCGATGGCTGACATCTCGATCTCCTCCAGCTCCTTCGCCTGTTGGGTGAAGCGCGGGTGCTCGCCCTCAAGATCCCGGAACATCGGGCTGAACGCATGCTGCAGAAGCAAGAGATTTTCTTTGCTCAGAAACGTTGTATCGTAGCCCCCGGCCTTGAGCCCCTTGAGGATGAATTCCCGGATCTTCTTGGCGGTCCAGATTTTGCCCAGCTCTTCGTCCTTGCCCTGGAGGAAGACTCGCAGCAATCGAACCGCCTGTTCGAGTTCGAGGATGTCCTCGTGATCCACCGCCACCGAGAGGGCACCGCTGACCGAAAACCGGCTTGTCTCGGTCGTCTGCCGCTCCTGGGGCCGGAAGGTCACCTTTGGAGTTCTCGCCTTCTCACGCTTCTTCTCGACCGTTTGAAGCTTCGCTTCGTAGCGCAGGTTGTAGAGTGGAAAGGCGTGCTTCTTGCGGCGGGCATCGTAGCCAAAGGAAAGAACACTCTCGATCTCGAGGACGTCCTCCAGAAGCTGGCCGATCTCGCCCTTCCACGCTTCGTGGTTGTTGATCGTGACCAGTGGCTGATCCATCCCGGGAGGAATTCGCAGCCCTCGACCAAGTACCTGGGCGATGAGTAGACGTGAATTGAAGGCCCGCGATTCGTGCGGGACGATCTGAAAGACGTTCTTCACGTCCCAGCCTTCCGTCAGCA
>JAUIJB010000065.1 GCA_030430455.1 Verrucomicrobiia bacterium | reverse complement strand
CGACAACGGGCTCTACATGCCGGAGCGGATGCCGGTGCTCGGGCCGGACTTCTGGAAGATCTGGCGCGGGCTCAGCTTCCACGAGATCGGCCATGCGGTGGCCGAGGCCTTCTTCGGCGAGGACGTGCCGGAGGACGCGCTGGCGGAGATCGTCGACGGTACCCTGGCCTTCGACGCGCCGACGGTCGAGATCGCCCCGGGCGACCACATCCTCGAGCTGTTCCACGGCCCCACGCTCGCCTTCAAGGACTTCGGCGCCCGCTTCATGGCCCGCCTGATGGCCTGGCTGACCCGCGACGAGGACCGCGAGCTGACCGTGCTGGTCGCCACCTCCGGCGACACCGGCGGCGCCGTCGCCTCCGCCTTCCACGAGGTCGAGGGCACCCGGGTGTTCATCCTCTACCCGAGGGGCAAGGTCTCGGGGCTGCAGGAGAAGCAGCTGACGACCCTCGGCGCGAACATCCACGCGCTCGAGGTCGACGGAACCTTCGACGACTGCCAGCGGCTGGTGAAGTCGGCCTTCCTCGATCGCGGGCTCTCCGAGCGGCTCAACCTGACCTCGGCCAACTCGATCAATCTCGCGCGGCTGGTCCCGCAGAGTTTTTACTACATTCATAGTGCCCGTCGGGTCGACGTGCCGCCGGCCTTCGTGGTTCCGTCCGGGAACTTCGGCAACCTGACGGCCGGCCTGCTGGCGATGCGCCTCGGCCTGCCGGTGGAGAAGTTCGTCGCGGCCACCAACATCAACGACGTGGTGCCGAGCTACCTCGAGAGCGGCGACTACGTGACGCGGCCGAGCGAGGCGACGATCTCGAACGCGATGGACGTCGGCGCGCCGTCGAACTTCGCCCGCATGCAGGCGATCTTCGGCGGCTCCTGGGACGAGATGGTGGCGCGGGTCGACGGCCTCGCCTTCGACGACGCCGAGACCCGCGCGGCGATCCGCGGGGTGCGCGAGGCGACCGGCTACGCGATCGACCCCCACGGCGCGGTCGGCTGGCTGGCGGCGCGGGCGTGGCGCCAGGCGCACCCCGGGGTGCCGACGATCACGCTCGAGACGGCTCACCCGGCGAAGTTCCTCGACGTGATGGACGCCGAACTGGGGGAGGGGGTGGTCGACATCCCCGAGCGCCTGGCGGTCCTGGCCGACCGCGAGAAGGTCGCCACCCCGATGGCGGCCGACGAGGCCGGCTTCAAGGACTGGCTGGCGGCCCGCGGCCAGGGCGGCTCCGCCGGCTGAGCAGGCGGGCTGTACAGAGTTCCGCCGGGCCTTTCCATTGGACAATCCCCCCAACGAAGGGCAGGGAAATGGGGATGAGAACTGCAATCCTGTGCCTGGCGACGGTCCTGGCCCTCTCCAGCAGCCTGGCTGCGGCCGAGAAGCGCCTGTGGACGAGCCGGAAGGGAACCAACGTCGAGGCCCAGCTCGTCTCGGTGGCCGAGGGGCAGGCGACCCTGCTGGCCGGCGACGGCCGCGAGATCGAACTCGACGTCACCGACCTGAGCCTGGCGGACCGGCAGTACCTCGTCGAATACGGCGGCGCCGACAAGTCGCTGCTGACCCAGGGCGAGGTGGGCAGTCCCGAGGAGGAGGCGCGGATCGACACCAAGACCTTCCGCAAGTGGGACGAGCCGCTCCAGATCGGCGACAGCGAGGACCTTCCCTTCGACGTGCTCGAGACCGAGCATTTCCTGGTCGCGACCGCCGGTGGGGTGCGCCCGAACGGGGTGGCCGAGACCGCCGAGCGGCTGTGGCACGGCATGGCCTTCGAGCACATGAACTTCCGCCGCGACTGGGGCGACCGCCGGATGTTGATCCTGCTGGTCGAGGACGAGGAGATCTACGCCCGGCTCGGCCGCCACTACGCCAAGTACCTCGAGGACGAGGGTTACCAGGAGGCGGCGAGGAAGCTCGAGGTGATGTGGGACCAGGGCAGCGCGCGCACCATGGGCGTCGACCACAAGCTCGCCAAGAAGCACAATCTGCTGCCCCGGATGAACCTCTTCCGGGTCGTCGACGACGGCCTGTTCCGCGACGAGCTGTCGCCGTTTCCGACGCACATGATCGCGAAGTCGCTCATGGCCGAGCAGATGGGCGGGATCACCAGCTACGGCGACAACGGCTACTTCGCCCTCCTGACCGGCTTCGCCTACTACAAGGAGATCAAGCTGGGCGGCAAGTCGGAGACCCAGCTCATCGACGCCTCGGGCTCCGAGTTCGACGAGATCACCAAGACGAGCGGCTTCGAGGACGGCCGCTCGTGGGCCAGGACGCTGCGCAAGCTGGTCAAGCGCGACAAGGTCACGCCGGATTTCGAGGAGATGTTGTCGTGGAAGCAGCTCGACCTCGACCCCGAGAAGCTCGTGCTCATCTACTCCTTCGCCCACTACTGCCAGAGCAACACCGAGCGCCTGTCCGGCTTCGCCCGCGTGGTCCGGCGGATCGAGAGCTCGAACCAGATCCCGGAGCCTATCGAGTTCGCCCGGCTGATGGGCTTCGACAGCGCCGAGGAGCTCGAGAAGGACTGGATCGAGTTCATCACCTCGACTGACTTCAAATGAACACGAGCTTCCGCGCACTCATCCTCGCCGCCGCCGGGCTGGCGACCGGCCCCTGCTCCGCGCAGGTCGAGGCCTCGATCTACGAGGAGAACTACGACTACCGCACCTTCACCGGCGCGAATGGAAAGGAGATCCAGGCGGTCCTGATCGACAAGGGTGCCGACGGCCTGACCCTGCTGCTCGAGAACGGCAAGCGGGCGACCATTCCGGCGGACAAGCTGAGCGAGGCCGACCGCGACTACGTGGCGAACTGGTCGAAGGAGAAGGCGGTCTTCCTCAACGAGTGCCGCGGGCTGACGGTCAAGGAGTTGCTCGAGCTGCGCGGCTACGAGGCGATTCCGGTCCGCTTCGAGAACAACTCGATCCACGTCGACGGCAAGCTCAACGACCGGCCGGCGAGGTTCCTGATCGACACAGGCGCCGGCAGCTCGCTGCTGCACACGACCTTCGCGGAGGAATGCGGCTGCGAGGTCGGCCCGATGGACGAGATGATCTACGGCGTCGCCGGCGAACAGCCGGCCGGCTGGACCACGGCGAAGACCATCCAGCTCGGCGAGTCGGTCTTCAGCGACCGGCGGATCCTCGCGACCGACCTCAAGTTCAAGCGCGCCAAGGAGCACCAGCTGACGATGGACGCCATCTTCGGGGCGGAGTTTCTCAAGACGCTGGACACGGTCATTTCCTACCGCGAGCGGCTGATGTTCCTGCGCCCGGAGCTTTCCGACGACTCCGCGATCGGCGAGGGGGTGCTCGGGTCGCGGATCTTCAAGCTCAAGGACGGCAAGGTGCTGCGTGGCAGCGTCACCTCGAAGACCACCACGGCGGTGACGCTCGAGCTGCCCGGTGGCGGTGAGCGCCAGCTGCTGGTCAGCCAGCTCGTTCCCGAGGACCAGGCCTTCGTGCGCCGCTGGAGCGAGGCGGGCAGCCGCTTCCTGCGCTACTGCGGCGGGCTGACCGTCGAGGAGCTGCTCGAGCTGCGTCGCTACCAGTCCTTCGAGTACGAGCGCCGGGGCACCCATATCTTCGTCGATGGCGCGCTCAACGGCCGGCCGGTGACCTACATGATCGACACCGGGGCCGACAACAGCCTGCTGCACCTCTACGCCGCCAAGCAGAGTGATTGCGACATCGGTCCGATGACCGAGAAGATCCAGGGCATCGGCGGCACCGCCCCGGCGGCGGTGACCAAGATCGACGAGCTGCGGCTCGGCGAGGCGGTCTTCAACAACCGCAAGGTGCTGAGCGCCGACCTGGCGCGCTTCCGCGAGGACGACCAGCTGGGCTATGCCGGCCTGTTCGGCGCGGACTTCATGCGCGAGCTCGACGCCGTGATCAGCTACCGCGAGGACCGGGTGTTCCTGAAGGAGCGCGACCATTGATGGGGCTTCTTCGGTGGCGCTCCAATTTTTCCGGGCTATTCTCCTCGCCCGCACGCGGTGGTCGTCCCCATGATCGCCGCGAACCCCAGATCAATCGATGTCGAACGGATTCGGACCACCTGACCTGCCGCCCAGAAACGTGACACCGCCGAAGATGTCGGAGGTGTTCCGCTTCCCCAACGGGGGCAAGCTGCCCTTTCCGCCGAAGCTCCTCGGGCTGATCCCGCTCGTCCTCCTGCTGCTGGTCGGGGGCTACACCTCCTTCTACACGGTCGAGGCCGAGGAGGCGGGCGTCGTGCTCCGCTTCGGCGGCTATCAGTCGACCCAGGACCCGGGACTGCGTTTCAAGATCCCCTTCGGAGTCGACCAGGTCTACAAGGTCCCGGTCGAGCGCCTGATGACCCAGGAATTCGGCTTCGGCACCGCGGGTGCCACCAACACCGCGCAGTACCGTGAGAGTTGGAACGAGCAGGAGGCCGAGAAGCAGATGGTCACCGGCGACCTCAACGCCGCGCTGATCGAATGGGCCGTCCAATATCGCATCCAGGAGCCCCGGGCCTACCTCTTCAACGTCCGCAACCCGGACGAGACCCTGCGCAATGCCTCGGAGTCGGTGATGCGCGAGGCGGTTGGCGACCGCACGGTCGACGAGGTGCTCACCGTCGGCCGCCAGGCGATCGAGGCGGAGTCGCTGCTCAAGCTCCAGGAACTGGTCGACAAGTATGAGATGGGCCTGCTGATCAACCAGGTCCAGCTGAAGAACGTCAACCCACCCAAGCCGGTCCAGGCGTCCTTCAACGAGGTCAACAACGCCCAGCAGGAAAAGGAGGAGTCGATCAACAAGGCCAACGGCGAATACAACCGGGAGGTTCCCAAGGCGCGCGGTGAGGCCGAGCGCCGAATCAGCGATGCCAAGGGCTACGCCATCCAGCGGGTCAACGAGGCCGAGGGTGATGCCGCCAAGTTCAACGCCCTCTACACCGAGTATCGGAAGGCGCCGGAGATCACCCGTCGCCGGCTCTATCTGGAGACGATGACCAAGGTCGTACCCGTCCTCGGCCGGAAGGTCATTCTCGACGAGGAAGCCGACCAGTTCCTCCCGCTTCTCAACCTCGAGTCCGCCAAGCCCCTTTCCCAATGAGCGTCCAGTCCACTCCAACCAAGGGCGTCACCGGGTGCCTCGGGCTCATTGCGGTCCTCGTCGGCCTGTTCTTGCTGGTGTCATCGGCCTACCGCGTGAGCGAGACCGAGCAGGCGATCATCACCCAGTTCGGCAAGCCGGTGGGCGATCCGGTGACCGATGCCGGCCTGCATTTCAAGATGCCCTTCGTCCAGAAGGTCAACATGCTGGAGAAGCGGATTCTCGAGTGGGATGGCGAACCGACCGAGATGCCGACCAAGAGCAAGACCTACATCCTGGTCGACACTTTCGGGCGCTGGCGCATCTCCGACCCGCTCATGTATTTCAAGAGCCTGCGCACCGAACGGCGTGCCCAGTCCCGAATCAGCACCATCGTCGGCTCGGAAACCCGCAGTGCCGTGGCCGACAACGAGTTGATCGAGGTCGTGCGCACGACCAAGGACCGGGAGGTTCGGATCGATGAGGAACTCGCCGAGGCCGACCGCTCCGGCACGATCGGGGCGCTCAAGCCCATCGACAAGGGCCGCTCGGTCCTCGAGGAGCGCATTCTCCGCCAGGCCGCACCGAAGCTGGAGGAGGTGGGCATCGAGTTGCTCGACGTCCGCTTCAAGCGCATCAACTACAATCCCTCGGTGCAGGCGCGGATCTTCGACCGCATGATTTCCGAGCGCCAGCAGATCGCCGAGCGCTTCCGTTCCGAGGGTCAGGGCGAGGCCGCCAAGATCATCGGCAGCATGGAGCGCGAGTTGCGGGAGATCGAGTCGGATGCCTACCGCAAGATCGAGACCATCCGCGGTGAGGCCGACGCCAAGGCCACGTCGATCTACGCCGATGCCTACAACCAGACCTCGGACGCCGCCGGCCTCTACGAGTTCATCCGCACCCTGCAGGTCTACGAGGAGGTCCTCGACTCGGACACGACCCTGATCCTGTCAACCGACAGTGACCTGTTCCGCCTGCTCAAGGGGGCGGACCAGTTGTCGACCGAGGAGTAGGCCCCCGGAGTGCGGCGACCTGTCGCCGCCAGGTGGGGGGCGGGGCCTGGCCCGTGCGGGGGGGCGAAGGATGAGAGCGGTCCGCCTGATGAGTTGCGCCCCGGGCCGCCGGGCCGGCCCTCGAATCGGCGCTGCCGGGTCAGCGCAGTCCGGGGCATGGAGTGCGGCGGCCTGTCGCCGCCTACGACCCCGGCGGGTCGGTGGGGCGGGACGGCGGCTTGTTGATCGGGGGCGGCAGCGGGCCGGGCGGGTCGCCGTGCTGCTGCTGGTCGAGGATCGCTCGGGCGATCGCCTTGGCGAGCTTGTCGCGGTAGGAGGGCTGGGTGCACAGCCGGGCCTCGGCCGGGTTGCTGAGGTAGCCGCACTCGACGAGGATCGACGGGATGTCCGGGTTGCGGGTCAGGCGCAGGCGACGGCGCACCTGGCCGCGATTGCCCGACTCCGCCGGGACGGCCTGCTCCAGCTCGCGCTGCATGCGGGTCGCCAAGCCGTGGCTGTCGACCCGCCACCAGTAGGTCTCCGGTCCGCGCTGGTGGCGGGCGCCGGCGTTGTAGTGGATGCTGACCAGGATGGTGCCGCGGCGCCCGCTGGCCCGGTCGACGCGGTCGTCGAGCTCGATGAATCGGTCGTCGTCGCGCATCAGGATCACCCGCGCCTTGCCGCCAAGGTGGCGCCGGACGCGCCGCACGGTGTCGAGCGCGAGGTCCTTCTCGCGGTCGCCGGTGGTGGCCGAGACCGCGCCGGGGTCCTTGCCGCCATGGCCGGCGTCGAGGATGACGGTGGTGAAGCCGCTCGGGCCCGGGCGGTGGCCCCAGTAGTCCGGGGACAGGTTGCTTCCCGTCCCGCCACCCGCACAGGAGGCGATGAACAGGCTGGCCAGGGCGGCGATGGAGGCGAGGAGGGCGGGGCCGCGGGCGATCATGATGGCAGGGGTGGGTTCAGTCGTGGGTTCGGTCTTGAGTCTTGGGATCATTCGAGGAGGAAGGATTCGACCCGTCGGATGACATCGGGATTCGACAGGATCGAGACGTGATCCTCGTGGAAGCGCTCGACCCGGACGGCGTCCTTCACGGCCTCCGGGCGGGTCACGCTGGCAACGCTGACCGAACCGTCGTTCTCGGCGGGAAGGGTGAGCGCGCGCCGGGCCCGGTCGCCGTAGATGAGCAGGTGGTCGACCTTGCCCTTGAGGCGGGTTTCGAAGAGCTCCTGCTGGAAGGGGCTGTCGGGCACCATGTCGCGCCACGACGGGATCACCGCGGGGGCCCGGCGCACGCCGCTCTCGGCGAACTTGGCGCCGCCGTAGGGGCTGGAGATGCTGACGAAGCGGCCGACGCAGGGTTCGGCGGCCGCCAGGTTCTGGATGATCGCGTGGCGCGAGACCAGGCCGCCCATGCTGTGGGCGACGATGTGGAGCTCGCCGAAGTCGTAGTGGTTGCGCAGCAAGCGGATGCCGCGGTCGAGGGCGCCGCCGGATTCGGCCAGCCTCATGCCGCTGGGATACTGGTAGAACCAGTGCTGGAAGTGCCTGCGGTCGAAGCGGTCCATGAAGGTTCGCCAGTCCTGCGGCGACCCGGCCGCGCCGTAGACGAAGATCACCGGAGTCCGGGAGGCGTCGTACTTCTCGGTGAAGTGGATCCCGACGCCGGTCTCGATCGGGTAGGACGCCGGCTTCCAGAACCCGCTGCTGCCGCGCTCCGCGGAAAAGCGCGGATCGTCGAGGTCGGCGACCTCGCCGAGGGTGACCGGGATGTTCCAGCCGCGGCGCACCTCCTCGTCCGGCCGGCCGTCGGCGAAGCGCCGGGCCGCCGCGACCAGGTCGGCGGGCAGCTGGGTGCGCGACGAGAGGCGGCCGGTGGCGCGCAGGTCGCCGTCGGCATCGGGCCTCAGGGGGGCCGGGCGGCCCGTGGGGTCGCGGTGGATCCACGCCGGCTCGCCGGTGTCGTAGCGGCGGTTGCCATTGCGGTCGCTGAAGGCGCAGATGTAGGTCTGCTCGAGATCCTCGACGAAGAAGCCGAACACGCCGCCACCCCCGACCTCGGTGAAGTCCGCCCCGACGACCTCGTTCGTCGCGCGGTCCCAGTCGAAGACCAGCCCGTAGACGGTGTCCTCGTCGTCGGCGTTCTCGACATGGCCGGTGAGGATCCGGGTGCGGTCGAGGAAGCCGGTTTCCTGGCCGAGACGGATGAAGGTGCCGCAGCCCGGCAGCAGCAGGGCGACCAGGGAGGAAATGGCGGCAAGCGCGAAGGGTGGGAGGATCCGTGGGATCGGGACGGCCATGATCCGACTCCCTACATCTCCGGGTGGATGAATGAAACCCCAATCTGGCCCGCTCCGCGGCCGGCGGATTCCCGGCGATCTGGCGGCTTCCCAGTCGCCGGCCGGCGTGACAGCCTGCGGCCGAGATGTTGATCCTGATCGCGATCGCCGTGATGCTGCTGAACCTGGTGATCCAGATCTCGGCGGTGATGTCCTCGGCGGGCTTCTGGATCTCGATGCACCGCAGGGGGACGTTCGGCAGCAGTCCCCTGCGCGATGCCTGGGCGATGGGCTTTGTGCTGGTCAAGCTGATCATCGCCCACTTGCTGCAGATCGCCCTGTGGGCGGCCGCTTTCCTGTGGTGCGGTGAGTTCACGGACTTCCGCACGGCCTTCTACTTTTCGGCGGTGAACTTCGCCTCGCTGGGCTACGGCGATGTCGTGATGGGCGAGGACTGGCGCCTGCTCGGCGCCCTCGAGGCCTGCGTGGGGGTGATGATGTTCGGAATTTCCGCCGCCATGTTGTTCGCCGGGCTTTCCCATCTGCTCAGGGTCCGGTTTCACGCCGAGGACACCGCTTCAGACGAACCATGAACCAGCAGGAAATCCATATGGAGCGGGCGATCGAGCTCGCCAGGACCGGGATGAGGAGGGGCGACGGCGGGCCCTTCGGGGCGGTGATCGTCCGGGCCGGCGAGGTGGTCGGCGAGGGCTGGAACCGGGTGCTGGCCGACCAGGACCCGACCGCCCACGGCGAGGTGGTGGCGATCCGCGACGCCTGCCGGCGGGCCGGCGACCCCTGGCTCGGAGGTTGCGAGATTTACACGACCGGCGAGCCCTGCCCGATGTGCCTCGGGGCGATCCACTGGGCGCGGATCGAGCGGATCTACTATGGATTTCGGATATCCGACGCCGCCCGTGCGGGATTTGGCGACGCCGAGTTCTTCGGCGAGTTCGCCAAGCGGCCGGAGGAGCGCCGGATCCGCTCGGTCCAGCTTGCCCCGGAGCGGGCCGGGAACCTGCTGCAGGAGTATCTGGACCTGCCGGACCGGGAGATCTACTGAGCCCATCCAAGGCTCGCCGCTTGACCCCCCGGGGCGCTCCCGGCACGCTGCCGCCATGTCGCAAGCAGCCGTCGGGATCATCATGGGCAGCACCTCGGACTGGCCGACCATGGAGCATGCGGCGCGGACGCTCGAGGACTTCGGCGTGGCCTGGGAGGCGGAGGTCGTCAGTGCCCACCGCACGCCGGACAAGCTGTTCGACTACGCCCGGACGGCGCGCCAGCGCGGCCTGAAGTGCGTGATCGCCGGCGCCGGCGGCGCCGCCCACCTGCCCGGCATGACCGCGGCGATCACCGACCTGCCGGTGCTCGGGGTGCCGGTCGAGTCCAAGGCGCTCAAGGGCATGGATTCGCTGCTCTCGATCGTCCAGATGCCCGGCGGGATTCCCACCGCGACCTTCGCGATCGGCAAGGCGGGGGCGATCAACGCCGCCCTGTTCGCGGTGTCGGTCCTGGCCGGCGGGGACCCGGCCCTGCTGGAGAAGCTCGAGGCCTTCCGGGCGAGGCAGAACGCGACGGTGAAGGCGGCGGAACTCCCGGGTCTCGGCGGGTGAAGGGCGAGGCGATGAAGGCGATTCTCCCCGGCGCCACGGTTGGCATCATCGGCGGCGGCCAGCTCGGCCGGATGTTCTGCATGGCGGCGCGGCGCATGGGCTACCGCACGGTGGTCTGGACCGGCGGGCTCGAGGCACCCGCGGCGGCGCTGGCCGACGAGGTCGTCGACGGCCCCTTCGACTCTTCGGACGCGCGCGACGCCTTCGTGGGCGTGGCGGAGGTGGCGACCGTCGAGTTTGAGAACATCCCGCGCTCCACCCTGGTCGGGGTCGCCGAGCGGATCCCGCTCCATCCCTCGGCCGATGCGGTGGCGACCTGCCAGCATCGCGAGCGGGAGAAGCGCTTCCTGGAGAAGGAGGGGATTCCCTGTGCGGAGTTCCGGGTGGTGGACTCGGCCGCGGCCCTGGCCGCGGCCATCGGGGACCTGGGAACCCCGGCGGTCCTCAAGACCGCGGCCTTCGGCTACGACGGCAAGGGGCAGCGCAAGCTGGAGGGGGGCGAGGATCCCGAGGCGGTGTGGCGCGAGTTCGACGCCGACCGGGCGGTGCTCGAGGCCTTCGTGCCCTTCGAGCGCGAGCTCTCGGTCATGGTGGTGCGCGGCGCCGACGGCTCGACGGTGAGCTACGACCCGGCCGAGAACCGCCACCGCCACCACATCCTCGACGTCTCGATCGTGCCGGCCCGGGTCGGCCCGGAGGTGGCCTCGAAGGCGCGCGGCCTGGCGGCGAGCGTGGCCGAGGCGCTCGATTACCGCGGCATCCTCGGGGTGGAATTCTTCCAGCTCGAGGGCGGCCGGCTGCTCGTCAACGAGATCGCCCCGCGCCCCCACAACAGCGGCCACCACACCCTCGATGCCTGCGCGACCTCGCAGTTCGAGCAGCAGCTGCGGGCGGTCTGCGGGCTGGGTCTGGGATCCTCGCGGCTGCTTTCACCGGTGGTGATGCTGAACCTCCTCGGCGACATGTGGCGTGGCGAAACCGCGGCGCCCGACTGGGCCGCTGCCTTCGCCGACCGGTCGAGCTACCTCCACCTCTACGGCAAGGAGCGCGCGCCGGGCCGCCGCAAGATGGGGCACCTGAACGTGCTCGGCGGCGATGCCGAGGAGTGCCTCGAGCGGGCCGAGCGGCTCAAGCAAGCCTGGCTCGAGGCGGCGGGTTGAGGCGACAGGTTGAGACGGGCTGGCCGGACCATCTCGTCGCGGGACCCGACCGGGCCTCGATCAGCCGATCAGCAGAGTGCCGCCGGCCGCGGCGGTTGCGGCGGACGGGGCGAGCCTGCTTCCGTCGGTCTGGGCCCGCCCGTCTTGGCGATCCGGGTGCGGACTGAAGTCCGCGGTCCGATCGGCATTGCCGGCGAGGTCCGATGAATCGGTCTCCAGCGGGCCTCAGGTCCGCCTCAACTCCGTCTCAACTCCGCCCTCCGGCGGGATGCGGAACGCTGCGCGCCCTCAGAACGGGATGTCGTCGACATCGTCGTCGGGCGAGTCGGCCGAGCTGGCGGCGGAGCCGCCCTGGGGCGCGGTTGCCTGGCGGGGATTTCCACCGGCATGGCCACCACCGCTACTGCCGCCACCACCGCTGTCGCCGCTGTCACCGCCGCGGAAGCCACCCTTGCCGTCGGGCAGGAACTGGAGGTTCTCGCCGACCACCTTGAGCTTGCTGCGCTTCTGGCCGCTCTGCTTGTCCTCCCAGGTGTCGAGCTGGAGGCGACCCTCGATGAAGACCGCACGGCCCTTGGAGAGGAACTTCTGGGCGTTCTCGGCGGTGTTGCCCCAGACCGTCACATCGACGAAGGTGGTGTCGTCGGACCAGTTGCCCTGGCCGTCGGAAACGCGCCGGTTCACGGCGATCCCGATGTCGGCGACCGCCGTCCCCTTCGGGGTGTAGCGGAGCTCGGGGTCGCGGGTCAGGTTGCCAAGGAGGAGGACTTTGTTGAGATTGGCCATGGCGACGGTCAGGCTGGATCGATCCGGGAATCAGGGCAAGCAAAAAACTGTTCGGGAGAACAGTTTCAGCATCGGGGGGATGGAACGGAGCGGGGCTCCGGGGACCGCAGGCGCATCAGCGCACCTGGTAGTGCTGCAGGTGCACCTTGTCGTTGAGCTTGAGGCGCGCCTGGATCTTCTGGATTGCGTTCGGGTCGGCCTCGAACAGGTAGTTGACGTAGTGGCCGCTCTCGAGGTGCCGGGCGTTGTAGGCGAACTTGCGACGACCGATCTGCTGGACTTCCTCGAGCTTGGCGCCCTCGGCTTCGAGTTCCTTGCCGACGCTGCTGACGAGGTCGTCGATGCTGCCGTCAATCCCCTTGGTGTTCAGGACGATCAGGCCTTCGTACTTCCGGCTCATGGTTGCTGTTTTCAGGTGCGTGGATGCTTGCGTTGTAACGATTTGCGGCCGCGGCGACGCCCCGGGCGAGCGCAAGCTGAACAGCCTGCTCCGCGGTGGCAAGTGCGTTTTCCAGAGTCTCGCGCTCATCCTCGCCGAAGCGCCCGAGGACGTGTCCGGTGAGGCCTCCGGGCTGGCTGGAGCCGATCCCGATCCGCAGCCGGGGGAAGGCCTCGGTGCCGAGGTGCTCGATGATCGAGCGCATCCCGTTGTGCCCCCCGGCACTGCCCTTTTCGCGCAGCCGCAGGCGGCCCAGCGGCAGGGCGATGTCGTCGTAGGCCACCAGCACCCGCTGCGGCGGCCAGCGGTGGAAGTCGGCGACCTGGCGCACGGCGCGGCCGCTGAGGTTCATGAAGGTCTGCGGCTTGAGCAGCAGGGTGCCGTCGGCGAGCCGGGCGAGGTGGGCCTGCCAGCGGGGCTTCGACTGGAACTCGACCCCGCCGCGGCGGGCGATGCGGTCAAGCAGGTCGAAGCCGACGTTGTGGCGGGTCTGCTCGTAGCTGCGCCCGGGGTTGCCGAGGCCGACGATGAGCGAGAGTTCGGACACGGCGGCAGGCTTTGTGAAAAGCTGAAAAGCTGAAATGCTGAAATGCTGAAACCGCTTCAGCGAAAACGGCCCGGTTCCGCGCGGGGGCGGCCGGGCCGTTGGAGAATCTTCGCGGTCGCGGGAATCAGGCTTCGGCCGGGGCGGCCTCCTCCTTCTTCTCCTCGGCGGTGGTCGGCACCGCGGCGGCGTCGGCCGGCTCGGTTTCCTCGATCACCTTCGGCTTGCCGACGTGGGCGATCACCACCTCGGGTTCGTACTGCGGGGTGACTCCGTCGGGGAAGGTGACGTCACCGACGTGCAGCGAGTCGCCCTCGCCGAGGTGGGTGATGTCGAACTCGAGGCTCTCCGGCAGCTTGGCGGCGATGCAGGAGATGTCGAGGTTGTGGAGTCCCTGTTCGAGGACGCCACCGGCCTTGATGCCGACGGCCTCGCCGGTGAGGTGCACCGGGATGGAAGCGGTGATCTCGGTCTTGTTGTCGACCGCGAGGAAGTCGGCGTGGAGCGCCGCGCCGGTCAGCGGGTCGTGCTGCACGTCCTTGAGGAAGGCCATGTGCGCGCCCTCGTCGGCGACGTCCAGGTTCACCAGGATGTTCTCCGAGGTGCTGTGGGCGAGGAGTTCGGCAAAGGCCTTGGCGTTGATCTTGAGGTTCTTGTTCTCCGCGTCCTTGCCGTAGATCACGCAGGGCAGCCAGCCTTCGCGGCGCATCTGCTTGAGGAGCCCGGAGCCGGTGCGGGCGCGGGATTCGGCGTGGAGTGTCTGCTTCTTGGCCATGGTCGGAAAAAGGTTCGTCGATCAGCTTGGCCGCGCGCGGGGTGGAGCACCACGCACGGCGGGGCGCGGGCTATAGCGGCCGGACCGGGGAATGTCAAAAAATTGTTCCAGCGGGGGGGCTGGGGCTGGTCGTGGCGGGGCTGCTTGGCGGTGCGGGCCGGCTGGGGAGCGCCGCCCTGGCGACCAAGCGGCTGGGGAGAGGTGGCGGAGCGAACGAAATAGGTCCTATGGGTCCTATAGGACCTATGGGAGCATCTCCTGGGCTCCGCAGTGTCGGTCCTGGCGCTGCGGAGATGGGTGGGGCGGGAGCTCAGCTTCCGGAGCCGTCCAAAATTCAAGGGTGAGGCGCAGCCTCACGCCATATAGGTCCCATAGGTCCTATAGGTCCCATGCCCTGCGCTCCGCCACCTCTCCCCAGCCGCTTGACCACCCAACCCGCACTCTCCAGCCGGTCCGCACCGCCCCCACGCCTCACGACGCCCCCTCTCCCCAGCCGCTCACTACCCGCGCAGCACTCTCCAGCCGGTCCGCACCGCCTCCACGCCTCCCGACGCCCTCTCCCCAGCCGCTCCCCACCCAACCCGCGCTTTCCAGCCGGTCCGCACCGCCAACCTACCTCCCGACCTTCCGGACCCATTGGCATTCAGGCGCCCTTCACCATTCTGCAGGCCTGGCGTCACCGTCGACCCCGTTCCGCCCCGCTGGCGACAAAACTTCCCTTGCTTCCAGCGGGATTGGTCGCTATTGCCCCGCCCCCCGCATGGCCGAACCGATGCTCAAACTCGCCCTGCCCAAGGGCAGCCTCCAGCAACCGACCCTCGATCTCTTCGCGAAGGCCGGCTACGACATCTATGTCTCGTCGCGCGGCCTGCGACCGGCGTCGAATGACCCGGAGCTCGACCTCTACATGATCCGTGCGCAGGAGATCGGCCGCTACCTCGGCGAGGGCTTCATCGACTGTGGCATCACCGGCTACGACTGGGCCTACGAGAACGGGGCCGAGCTGGAGGACCTCGGCGAGCTGCCTTATTCGCGCGCCTCGGCCCGGCCGACCCGCTGGGTGCTGGTGGTTCCGGAGGATTCGCCGATCCGCACCCCGGAGGAC
The DNA here is from genome assembly GCA_030430455.1 of Verrucomicrobiia bacterium. Classification (GTDB taxonomy): domain Bacteria; phylum Verrucomicrobiota; class Verrucomicrobiia; order Verrucomicrobiales; family Akkermansiaceae; genus Haloferula. Next base: position 10,832 of record JAUIJB010000065.1, on the reverse strand, counting down.
CTGCAGGGCAAGCGCATCGCCACCGAGGGCGTCGGCATCACCCGCCGCTACCTCGAGGAGAAGGGGATCGATGCCAAGGTCGAGTTTTCCTGGGGTGCCACCGAGGTGAAGGTGCCGGACCTCGTCGACGCCATCGTCGACGTCACCGAGACCGGCTCGTCGATCCGCGCCAACAAGCTGCGGATCGTCGACACCCTGCTGACTTCCTTTCCCCACTTCTACGCCAGCCCGGCCGCCCTCGCGGACCCGTGGAAGCGCGAAAAAATGGAGCGCATCCACCTGATGCTCGAAGCCGCGCTGGCGGCGCGCGACAAGGTGGGCTTGAAAATGAACCTCCCCGAGGCGAGACTACCCGGCCTGCTCGAGCGCTTGCCGTCGCTGCGCCGGCCGACCGTGTCGCACCTCGCCGAGGACGGCTGGGTGGCGGTCGAGACGGTGATCGACGAGACCGTCGTGCGCCACCTCATCCCCGACCTCAAGGAGATGGGGGCCGAGGGCATCATCGAGTATCCCCTCAACAAGATCGTCCCCTGATTCGTCCCCCGGGCGGGGCCGGTCGCGACCACTTTCCAGGAACGCCAAGCAAACCGAACTGATACAACACCATGGGCTCGCTAAAGAAGCGCCGTAAGAGCAAGATCAGCAAGCACAAGCGCAAGAAGCGCATGAAGCAGAACCGCCACAAGAAGCGGCTCCGCTACAAGTCCTGACGCCCCGCCGCGTCACGGCCTGCTGCTGACTCGATCCAGCACTTTCCGCAACACCACAGGGATCCGGCGCGGCCGGATCCCTCGTTTTGCGTACGCCACGCGGTTGCGACCGGGCGGAGGGCGGGCTTTGCGATTGATGGCCCGCGGTGGTGGGGGAGAATGCGGCGTGAAGCTGCTGCAACGGTCGCTGCTCCTCGCCACCGGGCTGATGGTGGCCTCCGCGGCCGCCGCCGAGGCCCCGCTGGAAGCCCGCCGGGCCTTTGCCCGTGGGGTGTTGGAGGAGTGCCGGGGCAGGCCGGACGCGGCGCTGGCGGCCTTCGAGCAGGCGCTGGCGCGGGACCCCGAGGCCTGGCCGCTGGTCGAACGGCTCGCCGTCATCCGCCAGCGCCGCGGTGACATCGAGTCGGCGTCGACCCTCTACCGCGAGATGGCCGGGCGCCATCCCGAGCGGCTCGGGGTGCAGCTGGCCTACGCCGACTTCCTGCGCGACAGCACGCCCGGCGATGACTTCGCCGCGAAGCTCGGCTGCGAGGTGCTGGAAGCGTCCCTGCAGCGCCACCCGGGGCACCCGGCGATCGTGCGGCGCCTGTTCCGCTTCTACGAGCAGCGCGGGATGCGCGACGAGTCGTTGGCGCTGTTCGACGAGGTCGCCGGCTCGCCGGACCAGGCGATGCTGGCCGTGGAAATGGCGCGCACGCTGTTTCCCGGGGATGACGAGGAGGCGCGGGGCCGGGTCGACCAGGTCTTCGAGGCGGCCCTCGCCCGCCGCCCGGCCGACCGGGTGCTGGCGCGCGCCGCCAGCGAGCACTTCCGCAAGTCCGGCCGCCTCGACCGCGCCATCGAGGTGCTCGGCAGCCACGTCGCGGCCGACCCGGCCTCGCTCGACCTCCGCGTCCGTCGCGGCATCCTGATGTTCGCCGCGGGGCGCGACGAGGAGGGCGTGGCGGTCCTTGGCGAGGTGCTCGAGATCGATCCCGGCCAGGCCCTCGCCCACCGCGCCCTGGCCAAGTGGTACCGTCGCGCCGGCCGCGTCGACGAGGCCCTGCCGCACGCGGCCGAGCTGCTGCGGATCCGCGGCGGCGATGCCGCGGAGTTCGTCGAGCTGGCCGGCGAGTTCCTCGATGCCGACCGGCCGAGGGATGCCCGGCTGCTGCTCGAGAAGGGCCTGTTCGACCACCCCGAGGACGCCGCCATCGCCGCCCGGCTGGCGCTGGCCAGCTGGCAGGACCCGGAGACGCGCTCCCGCGCGCCGCGCCTGTTCCGCGAGGCCGAGGCGCTCTCCGGCGACGACGGCCCGGCGGCCGAGCCGGAGTTCCTCGTCGAGGTGGCGCGCTGCCTGCGCGAGCTCGGCCAGACCGCCGGCGCCGAGGACCGACTGCGCCGGGCGATGCGCGCCTACCCGTCGGAGGCGCGGGCGGAATTGGCCGCGGCGATGCGGACCCTGGCCGGAATCTGGCAGGAGGATGGCCGCAATGAGGCCGCCGCGCGCTCGCTGATCCGGCGGGCCGAGGCGCTCGAGGAGAGCCCGTGAAGCCGCCAAGCCCTCCGCGATCAGGGGGTTGCCAGCTTTTTGGAATCGGGCTATAGGCCCCTCCGGTTCCTGAACCGGGGCTGCGTCAAACGCCCACACCACCATGGTCCACCGTCTTCCCATCCCGGCCATCCCGGCCATCCTGCTTGGCCTGATCGCCGTCCTGCTGGCGAGCTGCGCGAACCAGCCGGAATACACCATCGGCCCCGATGGCAAGCCGATCGGTCGCGACGGCGAGCCCTACAACCCGTATGAGCCGGGGACCTACCTTCATTTCACCGCCGAGGCCGACTACCCGAAGACCTCCAAGGTCTGGAAGAACGACGAGGTGCTGGCGCGTACCCACCCCGAGAACTCCCGCATCGTCATCTCGATCTCCAAGCAGCGCGGCTTCCTGATGAACGGCGACGAGGTGGCGATCGACTACCCGGTGTCGACCGGCCGCAGCTCCCACCCGACCCCCCGAGGCGACTACGAGATCCTCGAGAAGGAGGCCAAGAAGCGCTCGAACGCCTACGGCAAGATCTACGACGCCGAGGGCTCGGTGGTGAACTCGGACGCCGACTCGCGGCGCGACGAGATCCCCGAGGGCGGCAAGTTCGTCGGTGCCTCGATGCCCTACTGGATGCGCCTGACCTGGGATGGCGTCGGTCACCACATCGGCCGGGTGCCGCGCTACCCCGCCTCCCACGCCTGCATCCGCGGGCCGCGCTCGGTCATGCCCACCGTCTTCCGCAAGGTGAAGCTGGGCACTCCGGTGACCGTCGAGTGATCCGCCGCGAGTCGCGCTGCAGGTTTGCAGGCCCGCCATGGCGGTGTTAGAACCCGTGGCTGATGGCGGACCTGCGGGACGTGGCGGACGACGGCGCACAGAGCGGCGCAGACGGGAAGGGCGCGGCGACGGCGGGTGATGCCGGGGTCGCCGGCGGCGCCGCCGCATCCCCGGGGGTCGCGCTGGCCGTGGCCGGCATCCTCGCGGTGCTGGTCCTCGTCGTCGTGCCGGCGGCGCCGACCGCGGTGCGGATCCTCGTCGGCGCCATCGCCATGATCTGCCTCGCCGGCCTGGCGTGGCGGCGCTCGCGGGGCGGGGTCGCGGCGGGCTCCGGCGGCGAGGCCCGGGTGCTCGCCGAGCGGCTGGTCGAGCGCAACCGCGAGCTCGGCCAGAGCCTCGCCGACCTGCAGTCGGACCACGCCAAGCTCGAGCACTACTTCGACACCCTGATGGAGAACGTGCCCGCGCACATCTACTTCAAGGACGAGCGCTCGAGGTTCCTGCGCACCAACCGCAAGATGGCGGCGGTGTTCGGCTGCTCGCACCCCGCCGACATGGTCGGCAAGACCGACCACGACTTCTTCGATGCCCAGCACGCCGACGACGCCCTCGAGGACGAGCGCCGGGTGATGCGCACCGGCCAGTCGATCTCCGGCAAGATCGAGCAGGAGACCTTCAAGGCCGGCGACCGGGAGAGGGGCTGGGTGCTCACCAACAAGATGCCCTTCCGCGACCGCAACGGCCGGATCGTCGGCACCTTCGGCATCTCCAGCGACGTCAGCGACCTCGTCCAGGCCCGCCGCGAGCTCGAGCGCGAGCGCAACATGCTGCGCCGCCTGATCGACTCCTTCCCCGACTCGATCTTCGTCCGCGACCCGGGCCGCCACTACCTCGTGGTCAACCGCGCGATGGCCGGCTTCGTCGGCGCCGACTCGCCCGCCGAGATGATCGGCCGGAAGCCGGAGGACTTCTTCCGCGAGATGGCGGAGGGCGGTCCGGAGGAGGACCTCGAGGTGCTCGCCTCGGGCAAGGCGGTGGTCAACCGCGAGTGGTCGCACCCGAATGCCGCCGGCGAGGTGCGCCAGCTGATGACGACCAAGGTCCCGCTGCTCGACCGCGAGGGCCGCTGCTGGGGGATCGTCGGGATGGACCGCGACGTCACCGAGCAACGCCAGGCGCGCGAGCAGCTGCGCGAGAGCGAGCGCCGGCTGCAGGAGATGATGGACAACAGCCCAGCGGTCATCTGGATGAAGGACCTCGACGGCAGCTACCTGATGGTCAACGACGGCTTCGAGTCGCTGTTCGGCCTCGAGCGCCGCGACGTGCTCGGGCGGACCGACCACGACATCCTCGCCGACAAGGAGGCGGCGGCGCGGTTCCGCGAGCACGACCTCGAGGTCATCAGCGGAGGGCGGGCCCGCCAGGTCGACGACCGGCTCTACGTCGACGGCGAACCGCGCTGGTTCGTCACCGTGAGGTTCCCGCTGCGCGACGTTTCCGGGCGGATCCACGCCATCGCCGGGATCTCGACCGACATCACCGACCGCAAGCACGACGAGGAGTCCCTGCGGCGGCTCAACGAGGACCTCGTGAAGGCCAACGAGAACCTCCAGCGCGCCCAGGAACAGCTGATCCAGGCGGAGAAGATGGAATCGATCGGCCGCCTCGCCTCGGGGGTCGCGCACGAGGTCAAGAACCCGCTCGCGATGATCGCGATGGGGCTCGAGATCCTCGCCCGCCGGATCCCGGAGGAGGACGACAAGGCCACCGAGACGATCGAGCGGATGAAGCGCGGCATCGAACGCGCCAAGAAGATCGTCAAGGGACTGGTCGACTTCTCGTCGGCACGCCAGCTCGGCCTGCAGGCCGGCGACGTCAACGGCGTCGTCCGCGAGGCCCTCGCGCTCACCGAGTACCAGCTGCGCAAGGCGAAGGTCGAGGTCGTCGAGGATCTCGCCGCGGAGCTGCCGCCGGTCGACATCGACACCAACAAGCTCGAGCAGGTGCTGGTCAACCTGGTCATCAACGCGATGCACGCGATGCCCGACGGCGGCCGGCTGACGCTGCGCACCACCGAGGACCGGCTCGAGGCGGTCGACCGCGACGAGGGCGCGCGCACCAAGGGGCACCTGCGCGAGGGCGACCGGGTGGTGCGGATCGAGGTCGAGGACGAGGGCACGGGCATCGATCCCGCCCACCTCAAGAAGCTGTTCGACCCCTTCTTCACGACCAAGCCGACCGGTGTCGGCACCGGCCTCGGGCTCGCGGTGTGCCGCAAGATCGTCGAGCTCCATCGCGGGACCCTCGAGTTGGTCAACCGCGCGGAGGGCGGCGTGCGCGCGACGGTGACCCTGAAGGCCGCCGAGCCATGACAATCTTTGCCCGCGGGCGCCGTTGGGAATGCTTGCCGGGGCATGGTCGCCGGGCGTAAATCATCGGGATGAAAGACACGCGGATCCTGATCATCGATGATGAGCCCGACTTCTCCGCGCTCCTCGCCGCCAACCTGGAGGAGGCCGGGAACTTCGAGGTCCGCGAAGTCAACGACTCGTCGAAGTCGCTGGAGGTCGCGCGCGATTTCAAGCCCGACCTGTGCGTCATCGACGTGGTGATGCCCGGCCTCGACGGGGGCGACGTGGTCTCGCGCTTCCGCTCCGATCCCGACCTCAAGGAGGTGCCGGTCATCATGCTCACCGCGCTGGTCGAGGAGAACCCCAACCGCCCCGACGGCGAGACGATCACCGGCGGGCTGCCCTTCGTCAGCAAGACCTCGGATTTCGAGACCGTGCTCGCCTGCATCGAGAAGCACCTGCTCGAGGCGGAGGAGTAATCACCATGTGATGGCGCGCGCGGCGTGGGCCGACCCGCGCAGCGGATTTCCTGCTCGGCCGGCGGCCGGCGGCCGGGGGACGATCTATCGCTGGACAAGCCCGGCGGGAGGGCGGATGGGTCATTTTGGCGAAAACACCGCGGAATTCCCCGACTTGACGGAATCAAGCCGTGGTCTATGGGTGCGCCCTCCAGCTGCTCATGCCGATCGTTTTGCCTTCCACCGCCCAGAATCCCCATGCGTGAAACCCTGGTTGTCGTCGGACTGATCGTGCTGGGCTTCGGCTTGCGGTCGTCGCGCCAGGCGCTGCCGCGCAAGCTCGGTGCGCTGGTCTTCGTCGTGGCGAGCGCGACGCTGTTCTACTACTGGATCGGCCGTTGGTGGGGGCTGCTGGTCGGGCTGCTGCCGTGGCTGATGCTGCCCTGGGTCGAGCTGCTGACGCGGATCCGGCGCATGCGCCTGCCGGTCGACAACCGCCTGAAGCACCGCGCGCCGCCGAACCCGGACTTCTTCCCCAACGCGCCGGAGGCGGAGGCGGGCATCGCCGAGGAGGGCTTCGAGCACGTCGACGACTGCGGCTGGGAGTGGGCCGGCATGCAGCAGTTCTTCAAGCTCTACTGGCACCCCGAGGAGCGCGCCGTGGCGGCGATCTGCCTGTGCGAGCAGTCGGAGGTCGCCTTCGCCTTCCTGACGGTGACCTCCCGCGACGACGAGGGCCGCCTCTGGAGGACCACCAACTTCCCGTTCTCGCCGACGCTCAAGTGTCCCCCCGACGTGCGCTGGAACCACGTTCCCTGCGAGCGCAACAGCTTCCCGGAGGTGCTCGCCGACCACCAGGCCTTCCTGCGCCGCTGCCGGGTGAGGCACGACTCGCTGATGGTGCCGGACCCCGACGAGGTCGAGGCGGGGATCGAGAAGGAGATGAAGGACCAGATCGCGCACAACCTCGAGGCGGGGATCATCCGCCTGCAGGACGACGAGCACTTCGCCTACTCGTTCCGCGGCCTGCTGTTCCTGTGGTGGCAGTTCGTCAAGGACATGGTCCGGCTGTGCTGAGGCCGGGGCGGGTGGCGAAATGCTCGACCTCGCGGCCGCGGGCGGGGAAGCTCGGCCCATGGAATTCCGCAGCATCGCCGCGCTCAAGGAGGAGGCCGGGGAGGACGCGCTGGCCTGCGCGGTCGACGCCGAGCTGCAGGGCCGCTCGGAACGCGAGACCAAGGGCGGCAAGCCCTACCTCGTGCTGACCTTCGCCGATGCCACCGGCAGCTTCGCCCTGAACGCCTGGTCGGACGCGCCGCTGTTCGAGGCCGCGCGCGACCTGGCCGACGGCACCGTGCTGCGGCTGGAGGCGGCGTGGACCCAGAACCAGTACGGCCTGAATGCGGCCCGGCTGAGCTGGGAGCGCCTCGCTGGCGATGCGCTCGAGTCGTTCTACGCCGGCGACCCGGAGATCGCGGCGCGGCAGCGCGCCGACTGGAGCGTCATCCGCGAGCACTGCGGCGCCATCCGCGACCCGCGGCTGGCCGCCCTCACGGCCCTGTTCATCGAGCAGTTCGGCGAGCGCTTCCGCCGCGCCGCGGCGGCGCGGCGGAACCACCACGCCCGGCGCGGCGGCCTGGTCGAGCACGTCGCCCAGATGATGCGCGCCGCGGAGGCGCTCTGCGGGGTCTACGAGGAGCTCAACCGCGACCTGCTGGTGGCGGCGATCCTGTTCCACGACTGCGGCAAGATGTGGGAGAACCAGTACCCCGAGAAGGGCTTCGCCCAGGCCCACTCGGTCTACGGCGAGATGCTCGGCCACATCCCGCTCGGCATCGAGCTGGTCAACAAGCTGTGGCACGACCTGGTCGACTCGCCCGAGGCCGCCGGCTGGCTGGCCGAGGAACCGCCGAGCGAGACGGTGCGGCTGCACCTGCTCCACCTGATCGCCAGCCACCACGGCCAGCTCGAGTTCGGCTCGCCGACCCTGCCGCGCACGCCCGAGGCCTTCGCGCTGCACTACATCGACAACCTCGATGCCAAGCTCGAGATGGTGCGCCTGGCCTACGCCGAGTCGAACGAGCTCGCCGACGGCATCCACGAGCGCCGCTTCCCGCTGCCCGCCAACCTGGTCACCCCGCTGCCGGCTCACGAGGGCGCCGGCCCGGCCGCCCGGAGCGACCCCGGCAAGCCCGCGGGCAACGAACTCTTCTGACCGCCGTGGAACGTTCGGACGCGATCCTGATCCGGCTCACCCGGTTGACCGACACCAGCCTGATCGTCCACTGGTTCACCGCCGGGCACGGCCTGATCAAGACGGTGGCCAAGGGGGCGCGCCGGCCCAAGAGCCCCTTCGCCGGCAAGCTCGACCTGTTCTTCTCCGCCGAGATCCTCTGGCAGCCGTCGCGCGGCGGCGAGCTGCACTCGCTGCGCGAGGTCGCCCTGACCGCGACTCGCGAGCGGCTGCGGCGGAGCTACGACTCGATCCTGCTCGCCGGCTACTGGTGCCGCCTGCTGGAGACCGCGGTCGAGCGGGATCACCCGGAGCCGGCGATGCACGACCTGCTGCGCCGCGGCCTCGACCACGTCGATGAATCCGGCGCCAGCGCCCGCGCCCTGCGCCACTTCGAGGAGGAGCTCGCGCGGACCCTCGGCGTCGGCCAGGCCGGGGCGCGGGCGTCGAGCCGGTTGCGCGAGGCCCTCGGGGGGCTGCCCGGCCAGCGCCGGCAGGTGCTCGACCGCCTCGAAGACCCCGGTAATTTCCGCTTTCCAGACCGCGAAAAGCGGGTTTAGTCGTATATACATCCTATGGACTCCTCCACTGCCACACTGATCCAGATCCTCCGCGAGCGGGTGGATGACCTTGTTGCCCAGGGCGATTACCAGGAGGCCCTGCACGCGGCGAACGCAGCGGTCGACAAGGCCCAGCAAAAACTGACCGCCGACCTCGACAGCGTGGACTCGTTCGCCGATGCTCTAGAGGTCCGTGGGGAGCTGTTCCGCAGCCTCGGGCGACTCGACGAGGCGCTGGCCGACTACGACCAGGCGCTCGACCAGCTCGAGAACCGCCCGGACCGCATGATGCAGGTCGGCCGGCTGTGCGCCGACATCGGCGCGGTCTACGACTCGCTCGACAGCTCGAGCAAGGCCGGGGAGTACTGGCAGCGCGCGATGGCGATCTTCGAGGAGGAGGATCCGCCGGCCCTGCTCGATGTGGCCGCCATGGCCAACAACCTCGCCTACCTCAAGAAGTCGGATGGCGACATCGACGGCGCCGAGGCCTACTTCCTCAAGGCGCTCGAGATCCTCCACAAGGAGCTCGGCCGCGACCACGAGGAGACCGCCATCGTGTCGAACAACATCGGTGCGCTGTACCAGGCCGCGGGCTACCACGAGCAGGCGCGCGAGATGCACATGCTGGCCCTCGAGGCGCGCCAGAAGACCCTCGGCGAGAACCATCCGGACACCGCCCAGTCGCACAACAACCTGGCCCTGGCGCTGGCCGAGACCGGCGACAAGCCGTGGGCGCGGCGTCACTTCGACAAGTCCCTCACGGCCTTCGAGAACCTCGGCGGCGAGTACTACGACGAGACCCTCAAGGTGGCCGCCAACTTCTGCGAGTTCCTGCGCGGCGAGGGTGAGGACGAGACCGCCGACCGCATCGACGAGCGGGTCAAGGCGATGGTCGCCTGAGCTTCGGCGCCTTTCGAGTGCCAGCGCAGGTCCCAGCGCGGGTCCCTCTCAGGCCCGTCCCTCTCTCCCGGCCCGCCTCATACCGTGTCAGTGAAACAAGCTGACTCTCCGGTTCGGGTGGAATGGCCGCAGGTGGCGCGGATGAGTGCCGATGGATTGTGAAATCTGCGTCCATCTGCCCAATCCGCGGCCTCTCTTTCGTGGAACCTCACAAGGTCGGATTGATTCTCGGAACCCGCCTCAGGTCGACACCTTGAGGCGGCGTCCCTTGAGCCAGTCGAGGATCACCGCACGGTTGCCGGTGAGCGACCCGTGGACCCGGTAGTTCGACCGCCGCAGGACCTCGGCGGCGGCCTCGTCCTCGTCGACCACGCACCACGGGTCCGAGCCGGACGAGTGGATGAAGCGGAACCCGCCGGGTTCGACGACCAGAAAGGCGACGTGCGTGTCGAGGCCGATGATGCGGATCCCCGGCTCCTGGCGGCGCAGCGAGGCGGCGAAGTTCTCGTAGGAGACGCCGACCTGCAGGTCGAGCTCGCTGCGCGGCAGGAAGGTGCGCAGGATGTTCTGCGAGGGCTGGCGCGCGAGCCGGTAGCGGTCGACCCGGAAGCCGGCGTCGCGCAGCACCGTGGCGACGAAGTAGCCGCAGGCGATCTTGCCCTTGCCGGGGGTCTCCGAGGTGCCGTGGAAGTCCCACGGGGTGCCGAGCCAGCAGCGCATCATGTCGGGCAGCAGGCGCTCGAGGAACCCGCGGGCCTCGGCGACGACCGCCTCGCGCTGGGCGTCGCTGCGCGCCTCCTGGTACTGCTTGCGTAGTTGCTTGCGCCAGCGTTCCGCCTCCGCCTTGAGGGTCTCGTAGCGCTGCGGGTCGGGCCGCCGGGCCGGGTGGTCGAGGGTGAGGAGCGGCTCGCCGGCACGCTTCCACGCCGCCACCAGCGGTTCGCGGAAGTACCAGCCCGCCGTGCCGAGCACGGCGACGAGGGCGGCGAAGCCAGGGAGGAGCAGGCGTTTCAGCAGCCGGAACATGCGGTCGAGCGTCGCGGCCCCGGGTGGCCGCTCGGCGGAGCCTAGCGGAAGAATCGATGAAGAAAAAGCCTCCGCGCCCGCCACGCCACGCCCGCCGGCGCGGGGCGGTCGCGGGCTGGAGGTCGTCGGGGTGTCCCGGCCTCGAAACGCCGGAAATAAAAAGGGCCGCGTCCCGTGAAGGACGCGGCCCGGGTGAATGTTCGTGGGCTCAGGGGCTTACCATTGCTCGCCGTCGAAGCCGCGCTTGCCGCCGCCTCCGCGACGGCTTCCGCCGCCGCCACCGCCACCACG
>JAUIJB010000064.1 GCA_030430455.1 Verrucomicrobiia bacterium | reverse complement strand
GCCGGCAGGTCGCCCGGTCGAGCAGGATGGAAAGGTAGTATTCGTGGGTGATGTCGACCGCCTCGGCGACCATCACCTTGCGGACCAGCCGCCCGGCGTCGCCGGTCTGCACCGTGACCAGGGTCTCGTCGAGCAGCTTGCCGGCGAACTCGGAGGCCTGCTCGGGCGACTCGATCAGGTGGACGCCGCCCTGGAAGCCGTTCTTGAAGTGACCCTTGCCGCGGCCACCGGCGTGGACCTGCGCCTTGATCACCAGCTTGGACCCGGCGAATTCACGCGCCGCCGCGGCCGCCTCGTCTGGTGTCTCGGCCACCTTGCCCTGCGGGCTGGGGACGCCGAACTGGTCGAATAGCTCCTTGGCCTGGTACTCGTGGATGTTCATGTCGCCGGGAAACGCGCGACGCTGGGGGGAGCCGTCGGCCCGGTCAAGGAAAAGGCCTGTTCCCCCGGGGATCGCCGGGAGTCCACCGCAAGTTTCACCGCAGAATCCACCCGGGCATCCCGAGCCGCAGGGCCCACGGCCGGTTCAGGCCTCGGGCGGGTCGCCCTCGACCTGCTCCCACTCGCCATAGGCGCGGAACTTCTCGTAGCGCTTGGCGAGCAGCTTCTTCACGCCGAGCCCATCGAGCTCCTCGAGCTGCGCCAGCACGACCTCCCGGAAGGCCCCGGCGGCGGCCTGGTGGTCGTGGTGGGCGCCCCCGGTCGGCTCCTTGATGACCCCGTCGATCAGGCCGAGCTGCTGCAGGTCCGGCGCGGAGAGCTTCATGGCCTCGGCCGCCTCGGGGGCGTGCTTGCGGTGCTTCCACAGGATGGCCGCGCAGCCCTCGGGGCTGATCACCGAGTAGTAGGCGTTCTCCATCATCAGCACGCGGTCCGCCACGCCGATCCCGAGTGCGCCGCCCGAGCCGCCCTCGCCGAGCACCACGGCGATCACCGGCACCTCGAGCAGCATCATCTCGCGCAGGTTGTAGGCGATGGCCTCGGCGATGTTGCGCTCCTCGGCACCGATCCCCGGATAGGCCCCCGGGGTGTCGATCAGGCAGATCACCGGGAGGCCGAACTTCTCCGCCAGCCGCATCAGCCGCAGGGCCTTGCGGTAGCCCTCCGGGTTGGCGCTGCCGAAGTTGCGCCGCAGGTTCTCCTTGGTGTCGCGCCCCTTCTGGTGGCCGATGACCACCACCCGCCGCCCGCCGATCCGGGCGAAGCCCCCGGGCATCGCCTCGTCATCGCCGATCCTCCGGTCCCCGTGCAGCTCGAGGAACTCGGTGAAGGCGTGGGCGAGGTAGTCGAGCATGAAGGGCCGCTGGGTGTGCCGGGCGATCTGGACGCGCTGCCACGGACTCAGGTTCGCATAGATGGCCGACCGGGTTTCCGCAAGCTTCCCTTCCAGGGTCGCGATCTCCTGGGACATGTCGATGTCCTGCGAGTCGGCCTTGGCGCGGAGCTTGCCGAGTTCCTTCTCCAGGTCGGCGATCGGTTTCTCGAATTCCAACTGCTGCATGATCGATCTTGTTTTCGCTCGCGGCCGGCGGGCGGAGCGGCTCGCCGCGCCGCGAATGAAGCGAGGCTATCGGGACGACGAGCGGATTTCCACCTCATTCCCGGGCCGGAGCAGAATCGCCAGCTCCTCGATGTCGGCCCGACTCAGGTAGAACCCCCGCGGAAAGCCCTCGTCGCCGCCGTCCCCGCCGTCGCCACCATCCCCGCCAGTGCCGCCAGTGCCACCGGTCCAGACGGCGATCTGATGCGGCAGGCGCTCGAGCCCGATGACCTTGCTGGCACCGCGGTAGGCCGCCTGCCCCGGCAGGACCCGGCGCCCGTCCACCGTCCCGACCCGCGAGTCGACCTTCGTCTTCTGGTCGCCGGACGGTGGCGAGATGACCTTCTCGAAATGGTATTCCTTCACGAACTTGGCGCCGTCGAGCAGGGTCAGGGTGCCGCGCCGCGGCTCGATCAGCACCTTGAAATTCAGCGGCATCACCACCAGCTCGTCGCCCGGGTGCAGCGTCGAGAGGTCCATCAAGCCGTTGAGGTGCATCAGCATGTCGAGGGAGGTGTCGTACTTCGCCGCGATCGCCAGGTAGGAATCGCCGCGCTCGACCACGTGAACCTGCTTGCCGGCCATGTGCCCCGCCGAAAACAGCTCGTCGAGGTTCATCTCACCGAGGATCCGGCGCGCCTCGCGGGCCGAGGCCGAGCGCGGGTAGATGGTGACCACCATCCGCAGCTTGTCGCGGGCGCCGCCGAGATCGCCGACGGCGATCAGCTCGCGGGCCCGCTCGAACACCTTCTGGCCCGGGTCGAAGGCGGGCAGGTTGGCGTTCGGCTCCGGCAGCTCGACCACCGGGCCCGCCGTCATCGCCACCGGCACGAGTCGGGCGAAGACGCCGCCCATCGGCTCGACGCGGACGTGGCGCAGCAGCAGCAGGGTGAAGGTCACCACCGCGAGCACCACCAGCCCCGCGACGATCTTGACCAGCGTGCCGAGGCTCATGGCGGGAAATCAATCAGAGAAGCCCGCGGCGCTGGAAGTCGAATCGGTTGATCGACCACGACTTCGCGATCATCTCGAAGGTGAACTTGAGCACCGAGATCTCCCAGGCGTCGTCGACGCCCTCGATGAGTACGCGTGCCGGGTTGCCGGTGCGGCGGGCGTCCTCGATCATCCGGCCGCGGACGTTCTCCAGCGACTCGTTGACCAGCGACTCGCTCACACCTCCGGTGGCGACGCGGAAGCCGTAGTTGAGGAAGGCCAGGTCGCGGCCCTCCTCGCGCATCTTCTCGATCAGCGCCATCATGCGCTCCTTCGCCTTGCCGCCGAAGCCCTCGACCTCCATGTCGGCATAGGCGTCGGGGCGGACGATCCGCGGCCGCATCGCCTCGACCTCGCCCTCGCGGATCCGCACGCGGTCGGCCTCGTCCATCAGCTCGCTGACCAGCTGGAACTCGAAGCGCGTCTCGCCGAAGGTGTCGATCCGGCGGTCCGGCTCGTAGAGCACCCGGGTGGTCTCGAGCGCGTACTGGATGTTATCGGGCGAGTGCATCAGCGGAGGATCACCCCGATCCGGTCCCAGCGCAATCGCGAGCTCGCCGCGGAGAGCGGAGCGGTGGCGGACGGGCCCGGGTCGGCCGGGTCGGTACAAAAACGGGCGGCCCCCGCCAGGGAGGCCACCCGGAAAAATGCTGGGTTCCGGCGCCTCAGCTCTGCCTCAGCTCTTGTTGGCCTCGACGTACTTGATGACGTCGCCGACCGACTGGAGCTTCTCGGCCTCCTCGTCCGGGACCTCGATCTCGAACTCCTCCTCGAACGCCATCACCAGTTCCACCGTGTCGAGGGAGTCGGCACCGAGGTCCTCGATGAATTTCGCTTCTGGATTCACTTGGTCGGCATTCACGCCGAGCTGGTCGACGATGATGTCCTTGACGCGGTCTTCGATGCTCTTGTCAGACATGGATGGTTCTTGCTTGGTGAGTTGCGGTGGACAGGGATTACGCGATCCCGGCGGAATTTGGCAACCCTGAAAAATCCGCTCCCGCCCGCCATTTTCAGGGCTTGGCGGGCACATCGTCCCCCGCGGGCTCCTCCTCCTCCTCGTAGTCGACGATTTCCCCGGTGAAACCGGCTTTCAGGGCCTCCATGAGCCGCTCGGCCGGAGCCCCCTGCTCCTCCTTGAACCCGCCGTAGGTCAGGCCGTCGATCCGCAGCTTGCGGCCGTCTCCCCCGCCGGTCCAGGCGAAGGCCAGGCCCTTGGTCTTCCACTTGCGCAGGTCGAGCCGGTTGAGCTCGGAGACCGGCGTCGGCTTGCTGCCCGGGGCCTTGAGGACCCCGTCGGCGAGCTCGAGCCGGCGGCTCCGGGTCCGCAACAGGACGAACAGCGCGCCGAGGGCCAGCACGCTGCAGATGGCCCCGAAGACCCACTGCTCGGCGATCTTGCGGGCGTCGTAGTCCTTCTCCCCGGGCTTCTTCTTGAGGCCCAGCTCGTCCATCAGCGGGGCGAAGAGGAGCTTCTTCGGGTTCGCCTGCCCGGCGGCCATGAACTCGGCGTCGGCCAGCTTGTCGGGCCAGGCCATCGGCGGCTCGACCCGCTCGGGCAGGATGCTGCGGTCCTCGGGAAACTCGATTTCCTGGCCGCGGGCGAACTGGCGCCACGCCGCGGGGTCCTCGGCGCCCTCGCGGCTGGTGAACTCCTCGGAGGCGCGCTCGACCGCCTTCCAGACGTAGTAGGAGTAGTTCTTCTCGCGGTAGCCGGTCCTGCCGTCGACGAGGAACAGCACGGCGAAGACCGCGAACATGAGGAGCATGGCCAGAGCCCGCCAGAGGAACCAGGGCGTGGGCTTGCAGACGATGGGGGAGCTCATGGGTTGGTTGGTCAAACCCAAGCCGCCCGGCGCCCGCTTGGCAAGCCCGCCGCGCCACATGTTCTTTTGACCGGCGGCCCCCGCAGCCCCATCATCCCCCCAGCACGATGTCCTTTGCCGCGGAAATCGAACACTCCCTGTCCCAGCCGAGCCCGCTCCTGCGCCGCTTCGGCGGCCTCATCGAGCCCGCCGACCCCGCCCGCCTCGAGGCGCTCGCGCGGCGCAGCCAGCAGCTGACCCGCCACCATTTCGGCCGCACCATGCGGCTGTTCGCACCGCTCTACCTGTCCAACGAGTGCGTCAACAACTGCCGCTACTGCGGGTTCTCCCGCGATAACCCGATCCTGCGCACCACCCTGACGATCGAGCAGGTCGAGCGCGAGGCCCGCCACCTCCACGGGCTCGGCTTCCGCAACCTCCTGCTGGTCGCCGGCGAGCACCCGAAGTTTGTCTCCGAGGGCTACCTGCAGGCCTGCCTCGACACCCTACGGCCGACCATCCCGACGCTCGCCATCGAGGTCGGCCCGATGGAGGACGACCAGTATGCCGAGATCGTCGCCCACGGCGCCGAGGGGCTGGTGGTCTACCAGGAGACCTACCACCGGCCGACTTACGAGACCCTTCATACCTCCGGGCCGAAGAAGAACTACGACTGGCGCCTCGACTGCCCCGAGCGGGCCTACGCCGGGGGATTCCGGCGGATCGGGATCGGCGCCCTGTTCGGCCTCGCTCCCTGGCGCCACGAGGCCCTCGCGCTCGCCGCCCACCTGGAGTACCTCCTCAGGCACTGCTGGAAGGCCCAGTTCACCGTGGCCTTCCCGCGCATGCGCCCCTACGCGGGAAACTACGAGTACCAGCCGGACCCCTCGCTGTTCCTCGGCGACCGCGAGCTGCTCCAGCTCATCACCGCCTTCCGGATCTGCTTCCCGCAGGTCGGCATCGTCGTCTCGACCCGCGAGCCCGCGCCGCTGCGCGACGCCCTCGCGCCGCTCGGGGTGACCCACATGTCGGCGAATGCCCGCACCGAGCCCGGCGGCTACACCGGCGCCGGCCACGACGACCTCCACCTGACCGTCCGCGGCCGCAGGGTCGAGCTCGAGTCGGCCTCCGGCTGCGAGCGCGCGACCGAGCAGTTCCGCATCGACGACACCCGCTCGGCCGGCGAGGTCGCCGCGATGCTGCGCGGCCAGCGGATCGACCCGGTCTGGAAGGACTGGGACGAGGCGATCCTCGGCGCCGACGGCACGCCCGCCGCGAGCCCCGGGGCCGCGACCGCCAAAGACGCGAAAAACGCGAAAAACGCGAAACCCGAGCCCGTCCCCGCCCCGTGAACCTGCGAATCAACGGCGAAGCCCGCGATTTCCCCCGCGACGAGGCCACGCTCGCCGAGCTGCTCGACCACCTCGACCTGAGGGGCCGCCCGGTGGTCGTCGAGCTCGACGAGGAGGCGGTGCTGCCCGAGGCCTACGCCACCACGCCGGTCCGCGAGGGTGCGCGCCTCGAGATCGTCACCATCGCCGCCGGAGGATAGCGCGATTGCCGATTGGCGATTGCCGATTGGCGATTCGAACTCGCCACCCGCCACCCGCCACCCGCCACCCGCCACTCGTCACTCGTCACTGCTCCCCCCCGCCACCGGCAACTTCACCTTCTTGCCGAGGTGCCGCGGACGGGTGCCGAGGATGTTGACGTCGAGCCACATCTTCACGCGCGCGCCGATCTCGCGGATCTTGGTCCGCCAGCCGGCCTGGCCCTCGACGTCGCGGGCATTGTAGCCGCAGGCATCCATGCCGTGGGCCTGGGCGATGTAGACCGCGCGCTCGTTCTGGAAGCGCTGCGACACGAAGACGACCTTCTCGACGTCGAAGACCTCCTTCGCCCGCACCACGGTGTCCAGGGTACGAAGGCCGGCGTAGTCGCAGACGATGAGCTTGCCGGGGACCCCGGCCTCGACCAGCGCGCGGCGCATCTTCTGGGGTTCGTTGTAGTAGCGGCTGCGGTTGTCGCCGGAGACGATCAGGCAGCAGACCCGCCCGGTCCTCCACAGCTCCGCCGCGGCGTCAATGCGGTAGCGGAAGTAGAGGTTCTCCCGGCCGTTGACCGTGTCGGTGGTGCCGAACACGACCGCAACCCGCTCGGGCGGGACGTCGAGCACGTTGTCGTGCAGCCGGCCGGTGGCGACGGCCTTGGCGGCGAGATTGCAGCCGAGGACGAAGACGAGGAAGCCGAGAATCGCGATGCCCCCGCCCCACAACAGCCGGCGACGCCAGCGCCCCTTCCCCGCGGTCACGGCCCGATCCCCCCGGCCGGCTTCTTCTTGATCCAGGGCATCATCGCCTTGAGCGCCTCCTCGAAGCGGGTGCCGATCGGCTCGCGCGGCGCCATCACCCGCAGCTTCTCCGGCTGGTCGTCGCTGAACCGGACCTGGCTGGCCCGCCCGATCAGCTCGCCGTCGACCTCGAGCGGCACCTCGCGGTCCGCGGTCACGGTGAGCCCCTCGGTCTGGAAGTAGGCGATCGTCTTGTTGCCGAGGTCCACCCCGCCCTGGGCGAAGCCCTTCAGCGAGTCGAGCACCACGCGGTAGCCGGCCTCCTTGAAGACCAGCACGTCGAGCATGCTGTCCTGGTTGTCGGCGCGGTGGAACAGCTTGAACTGCCCGCCGTAGAGCGAGCCGTTGCCCGCCAGCACGGCGATGCCCTCCTCGGTGCGGCCGTCGGTGGTCTTCACCACCATCTTCGGCGGCTTCTCGCCGAGCACCTTCACCGCCGAGAGGAGGTAGGCCAGCGGCCCGAGCACCTTCTTGCTCTCCCAGGTGGTCTCCTCGATCACCGCGGCGTCGAAGCCGACCCCGGCCATCTGCACGAAGGGAGTGCCGTTGGCCTCGAACAGGTCGACCTCCTTCATGTGGCCCTCGAGGATCACCTCGAAGGCGCGATCGAGGTTGTCGTAGGGAATCCCGAGCTCCCGGGCGAACACGTTCATCGTCCCGGTCGGCAGCACGCCGAGGGCGGTGGTCGACCCGGCCAGCCCCTTGACGACCGCATTGAGGGTCCCGTCGCCGCCGGCCGCGATGACCACCGGCTCGCCCTGGCTGGCGAACATCGCCGAGAGCGCCTGGGCCTCCTCGATGCTCCGCGTGGCGTAGAGGGCCAGTCCCGCCGCGTTGTCCATCAGGAACTCCAGCGCGCGCCGGCCTCGCTGGCTTCGCGCCTTCGGGTTGAACAGGACCGGATACCGCTTCGGCAGGATCACGCCGCGAGTTTCTACCCGATGCCCCGCGGGCCGCAAGCACCGAGCCGGGCAAGCACCGCGGCGACCGGCAGGCCGACGACGTTGTCGAAGGGGCCGTCGATCGACTCCACCAGCATCCCGCCGTGCTCCTGGATGCCGTAGCTCCCGGCCTTGTCGAGCGGGTCGACGCGATCGAGGTAGCTCCCGATCACCGCGTCGTCGAAGGCCCGGAAGGTCACCACGGTGCGCTCGTGGAAGACCTCGCGCGCGCCGTCCGGCGCGACCACGCAGACCCCCGTGCAGACCTCGTGGCTGCGCCCGGCCAGCCGCGCCAGCATGGCCCGGGCGGCAGCCAGGTCGGCCGGCTTGCCGAGCGGCTCGCCATCGATCCCGACCAGCGTGTCGGCGCCGATCACCCAGGCCCCGCGCTCGCGCCCGGCCACCTCCAGCGCCTTGGCCTCGGCGTTGATCTCGCACAGCCGGCCGAGCTCGATTCCCGCCTCGTGGCACTCCTCGGCACGCGACGGAACGACCTCGAACTCGAGCCCCTCCCGCTCGAGCAATTCCCGCCGTCGCGGCGATCCCGAACCCAGAACAATGCGCATCCCCGGCCCTAGCCAGCCACGCGGCGGGTCGCAACCTCATCCACTTAACGCAATTCGGTTGCAGTTGGCCCCTTTCTGCGCCAAAATCCCCCCGTGAGCCGCCACCTCCTTTTCATCCCGGCCCTCATGGGCCTGCTGATGGCGCTTCCCGCCGCCGCCTCGGAGTGGAAGGCGGTGGCGCTGCACCCCCTGATCGCCGAACTCGCCCGCGAGGTCGGGGGCGATCGCGTCGAGGTTGTCGCGCTGGCGGGCATCAATGCCGATCCGCACGAGTTCGAGCCGACCCCCGAGGAGCTCGCGGAGACCGAAGGGGCGCAGGTCTACCTGGTTTCCGGCAAGGGCCTCGAGTCCTACCTGCCGACGCTGCGCTCGATCGTCGAGCCGGCTGCCGAGGTCATCGAGGTCGGTGCTTCGCTGCCGTCGATCGAGAGCAACTGCGTGGCCTGCCACCCCGGTGAGTCCCACGCCCACGTCATCGACCCGCACTGGTGGCACTCGGTCGACGCCTTCCGCCGCGCCACCAGCGAGGTCGCGCGATACTTTTCGGAGATCGATCCCGCCGGGGCCGCGGAGTTCCGCGCCAATGCGCTCGCCTACCGCGCAAAGCTCGCCCCCCTCGAGTCCTGGGTCCGCCGGCAGGTCGCCCGGGTTCCCGCGGAGCGCCGGGTGCTGGCGACCTCGCACGCCGCCTTCGGTTACTTCTGCGCCGAGTTCGGCTTCGAAGCCATCCCGGTCCAGGGCCTCAACCGCGAGCAGATGCCGGACCCGAAGACCCTCGCCCGGCTGATCGCGACCCTGCGCGAGAAGCAGGTCGAGGTGATCTTCCCCGAGGACATCTCGAATCCGCGGACGCTCCAGGCGATCACCCGCGACACCGGCATCCGGCTCGGCGATCCCCTGATCGCGGACGGGTCGACCGCCGACTCCTACGAGGCCATGATCCGCCACAACGTCGGCACCATCTGCAAGGCGCTGCGCTAGGGTCGTCCGACTGTGGCACCGGCGGGGCCGCCCTGCCCGTCGTCGATCGACCGGCGCTGCATTCGTGCACCCAGGCCACCCAGGAGTTCGCCTGCGCCCCTCCGGGGCTTGAAGATCGGTCCGGCGAGTTTCCCCGGGGTGAACCCCGGGGCTACGTGCCTGCGTCCCTCCGGGACTTCCCCCACCCCGCACGTCCACCGTCACCCACTCACTAGCTCACTGGCTCACTGGCTCACTAGCTCGCCGGCTCACCCCTCCACCCGGATCGCCACCGAGCGGCCGTGGGCGTCGAGCCCCTCGATGCGGGCGAACTCCTCGACCACCGGCAGCGAGTTCTTCACCGCCGCGGCGCCCATCTTCACCACGCTGGTGCGACGCTGGAACTGGTCGGCGCGCAGGCCCGAGAAGGACCGCCCGGCACCACCGGTCGGCAGGGTGTGGCTCGGCCCGGCGAGGAAGTCGCCGACCGCCACCGCCGACAGGTTGCCGAGGTAGACCGCGCCCGCGGTGCGGATCTCGGCGAGGCGCCTCGACTCGTCCCGGCACACCAGCGAGAGGTGCTCGGGGGCGAACTCGTTGGCGATGCGGACGCCCTCGGCGAAGTTCTTCACCTGCAGCAGGAAGGAGCCCTTCTCGAGCACCTCGCGGAGGTAGTCCTTGCGCGACAGGCTCTCGAGCTGGCGCTCGATCTCCCGTGCCACCTGGTTGAGCAGGGCCTTCGAGTCGGTCAGGAAGCCGATCACGCTGTCGCCACCGTGCTCGGCCTGGGCCAACAGGTCGGCGGCGATGAACCGCGCGTTGCCGGTCTTGTCGGCCAGCACGAGGATCTCGCTCGGGCCGGGGAGCAGGTCGATCGACACCGCGCCGACCAGCTGCCGCTTGGCCTCGACGACGTAGGCGTTGCCGGGACCGAAGATGCGGTCCACCGGGCGGATCGATGTCGTTCCCAGCGCCATCGCCGCGACCGCCTGGGCGCCACCGACCTTGATCACCTCGTCCACGCCCGCGGCGTGCAGCGCGTAGAGCAGCTCCGGGTTGATCGTGCCGTCCGGGCCGCAGGGCGTCGCCGCCAGCACCTCGGGGACCTTCGCGGCCCGGGCGAAGCCGGCCGTCATCAGCGCGGTGGACACCAGCGGCGCCTTGCCACCCGGGACGTAGACCCCGACGCGGTCGAAGGGCACGAAGCGCTCGCCGACGCGGGCGCCCTCGGCGTTGCGGGCCGACCAGTCGCGGCGCAGGCTCCGCTTGGCGAACTCGGTGATGTTGCGCAGGCTGGCACGGACCGCCTTGCGGGTCGACGACCGCACCGCGCGCTTCGCCGCGTCGATTTCCTCCGCGGTCACATGCAGCCGCCCGGGGCTGAGCTCGACCCCGTCGAAGCGCCCGGCCAGCTCGACCAGGGCGCGGTCGCCCTGGGTCGCCACCTCGGCGATGATCTCCTCGACCGCCCGGCGCACCTGCGGCGCCGGGAAGGCGCGGCGGCTGAGGGTCTCGACAAAGGAGGCGTATCCGGGATCGCGGTGGGTGAGGACTTTCATCGGGGTCATCGGGGCGCGGCAACTTGGACCGCCGCACCTCGGCCGCCAACCCCGAAATCCCGGCTTGGCCGGGCTCAGTGCGCCACCGGGCCGCTGTCCTCTTCGCCGAAGGCCGCGCGCGGCAGGCGCACCCGGTCGACCAGGTCGACCACCTCCGGCGGCGGCGGCGGGGTCGCCCGCGAGACCAACACGGCCACCACGAAGTTGATCACCATGCCGAAGGTGCCGATGCCCTCCGGGGAGATCCCGAACCACGGCTCGGCATCCTGGTTCACGAACTTGTAGTAGATGATGTAGCTCCCCGTGAAGACGATCCCCACGATCATCCCGCTGACGGCGCCCGCCATGGTGGTGCGCTTCGAGAAGATCCCGAGGATGATCGCCGGGAAGAACGACGACGCGGCGAGGCCGAAGGCGAAGGCCACCACTTGGGCGACGAAGCCCGGCGGCTTGACGCCGAAGTAGCCGGCGATCACCACCGCCACCCCGGCCGCGCAGCGCGCCAGGACCAGCTCGCCCTTCTCGCTGAGGTCCGGGGCCATGGTCTTCTTCACCAGGTCGTGGGCCACCGAGGTCGAGATGACCAGCAGCAGGCCGGCCGCGGTCGAGAGGGCCGCCGCCAGGCCGCCCGCGGCCACCAGGCCGATCACCCAGGCCGGCAGCTGCGCGATCTCGGGGTTCGCCAGCACCATGATGTCGCGGTCGATGTAGAGCTCGTTGGCGTTGTCGGTCGGCGGGTTGTCGAGCAGCCGCTCGCCGTGCTCGCCACGCAGAGGCTCGCCGGCCTCGTCGCTGCGGAAATACGGCTTGAACTTCGGGTCGCCCTCCTGGGTCTCGAGCGCCGGTCCGGCGGAGTACTGGATCGCGCCGTCGCCGTTCTTGTCGACCCAGGCGATCAGGCCGGTGTCCTCCCAGTTGGCGAACCAGGCCGGCAGCTCGCTGTAGGCCGTGTCCGTCACCGTGCGCAGCAGGTTGGTCCGCGCGAAGACGGCCACCGCCGGGGCGGTGGTGTAGAGGATCGCGATGAACAGCAGCGCCCACAGCGCCGAGGTGCGCGCCGCGCTGGCCTTCTTCACGGTGTAGAAGCGCACGATCACGTGCGGCAGGCCCGCCGTGCCGCACATCAGCGCCGCGGTGATGCAGAAGACGTCGAGGGTCGACTTGCGCCCCTCGGTGTAGGCGCCGAAGCCGAGCTCCTCGCTGAGCCCGTCGAGCTTGTCGAGCACGCTCACCCCGCTGTCCTGGAACTCGCCGCCCATCCCCAGCTGGGGGATCGGGTTCCCGGCGATCTGGAAGGAGATGAAGATCGCCGGCACCATGAAGGCGAAGATCAGCACACAGTACTGCGCCACCTGGGTGTAGGTGATCCCCTTCATCCCGCCAAGCACCGCGTAGAACAGCACGATGACCATCCCGATCACCACGCCGAGGTTCACGTCGACCTCGAGGAAGCGCGAGAACACCACGCCGACGCCGCGCATCTGCCCGGCGACGTAGGTGAAGGACACGAAGATCGCGCACATCACCGCGACGAAGCGGGCGAGGTTGGAATAGTAGCGGTCGCCGATGAAGTCCGGCACGGTGAACTTGCCGAATCGCCGCAGGTAGGGAGCCAGCATGAGCGCCAGCAGCACGTAGCCGCCGGTCCAGCCCATCAGGTAGACCGAGCCGTCGCGACCGGCGAAGGAGATGATGCCCGCCATCGAGATGAACGAGGCCGCGCTCATCCAGTCGGCCGCCGTCGCCATCCCGTTGGCCACGCTCGGCACCCCGCCGCCGGCGACGTAGAAGTCCTTGGTCGAGCCGGCACGGGACCAGATCGCGATGCCGATGTAGATCGCGAAGGTCAGCCCGACGAGGACGTAGGTCCAGATCCTGACGTCCATCAGTCCGCCCTCCCCCCGAGAAGTTTCCGGTCGAGGCCGTTCATCACCTTCACGTAGACCGCGATGAGCAGGACGAAGACGTAGATGCTCCCCTGCTGGGCGAACCAGAAG
The DNA here is from genome assembly GCA_030430455.1 of Verrucomicrobiia bacterium. GTDB lineage: Bacteria > Verrucomicrobiota > Verrucomicrobiia > Verrucomicrobiales > Akkermansiaceae > Haloferula. The sequence continues at coordinate 13,651 of JAUIJB010000064.1, read as the reverse complement.
CCCAGCTTGAAGCCGGTCCCCGGGATGCGGATCTTGTCGAGCTGGTCGACCCAGAGGATGCCGCAGCCGTAGGAGACGAGGAACCAGATGACCAGCAGCCCGGCCAGCCAGCCGAGGTTGTGCCTCCAGTAGCTCGCCTTCGCCGCCGCGTCGGGGAGGTTGGGTTTGTCCATGGTCCGGAAGGGTCTAACGACTCCGCCCTGCGGCGAAAAGCCCCCATTCCGGGTGATGACGAAAATCGATCCCCGCCCCCATTTCCCTTTGCCCCCCGGGCCCGTCCGGTCATCCTAGCCGCATGAAGATCGCTGCATTCCTCAGGGAGATGTTCGGACTCGAGGGAAAGACCGCCGTCGTGCTCGGCGGCACGGGTGAGCTCTGCGGCAAGATGGCCGAGGGCCTGTCCCTTGCCGGTTGCGAGGTGGTCCTCGTCGGCCGCATCCGCGAGAAGGGCGAGATCCGCCTCAAGGAGATCGCCGAGGCCGGCGGCAACGGATACTTCCTGCCGGCCGACGTGACCAAGCGTGAGTCGCTGCAGGAGCTCCTCGACGAGGTCGTCCGGCAGTCGGGCAAGATCGACATCCTGGTCAACGGCGCGGGCATCAACGCCCCCACCCCCTTCCTCGACATCAGCGAGGAGGAGTTCCACCGCATCATCGACACCAACCTGTCGGCCGTGTTCCGGACCTGCCAGGTGTTCGGCCGTTACTTCATCGACGAGGCCATCCCGGCCTCGATCATCAACCTCGGCTCGATGTCGGGCCTCGTCCCGCTGAGCCGCGTGTTCACCTACTCCGCCACCAAGGCGGCGGTCCACAACCTGTCGAAGAATCTCGCCCGCGAGTGGGCCGACAACTCGATCCGGGTCAACACGCTGGTTCCCGGCTTCTTCCCCGCCGAGCAGAACCGCAAGGTGCTCGACGAGAGCCGCGTGCTCGACATCCTCCGCCAGACGCCGATGTCGCGCTTCGGCAACCCCGAGGACCTCATCGGCGCCACCCTCCTGCTGGCCTCCAACAAGGCCGGCGGTTTCATCACCGGCAGCGAGATCGTCGTCGACGGCGGCTTCAACGCCATGAAGATCTAGCCACTCCCCGCTCTAATCTCTCCGCTCTCCGCTCCAAGCTCCCCGCTCCCATGCTCGAACACCACGTCTACTTCTGGCTCAAGGATGAGCACCAGAACGCGGCGGACTGCGCCACCTTCGAGGCCGGTCTCGCCAAGCTCCTCGAGATCGAAACCGTCCAGGACGGCCTGTGGGGCCCGCCGGCGCCGACGCCACAGCGCCCGGTGACCGATCATTCCTACGACTACGCCCTCTCGCTGCGCTTCGACGACCTGGCGTCCCACGACGCCTACCAGGACTGCCCCGCCCACGACGAGTTCCTCGCCAGCTACAAGGATTGGTGGGCGAAGGTCGAGGTGCGCGACTTTCAGTCCGGCTGACCGGCGCGGAGCATCTTCTCCGACACCTTGCCGCGTCCCGGAACGTCCGGGGCGAAGAGCGAGATGCGGAACTCCTCGAGGCGCCAGCCCTGCTCCCAGGTGTCCGGGTCCTCGGGCTCCGCGGTCCAGGCACGGAACCAGGGCTCCCAGTAGTGGCGCACCCGCTCCATCTTCTCGAGGTCCTTGCCGATCGGCATCGCCTTGAGGCGGCCGAGCCGTGAGCGGACCCCGCGCAGCAGGCGCGGCAGGTCGAGACAGCGCCGGTAGCCGGCCTTCCACGGAAATCCCGGCCTCAGCAGCCAGGTGAGTTCCTCCTCGAGGTCCTCGGCCACCGCGCCGAGGTGACGGTCGCCGCGCTGCGCCTCGATCCACTCCCGCACCGGCCCGAGCCCCTCGGCGAACTCCTCGAGTGCCTCCCCCAGGCGCAGCGCGTGCTCGTGCCAGTCGCCGCGGGCCCGCGAGCTGCGCCGCGCGAAGTCCTCCGCCCCGTCGATCCGGCCCGCGCCGAGCGCACCCTCGCCGGCGAGCAGCACCAGCTCGTCCAGGGTGACGGCCCAGCGCGGCAGCTCGACCTTGGCCATCAGCCCGAGCGGGAAGCGCTTGCGCAGGTAGGCGGCCTGGTCCGGGTGGGCCAGCGCGAGCAGCCGGGCGACGCCGGCGCGGTGCGCCTCGCGGGCGACCGCCTCGCGGGAGAAGGCCCGCAGGCGGACCGACTCGCCCTCGTCGACCAGGGCCGGCCAGGCCCGCCCCGCGGCGGTCTCGACCGACTCCGGCACCCCCTCCTCCGGCCAGCCGGTCAGCCCTTCCCGCTCCCACTCGTCGTTGGCGGCCTGCTCGAAGCGCTCGGCCACGAGCCCGCCGAGCCGCTCCCTGAGGTCGGCGAGCGAGGTTCCCATCGCGAGCTCCGCCCCGGCGTCGTCGCAGACCCAGACCTTGGACACCAGCTCGTCCGGCAGGCGGCCGGCGTCGAAGTCGGACGGCTCGACCGGCATCCCGGCCACCTCACGCAAGTACTGGGCCAACCGCAATTCCAGCGGGCCATCCTTCTCCCGGCCGACCCAGCCCGCGGCGAACCCGTCGGCCCGGTCGGCCACCGGCTGGCAGGAGCGCCGCAGATCCTTCGGCAGCGAGCGGATCAGCCACTCGGCGCGCTGCGCGAGGTCGCCGTCGACCCCCCAGCCCGGCAGCCAGTCGGGCACCCGGGGCAGCTGGTCGACGTGGATCCCCAGCGTCAGCCCGTCGTCCCGTTCGCCCGGCGCGACCCGGTAGTAGCAGGCCAGCTCGAGCTCACCGTGCTGCAGCCAGTCGGGATGACCGGAAAGGTCGAGGTCCTCGAGATCCTCGTCGACCACGTCCGCGCGGGTCGGCAGGTGGTCCTGCTCGTGCTGCTTGCGCCAGCGGTGGTAGGCCTTGGCCGTGCAGAGCCCCTCGGGCAGGCAGCGCTCGAAGTACTCGACCACCGCCTGTTCGCTCCACAACCCGCCGTGGCGGCGCAGCTTGTGCTCGATGCCGGCAACCTCCTCGCGCAGCTCCCGGAGCCGCTCGACCGCGGCCGACTCGCCCTTCACGCCGCCCTGCATCAGGCCGTCGAGGATGAAGATCCTCCGCGCCGCGGCCGGGTCGATGCGGCCGAAGTGGACGCGCCGCCCGGCGACCACCGGAAGCCCGCCGCAAGTCACGGTCTCCTTGGCATAGACGGCGCCCTGGCCCATGTCCCAGCGGCCCTCGCTGAAGCGGCTGCGGCACAGGTGGGGCGCGACCTGCTCAACCCAGGCGGGGTCGATCCGCGCGACCCGCCGGGCCCACAGCCGGGTGGTGTCGACCAGTTCCATCCCCATCACCCACTCCCAGCGCTTGCCACCGAACAGGCCCGAGCCGGGAAACACGGCGAAGAAGCCGCCCGAGGCCGAGCGGTAGGCCCGCTCGTCGCGGTCCCACAGGCCGAACTGCCGCGGCACCCCCGCCAGCAGCGCGCGGTGGAAGGAGGCGAAGTCCGGCAGGCCCGTGGCTGGAGAGGCACGCTCGGGGCCCTTGGCGGGGGCACCGGCCCCGCGCTTCCCATCCCTGGAAAACTCCCCGCGCACCAACTCCGCCAGCTCATCGTGCACGTTGCGCCACTCGCCGAGGCGACGGAAGTTGAGGAAATTCTCGCGGCAGAACTTGCGCAGCCGGTTGCCGTGCCAGCCGCGGCCCTTGCGGAATGCCTGCAGCTCGTTCCACAGCACCAGCATCGCCATGAAGTCGCTCTCCTCGTGACGCCAGCGGGCGTGGGCCTTCTCGGCCTCCTTGCGCTTGTCCTGCGGCCGCTCGCGCGGGTCCTGGGTCTCCAGCCCGGCCACCACCGGCAGCACCGCCTCAAGGACTCCCTCGTCGCGGGCCTCCATCAGCATCCGCGCCAACCGCGGATCGACCGGCAGGCGCGCCATCGAGCGCCCCTCGCGGGTCAGCCCCTTCGCCCGGTCCAGCGCGCCGACCTCGCGCAAGGTACGATAGCCCTCCGAGATCGCCCGCGGCGCCGGCGGGTCGAGGAAGGGGAAGTCCTCGATGTCGGGCAGGCCCAGCGACTTCATCCGCAGGATCACCCCGGCCAGCGAGCTGCGGCGGATCTCCGGGTCGGTGAACTCCGGGCGCGCGGCGAGGTTGTCGTCGTCGTAGAGCCGCACGCAGACCCCGGGCCGCACCCGCCCGCAGCGCCCCTTGCGCTGCTTGGCACTGGCCCGGCTGACCTCCTCGACCTGCAGCCGCTGGACCCCGCGCCCCGGGCTCCAGCGGCTGACCCGTGCCAGGCCGCTGTCGACCACGCAGACGATCCGCGGGATGGTCAGCGAGGTCTCGGCGACGTTGGTGGCCAGCACCAGCCGGCGCTTCGGCCCCGGGTGGAAGATGCGCTGCTGGTCGCCCAGGCTGAGCCGCGCGAACAGCGGCAGCACCTCGGTGTTGCGGTAGCGGCGGCCCTCGAGGGCGTCGAGGCAGTCGCGGATCTCGCGCTCGCCCGGCAGGAACACCAGCACGTCGCCGTCCTCGCCCGTGCCCGACAACCAGTCGACCGCCCGAACCACCCCCGCGGCGAGGTCCTCGTCCTCGTCGCCCGGCAGGAACACCTCCTCCACCGGAAAGGTCCGCCCCGCCGCCTCGATCACCGGCACCCCAACTCCCGTGGCTGGAGCGTCGCGCTCCAGGCCGTTCCCGATGTCCCCGAAGAACTCCGCGAAGGCCCCGGCATCCAGGGTGGCCGACGAGATGATCACCTTGAGGTCCGGGCGCCGCTCGAGCAGGCGTTTCAGGTAGCCGAGCAGGAAGTCGATGTTCAGCGAACGCTCGTGGGCCTCGTCGAGGATCAGCGCCGAGTAGTTGCGCAGGTCGGGGTCGCCCTGGGTCTCCGCCAGCAGGATGCCGTCGGTCATGAACTTGATCCGCGTCTCCCTCGTGGTGCGGTCCTCGAAGCGGACCTGGTAGCCGACGTAGCCCCCCAGCGGCACCCGCAGTTCCTCCGCGACCCGCTCGGCCACGCTGGCCGCCGCGATCCGCCGCGGCTGGGTGCAGCCGATGAGCGAAGGGCGGGGAGTCCGGGACCTGGAGCCCGACTTCGCCCTTTCGCTCTCCGCTCCCTGCTCCCCGCTCCCCGCTCCCAGCGCCTCGGCGACCATCTTCGGCAGCTGGGTCGTCTTGCCGCTGCCGGTCTCCGAGACCACCACCACGACCGGGTGGTCGCGGATGGCGGCGATGATCTCGTCGCGGTGCTCGACGACGGGCAGCGCCTCCGGATAGTTCCACTCTGGCTGCCCGTTGCGCATCCCGCGCCCCTTAGCGGATCCCTGCCGATCCCTCAAGGCCCGCGCCGGGCGGGAGCGGAGCAACCCACGGACGAAGCGAACCGCCGATGGTCACGAATGATCCCCTCGGGCGGACAGCGGAGGACCCTCCTGCAGCACCGCCGGCATTCCACGGTGACCCGCCCGCGGCCCGGGAGTCCCCGTCTTGCCGTGGAAATTCGCTCCCATCCGCTTCCATGCGCGGCCGATTTCCGCGCATCGGCCGCCCGCCCCCCACGCGTTCTCGGGCCTTGCCCTAACGGCTGTTTTCCCTTAGACGCCCCTGCCCACCACCTGTTCACCCCCCTGACGACATGAAAATCACCATCATTGGTTCCGGCTACGTCGGACTCACCAGCGGCACCTGCTTCGCCGAGGTCGGCCACCACGTCACCTGCGTCGACAACAACCCCGAGAAGATCGAGACCCTGCTCAAGGGCGAGATCCCGATCTACGAGCCCGGCCTCGCCGAGCTCGTCCAGCAGAACGTCGCCGCCGGCCGCCTCAAGTTCACCACCTCGACCGAGGAGGGCGTGCGCGATGGCGAGGTCATCTTCATCGCCGTCCCCACCCCGCCGCAGCCCGACGGCTCGGTCGACCTCTCGTTCATCGAGAAGGTCGCCCGCGAGATCGCCCAGTGCCTCAAGCCGGAACTCGGCTACCGGGTGATCGTCGACAAGTCGACCGTCCCGGTGAAGACCGGCGACAAGGTCAAGCAGACGGTCCGCCGCTACGCCCCGGAGGGCGTCGAGTTCGGCGTCGTCTCCAACCCCGAGTTCCTCCGCGAGGGCTGCGCCGTCGACGACCTGCTCAACCCCGACCGCATCGTCATCGGCTCGAACGACGACAAGGCGCTCGGCTACATGCAGAAGCTCTACGAGCCCTTCGTCGCCCCGGTGCTGGTCACCGACATCAACTCGGCCGAGCTCATCAAACACGCCGCGAACTCCTTCCTCGCGCTCAAGATCTCCTACATCAACGCCGTCGCCAACATCTGCGAGGCCGCCGGCGCCGACGTCGAGAAGGTCGCCGAGGGCATCGGCATGGACAAGCGCATCGGCCGCCAGTTCCTCAACGCCGGCCTCGGCTACGGCGGTTCCTGCTTCCCGAAGGACATCAAGGCCTTCATCGCCATCTCCGAGACTCTCGGCCAGCCCTTCGGACTGCTCAAGGAGGTCGAGCGCATCAACGCCGACCAGATGAACCACTTCCTCGACAAGATCCGCGAGAAGCTGTGGGTCTTCCGCGAGAAGAAGATCGCGTTGTGGGGCCTCGCCTTCAAGCAGAACACCGACGACGTCCGCGAGTCGGTCGCCATCAAGATGGCCCGGGTGATGCTCGGGGAGGGCGCCTCGATCGTCGCCGCCGACCCGCAGGCGGTCGGCACCGCCAAGCGCTTCGGCAACCTCGAGGGCGACATCAGCTACGCCGACGACATGTATGCCGCCCTCGACGGCGCGGATGCGCTGGTGATCGCCACCGAGTGGCCGCAGTTCGCCACCGCCGACCTCGAGGAGGTCGCCAAGCGCCTGCGCACGCCACTGGTCTTCGACGGCCGCAACCTGCTCGACCCCGAGGACGTCAAGGCCGCCAAGCTCGAATACTACCCGATCGGCCGCCCCGCCGTGGCGGGCTGATCGCGGCGTTTCCCGATTGATCTCCACGGCCGGGCCGGAAATCCTCCGCGCCCGGCCTTTTTTGTCCATGAAGTCACCCCGCCGCGCCGCCGTCTCCATCCTCCGGGCCTGGGCGAAGGGCCACGCCTATGCCGACAGCCTGATCGACCGCCACGCGTCGCGCAACGAGCTGTCCTCGGCCGACCGCGCCCTGCTCAACGCGATCGTCCTCGGCGTGCTGCGCCACCGCCGGCTGCTCGACCACTGGATCGGCCGGCTGCGCAAGGGCAGGCTCGACCCCGAGACCCGCGACATCCTCCGCGTCGGCCTGTGCCAGCTGCTGATCCTCCAGCTGCCCGACCACGCCGCGGTCTTCGAGACCGTGGAGCTGGGAAAGAGCCCGGTCCGCGGCCTGATCAATGCGGTGATGCGCCGCGCGATCTCGCAGCGCAAGGACTTGCTCGACCTCGACGGGCTGTCGCCGGCGGTCGCCCACTCCCACCCCGACTGGTTGTTCAAGCGCTGGCGCCAGCGCTTCGGCGCGGAGGCGACCACCGACCTGATGGCCTTCAACAACACGCCGCCGCCGACGATCGCCCGCTCCAACCCGCTGGCCGCCGGGTCGGTCACCACGGCCCTCGAGGAGCGCCTGTCTTCAGCGGGTCTCCCCGCCGGCTACTTCAAGGTCGACGGCCCCATCCCCACCGAGCTCCTCGCCAGCGGCGCGATCTACATCACCGACCCGGCCACGCGCCACTGTGTCGAGCTGATGGAGCCCCGGCCGGGCGAGCAGGTCCTCGACGCCTGCGCCGCCCCCGGCGGCAAGAGCTTCCTCATCGCCGCCGCCCAGGGATCCGGCGAGTGGCTGACCTGCACGGACTCCAACGACAGGCGCCTGCCGCGCCTGCGCGACAACCTCCGGCGACTCCACATCGAGCCCGCGGCCATCGAGACCCACGACTGGACCCGGCCGGCACCGGAGGCCTGGCACGGCCGCTTCGATGCGATCCTCCTCGACGTCCCCTGCTCCAACACCGGGGTGTTCCGCCGCCGCGTCGACGTCCGCTGGCGCCTGCAGCCGCAGGGGGTCGAGGAGCTCACCCGGATCCAGCGCTCGATCCTCGACCAGGCCCTGCCCTGCCTGCGGCCCGGCGGTCGGATCGTCTACTCGACCTGCTCGATCGAGCCCGAGGAGAACGAGGAGCTGGTGGGCGCGCTCCTCGCCGACCACCCCGGGCTCGAGCTCGCCGGCGAGCGCCGCGCGCTGCCGCAAACCGACGCCACCGACGGGGCCTATGCCGCGCGACTTGAATCCCGTGCCTGATACCCCGACACTCCGCGGATGAAGTCCTGCCTCGGGATGCTGGTTGCCCTGCTGATCCTCGTCGTCGTCATCGGCGGCCTGGCCGGCATCTGGTACCTCAGCAGCTCGACCGAGTTCTCGCGCCAGCCGGCGGCCGAGTCGGCCAACTGAAGGCAGCGGCAACGACCGCCACGCGATGAATTGCCGGGTCCTCGCCGCAAGTCCTCGCCGACCCGGCGCCGGGTCAGCCGCCCGCAAGTCTTGGGTCGAAGAGGAACGACTCCGGCTTGCCGACCCGAAGCCTGCGGAAATCCGGGTGCCTCGGATTGACCAACAGCGTGGACTCCCGAGGGACCACCGGGCTGGGCAGACGGAGGCAGGGTTGGGTGGCGCGCTTCATCCACGCGGCGCCATGCGAGCGGGCCCCGCGGGAACCGGGCAGCTCGGCCCAGTCGGCCGGCAGGTCGGCGGGATCGACGGTTTCCACGAGGCGGTCCGCCACCTCGACCGCGAGGATCCGCCAGTCGAGCCCGAGCGCCTCGCGGGGGGCATGGACGAAGACTTCCAGCATCGCCAGCGCGCGCGACTCGGCCAGGTAGACCGCCGCAACGCCCTCCGGGTTCCAGCGGCCACCGTGCCGGCGGGCGCCCTCGCCATCCATCGCGGACGCCGCCCAGCGGGCCTGGACGATGCGGAAATAGGTCGCCATCAGCCGGCCGCCATGGGTCAGGAGAAGACGCCGTGCTGGAGCCTCCCCAACAGGGCCTCGACTTCCCGCGCACCGACCTCGGTGTCGGCGAAGTCCAGCGGTGTCTCGCCACCGAAGGCCCGCGCGGGCGCCGCCAGCCACGAGCGTGCCCTCTCCTCCCCGCCGAGGGCATCCGCGGCGCGCGAGAACAAGCGGGCGTAGCGCACCAGGCGATCCGACTCCAACCGGTCCAGCGAGCCCGCCTTCTTGCGCCGATGCAGGGTCGCCCGCGAAAGCCCCAGCAGGCCGGCCAGCCGCCCCTCACTCAGGCCCAGCAACCCGCACAGCGACTCGAACTCCGACATGGGAAGCCCCTCCCTCACCTTCTGAATCACGAAGGCAGCCTCAGGATCGCGGAGCACGTCTCGTTGTGCTTTCCGTTTCATTTGGATCAAATTACCCCTTCACATGAGAAGATCAAGCCGATCTTTCGTGGCTGAGCCCCGCGCCCCCGCTCAGCTCTCCCCGCCGAGCCAGGCAGCCATCCGCCGGCCGGTTTCCCGCAGCAACTCGGCGGCTCGCTTCATCGACTCCGCCTCGTCGAGGCCGTAGCACTCGAGGCTCTCGATCCGGTCGAACAACTGCGCGGCGTGGATCTCCCCGTCGACCCGGCCGCCGACACCCACCACGCGGGCACCGACATCACGCGCCAGCCGCGCCACCCCGACCGGTCCCTTGCCGGCGAGGCTCTGGGCATCGATCGCCCCCTCCCCAGTCACCACCAGGTTGGCCGTCGCCAGCCGTGAGCGAAGCCCGAGCGCCGCGGCCACCATGTCGAAGCCCGGCCTCAGCACCGCCCCGGCGAAGGCCATCATGCCGAAGCCCAGCCCCCCCGCGGCACCCGCACCGGGACGGGCCGCGAGTTCGCCGGCATCGAGCACCGCCACGAGCCGTCCGAGGAATGTCTCGAGGGCCTCCCTCTCGCGCGGTCCCGCCCCCTTCTGCGGGCCGAACACGGCGGTGGCGCCGCGTTCGCCAAGCAGCGGGTTGTCGACGTCGCAGGCGACCTCGACGGGCGGCAGGCCGATGATGGCGGCAAGTTCCACCCGTGCCAGCCCGGTCAGCTCACCGGGAAGCGGCTTGAGCTCCCTACCAAGGTCGTCGACGAAGCGCGCGCCAAGCGCCGCCGCCATACCCGCCCCGCCGTCGTTGGTCGCGCTGCCACCGAGGCCGACCAGGACCCGCTGCGCCGCCGCCTCACCGACCGCGTGCCGGATCATCTGCCCGACCCCGAAGGTCGACGCCCGCAGCGGGTCGCGTTCCGCCGGGTCGAGGCGCCACATCCCCGCCGCCTCGGCCATCTCGATGACCGCGAGCCTCTCGTCACCACCGCGGCACAGCGCATAGCGCACCTCGATTTCGCGCCCCAGCGCATCGCGCGCCGGACAACTCACCCACTCCCCTCCCAGCGCCTGGCGCATCGCCGCGGCGAAGCCCTCGCCGCCGTCGGCGATCGGGCACTCGTCGATCTCGGCCCTCAGCCCGCCGTCCTCCAGCCCCTGCCGCAGGGCCGCGCAGGCCTCCCCGGCGGAGAGCGATCCCTTGAACTTGTCGCAGGCGATGACGATCCGCATGGATCCATCTGAGCGGATTGCACGGCGGCCACAAAGCAAGATCCGGGCCGGGCCCTGCCGGCTCGATCCCGACGGACAGGGATTCCGGAACGGTTCAGCGGGAGCCGCGACGACGGAAGGCGAACGCGGCAAGGGAGACGACCGCCAATCCGGTCACGCCGGGTTCGGGAACGATGGTGCCGAAGAACAGGTCGTCCGTGTAGCCAACCTGCTGGTTCACTCCGGAGATCTCGATTCGCCGCACCCAGGTCGAGGTATCCGTCGAGTCCGCCTGGTAGCCGTAGAAGTCACTGCCGAGTCCCTCGAAGAGAAGCGTGCCGTCGGTGCTGTAGAAGCGGGTGCGGGTGTCCGCGTTCCACATCCGCTGCACTCCCGCGTAGCGCTGCGGATCCGAGAACTCGATCTGATAGGGATAGCGTCCGTCGTCGGTGCAGGAGACACACGGAGTCCCGACGATGCTGTTCTCGCGACCCGAGAAGCTGGAAACGTAGACGTTGTGGGGTCCCAGGGGGGCGAACGACGGATTCTGGAAGGTCGAGAAGGCGACTCCCAAGGTGGTCACGAACTCGTTGTCGAGCCGCCGGTCGGCGGGCATCGGAGCCACTCCCATGGTGAAGTCGATGAAGTTGCCGCCGAAGTTGTCCCGGTAACCTTCGAACAACTGTCGGCCCGAGACGCCCGCAACGGAGGCAGCCTGGAGGCCGGTGCCGAGCAGGAGGAGGGAGATGAGGGTGGATGGGAGGGCTTTCATGGCGCGGGTGGGTTCAGTTGATAACCAAGGACATCGCGACGGGCATCCCGCCTTCCCGCGAAGGGCCCCGACTCACCCCGACCCAAAGGGACGCTCATCGCCGCCTTGCCTGGACGGAGGGATGGAGGCCGCTCACTGGACACTTTGCGATGCTTGGTCGAATCGCACTCTGATGGCTTCTTCTCCCGCTGACTTCGCATATTCTGCCATACCCGAAGCCGTTTCGACGCCGTGCCGCCCCACCCGTCTGGCTTCCCTTGCCAAAAGCGGCCCGAGGGATCCGCTCTTGATCATCGCCCCATCCGGTGAAGCCTGAAGCATGAGCGAGAAAACTTTGGAAAACCAGTCCGCCCTGGTCACCGGGGCGTCGGGAGGAATCGGTGGCGAGATCGCGCGGGCGTTGTCCCGTGCCGGCGCCGCGGTCGCGCTGCACTACCACGGCCATCGCGGGAAGGCCGAAGCCCTCGCCAGGGAGATCGCGGAGGCCGGTGGCAAGGCCGTCGCGATCCCGGCCGACCTGCGCGAGGCGGCCGACATCCCGACCCTCTACGACCGCGCCGAGGCGGCACTCGGCACCCTCGACATCGTCGTCAACAACGCCGGGGTAGGCACCACCGGGAACCTGGTGGAGACCGCGGTCGACGAGCTCGACCGGCTCATCGACGTGAACTTCCGAGCCGTCGCGCTGTCGATGAAGGAGGCCGGCAAGCGCCTCCGCGAGGGCGGCGTCGTCATCAACATCTCCTCGATGCTGGGCGACCGTCCGCTCCCCGGCACCACCACCTACGCGGCGACCAAGGCGGCGGTGGACCTCCTCTCGCGCGGCGCGGCACGCGAGTTCGCCGGGCGGCGGATCTCGGTCAAGAGCCTCAGCCCGGGCGCCACCGTGCCCGGTATGTTCGGCGAGAGCCCGCAGGAGCGCCAGGACGCCTTCGCCGCGGAAACCCCGCTGGGCCGGATCGGCCATGCCGGGGAGATCGCCGATGCGGTCGTCTTCCTCGCCTCCGCGCCGGGCCGCTGGATCAACGGCGCGGTCGTCACCGCCGACGGAGGGTACTCGGCCTAGGAGCCTGACGCCGCCCTCGCGGGACCATCCGTGCTTTTTCCGACAGGCACTTGGAACGACTGCCTGCCAGGCGCGCATGCTTCCCTGCTCCGCGCACCGCCCACCCGCCCGCCAAAATCACTGGTGGCGACGCGATCCCTCGCTTAACGGATGCAGCAGATGTGCGGAACATGGATCCAAGGAACGATCGTCGCGACCCTCGCCGTCCTCGTGGCGGCCTGTTCGCCGGACGACGAGGCACCCCCCGGAGCTGCCGGACCGGTGGCGGTGACGGTCCATGAGGTGGCCGCGCGGGAGTTCGCCGACCAGGTGGTCGCGGCCGGCACGCTGCGCGCCGAGGAGTCGACCGAGATCTCCGCCAACGTGACCGAGCGGGTTGAGGAACTGCGCTTCGAGGACGGCCACAAGGTCGCGGCCGGCGAGCTGCTGGCGGTGCTGTCGGCCGAGGAGGAACAGGGCATCCTCGACTCCGCCGAGGCGACCCTCGAGGAGGAACAGCGCGAGCTCAGACGGCTCGAGCCGCTGGTCGGCCGCGGCGTTTCGGAAGCCGACGTGGCCGCGCGACGGACGCGCCTCGCGGTGGCGCAGGCGCGGATCGCGCAGGTGCGGGCTCAACTCGCCGACCGACGCATCACCGCGCCCTTCGCCGGGCGGGTCGGCCTGCGCCGGATCAGCCCCGGAGCGCTGGTCGAACCGGGCGACGTGATCACCACCCTCGACAAGACCGCCACGATGAAGCTCGACTTCACGGTCCCCGAGACCTTCCTCGACACCCTGCGTCCCGGTCTGGCGATCGATGCCCGCAGCGGGGCCTTCCCGGGCCGCGACTTCCGGGGCGAGGTGTCCGAGATCGACAGCCGGGTCGACCCGGTGACGCGCGCCGTGGCGGTGCGCGCCCTGATCCCGAATCCCGACGACGCGCTGCGACCGGGGATGCTCATGACGGTCACCCTGGACCGCAACCCGCGAAGCAGCGTGGCGGTCCCCGAGCGGGCCATCGTGCCGGTGGGCGAGGTCAAGGCCGTCTTCCGCATCGTCGACGGCGTGGCCCGGCGGGTCACGCTCGACACCGGCCGCCGCGAGCCCGGCTGGGTCGAGGTGCTCGAGGGCCTGGACGAGGGCGACCTGGTGGTGACCGACGGCGTGCTCTCGCTCCGCGACGGCGCCGAGGTGACCATCGAGGGCCGCTATAAGGGCCCGGTCGGTGCCTACGATCCGAAGTCCGGCCAGTCCTCCTGATGTTCCTGTCCGACATCTCGGTGCGCCGGCCGGTGCTGGCGACGGTGATGAGCCTGCTGCTGGTGGCCTTCGGCGTGGTCGCCTACACCCGGCTCCAGG
>JAUIJB010000063.1 GCA_030430455.1 Verrucomicrobiia bacterium | reverse complement strand
CCGAGACGATTTCCACCTTCGTGCTGTTCCTCGCGATGATCAGCCTGTTCTGGGCGGTCCTCAACCTGATCCCGGTGTTCCCGCTGGACGGTGGCCGCCTGCTGGTCTCGTTTCTCGGCCCGCGCCGCGAGGCCATCGCGCTGACCATCAGCATGGTCGTCGCCATCGTCGCGGCGATCGGCATGTTCCTCTGGCTGGGCAGCTTCATCTTCCCGATTTTCCTCGGCATGATGGCCTACCAGAACTGGCAAGTCCTGCAAAACTCCCGGAGGTAGAGCTGAGAGCCTAGAGCCTGCCGCTCTCCGCTCTCCGCTCTCCGCTCTCCGCTCTCCGCTCTTTGCTCTTTGCTCTTTGCTCCCTCAAAGCAGCATGCGCAGCGAGGCCAGGGCCGCGAAGCCGATCACCATCCACTCGAAGGCGCGCTGCGGAACGCGCGAGATCAGCCACTTGCCGACGAACACGCCCGCGACGATGGCCGGGGCAAGCACCAGGTCGATCTTGAGCGTCTCCGGGTTGATCAGGCCGAGGCTGCGATTGAGGGGAACCTTGAGCAGGTTGATCAGCAGGAAAAAGCGGGCGCCGATCCCGATCAACTCCATCTTCGGGATCCGTCGCGACAGCAGGTAGAGCTGGATCACCGGCCCGGCGGCATTGGCCAGCATCGAGGTGGCCCCGCCCGCCACGCCCGCCGCCGTCCCGGCGGCCCGGTGGTCGGCCAGCTTTTGCAGCGCGGCCGAGAAGCGCATCTTCAGGAGCGTGAGCACCAGCATGGCGAGGACCACCCCGCCGATGACGCGCCGCGCGAGCAGCTCGTGGCCGCCCGCCTCGAGCCAGCCGAGCAGCCACCAACCAAGGCCAAGGCCGACGATGGCTGCCGGGGTGAGCACCCAGACGTCCTTCCAGCTGCCGTGCTTGCGAAAGGCCGGGTAGACGACGAGGTCGGCGAGGATCAGCATCGGCAGCACCAGCCCGGCCTGGCGCGTGGCCCCGTACATCTGGGTGAAGATCGCCACCGCCAGCAGCGAGGTGCCGCTGAAGCCGGCCTTGGACAGGCCGATGCAGGCCGCCGCGAACACGGCGAGCAAGAAGGATCCGGGGCTGTCCCACACGCCCCCGAACTAACGGAGGCCCGCGAAGCCGGCAAGGGCCATGCCCAGTGGAACCCAGCCGAGGATGCTGATCCAGAACGCCCCGACCGCCCACAGGCCGAGCGCCACGCGGCTGCCCGAGATGCCCTCGCTGGCGATGCCGAAGAGGTGGCTGCCGATGAAGCCGATCGCGAAGCCGGCACCCCACAGCGCCGGCCAGGCTGCACCGCCACCGAAGAGCAGGCTGGAGAGCATCCCGAGAAGGGCGACCAGCCACATCAGGCCGACGGAGCCCATCGCCAGCCAGCCGAGGATCCGCCCGAGCCGGATGTTGCGCGGCGGCGGGCCGGGTCTCGGCGCGGGGGTCCTCGCATACTCGACCAGCTTGAGGCGCGGGTCGGGCGTCGCCGCATCCGCCTGCCGGCGTCCCTCACCGCTGCCCCAGCGGCGCGCCCGGGCGAACTTCCCCTGGCGCCACGCCCGGCCGCGCAAGCGGTCGCCGGGCACGACCACGCCGCGGACGTCGTCGGGTGCGATCTTGCGGGGGCCACCATACATGGAGCCATGCTGGGGCACCCGGGGAGCCGCCGCGATGACAAAGCGAAACTCGCTTTGGAATCGGCCCCTCCCCGCCGGGGCCGCGCCATCAGCCCGCGGCCCGCACCGGGGGATCGTAGCCGAACTTCCGCGCCACCCCGGCGATCGCCGGGTCGGCGAGAAACTGCTCCTCCTCGCCGGTCAGCTCCAGCCTGGCCGGATCGATCGCCGGCCCGAACTGGCCGTCCAGCCGGCGCTCGAAGACCGAGAGGTCGAAGTCGCCGGGCTCACGACCGAGGAACTCCGCCAGGTCCCGCGCGAAGCCCTCCGGCGCGGCGACCATGTCCTCGAAGCGCACCGACATCATCCCCGGCACGCGGTCCCTCACCTCGTGCAGGCTGGCATTGATCCGGACCCAGTCCCAGATCGACTTCCTCGTCATCTCCCGGTCCCACTCGTCCTCGCCGAGTTCCCAGCGCTTCATCGAGCGGAAGCAGGCGGCCGGGTCGCGGGTCAGGTGGATGAACCGCGCCTTGGGAAACAGGTCCTGCAGGAACAACACCACCTTCGAGCCATAGCGTACTTCCTTGAAGCCCCAGCGCGGCTTGCCGAGCTTCGCCGCCGGCAGGCCGAAGAGGTTCGTCACGTAGGCGATGGCCGCGGTGCGCAGCTCGTGGTCCTCGGGAACCATGTTCGGCAGGAACAGGTCCCGGCCGCTCATGAGGAACTGCTTGCGGTTCCCGGAGAAGCGCTTCTCCCATTCGAGTAGTACTTCGTGGTGCTTGATGAAGTCCATCAGCACGCCCTGGTGCTCACCCCACAACAGGGTCCCCTCGAGGCTGTTGACCAGGCGCTGCAGCAGGGTGCTGCCGCAACGCTGCGCAGAGGCGAGGATGAAGATCGGCTCGTCCGAGGGGGTCGTCGGCGTGAAGTGGCACGTGCTCATCGCTCTGCTCTCCCCTCCACCCTGCCGTCCGCCGCGACCGCTGTCAAAGCCACGCTTCGCGGCACGGCGCGCTGCTTGCTCACGTCGGGCTGCTCATCGCGCGCCTCCCTCCATCAGCCACCGCGCCGGTGGCGCCAGCGGCCCCTTGCCGCCGGACGGGCCGTCGACGCTCAGCGGGTAACCCGCCCAGTGGAAATCGTAGGCATGCTTCCAGTCGGCGCGGAACAGGCCGACACTGAGCCGGTAATCGCCCTTGGCGAGGTCGAGCCGGTCGATGACAAGGCGGATGCTCCCCTCACCGTCGAGGTCGGGAACCGGCGCCTTGGCAGCCTGCGTGTTCAGGTCGAGACAAACCCGGCCGTCGCGGTCGGTCACGGTCACCACAAAGACGGGCGTCGGCAGCGGACATCGGGCCACGAAGTCGATCTCGACGGCCAGTGGTCCACCGCTCGCGACCCCCTTCCCCGGGACCAGACGGACCTCGCGGATTTCCCCCTCACCGGAGCCAAACCGGTTGCGACGGGCCTCCAGTCGACGCCCGTCGCCAACGACCTTGGGCACGGTTTGCGGGGTCCGCCGCAGGGTCTCCTCGCGCATCTCGGCCTCGTATTGCTCCGCAACCTTGCCGGCCTCGCCCACACCGGCCACCCGGCCCCCGCGCAGCCAAAGCGCCCGGTCACACATCGTCCGGATCGCCTCCATCCCCTGCGAAACCAGCACGATCGCGCAGCCGTCGTTGCGCAGCGCCTCGATCCGTTGCCGGCACTTCGCCTGAAAGGCCAGGTCGCCCACCGCGAGGAATTCGTCGACCAGCAGGACCCCCGGGTCCGTGTGGATCGCCACGGCGAAGGCGAGCCGCATCGTCATCCCGGAGCTGAAGTGGCGCACCGGCTCGTCGATGAACTCCTCGAGTTCCGCGAAGGCCACGATCTCGTCCATCCTCGACCCGACCTCGCGCCGGAGCAGGCCGGCGACGACACCGGCCAGCACCGCATTTTCGCGACCCGTGAGGTCGCCGAGGAAGCCGCCACCGAGATCCAGGAGGGCTCCGATGCGGCCCTTGACCCGCACCTCCCCCTCACTCGGCCGGCCGAGCCCGCCGAGCATCCTCAGGAGGGTCGACTTGCCGGCTCCATTTCCGCCCATCACGCCGAGCACCTCCCCGGCACCCAGCTCGAAGCCGACCTCCCGGATCGCCCACAGCGACTCGCGCCGCCCGCCCGCCCGCGAGCGGAAGCGCTTGCCCAGGTTGCGGGCGCTGACTCTCGGCTCGCTCATAGTTCCTCGAGGAATCGATGGCTCTGGTGCACGAACAGGCTGCGCCCAAGCGCGTAGAACACCGCACCCGCCAGCAAGAGGACCGCGAGCACCCGCGGGTCGGGCCAGGCCCCGTGAAGCAGCACGGCACGCCACGACTCCAGCATTCCGACCATCGGGTTCAGGGAATACCAGCCGAGGATCGAATCCGGCACCCGCCCGACGTCGTAGAACACCGGGGTCATGAACAGCATCATCTGCAACAACACCCGCGTCACGTGCTGGGTGTCGCGGAGGAGCACGTTCATCGATGCCAGCGGGTAGCACAGGCCGACCGCGAGCAAGTACTGGATGACGATGAGCAGGGGCAGCGAGAGCCATGGCCAGGACGGCCGGATCCCACCCCACCACATCAACCCGAACAGGAGCGGCAGCGCGACCAGGAAGTGGAACAGGCGCACCGCCACGGTCACGTGGGGCAGGACGACCAGCGGGAACCCCGGCTGCCCGACCAGGGCCCGGTTGCCCGTGATCAACCCGACACCCTCCGCCAGGGAGCTCTGGAACCAGCCCCACGCAAGCACGCCGATAAAGACAAACACCGGGTAGTTCTCGACCTCCACGGCGAGCACGCGCCGGAAGACCAGGGTGAAAACCAGCAACTGCACGACCGGCAGGCCAAGGGCCCAGCCGAAGCCGAGGAACGAGCGCTTGTACATCGCCTTGAGGTCCCGCCCGACCAGCACCCGGAAGACATCGGCCCGGTGCTGCAGGCGGCGCATCGCCGGCGACCTCGCCGCCGTCATGCCGAGACCTCCCCGGATTTTTGGTCGCCATAGTAATTCCAGCGCCGGTGGCCGACCCCGGAACGCTTCATCCGTCGCCAGCTCTGGAACAATGCCAGCGGCCCCGCCAGCGAGCCGAGGACCTCGAGGCCCAGGAGGGACATGGGGTAGTCACTGCGGCCCCGCAGCCGGTCGAGGGCACGCCCGGCGAACGAGACTGGCAGCTCGTAGATCAGCCGGGTCAGGCCGCGCCAGTCGCCGAACTTCAGCCAGGTCACCAGGTGGTAGGCCACGTGGCCCCGGGCGTAGCTGAACAACTGGCGGCGCAGGCCGTCCTTGCTGGCCCGGTGGTAGTGCCAGGCGACTGCCGACGGCTCGTAGATGACGCTGCCTCCCTCCATCATCACCCGATAGAAGAACAGGGTGTCCTCGCCGACCCCGGCCGGCACGCCGGCGCCGAGGCACTCCATGAAGTAGCCGCCCCCCTCGCGCTCGAGGAACTCGGCGCGGATCGCGAGGTTGCCGGTACCTCCCAGCTGCCAGGTCGGCACCGCGCGCCAGCGCCAGCGCCGGAACCAGGCATGGCCGAACTCGCGCCGCTCGGGGCCGCGGTGAAACCCCCCGTAGGTCTCGAAATCCCGCTCGGCCTCGGTCTCGAGCCGGCCGGGAAGCACGCAGCCGGTCACGGCGACCACGTCCTGGCGGGCGAAGGGCACCAGAAGCTTCTCGAGCCAGTCGGGCGCCACCACCATGTCGTCGTCGGTCATCACCAGGATCTCCCCGGGAGCCAGCGCCAATCCCGCATTGCGGGCGTAGGAGGATCCACGCCGAGGCTCCTCGACCCACTCGACCTCCGGGAAGTCCCCCTCGAGGGCCTCGCGGGTGCCGCTTCCCGGCCGGTTGTCGACAACCAGCACCTTGACCGGGCGAGTGGTTTCGAGCGCCCGGATCGAATCGAGGCAGCGCCGCAGGTCACTGACCCGCCCGCAGGTCGGCACGACGATGCCGACCGGGACGCGATCGTCGAGCCGCTGCCCGCCGCCGCCACCCTCCGGCACCAGGCGCCGGCCGAGGTCGGCGTGGAACTCGGCCCAGCTGAGTGCCGGCTCCCCCGCCAGGTCGAGGATGTTGAACCAGAAGTCGCCCGCGATGCGATCGGCGAGTCTCTCGGCCGGAACCGGCCGACCGAGGCTCTTGACCCGGATCCGGCCGAGCGGCCGACCGTGGAGGCAAACCGCGACGTCCAGTTCCCGCCAGTCCTCGCCCTCGATCAAATCCTCGAGCGGTTGCGAGACCTCGACCTGGGTCACCCCGACCGAACCGATCTCGCCGCGGCCATCGAGCCGTCCGAGAAAGCGGTCCGGCCGCTCGAATTCGTCGGCGACGATCTGCCGGCGGGCCCGCTCGTAGGCTCCCCGCGCCGCCAGGTAGCCCCTCACCTCGGCCTCCACCAGCCGCCGCGGGAACCAACCCTTTGCCCAAAAGGCCCGCAACCAGCGCTGCCACGCCCAGTGGCGCCACCACCAGCGCCGCAGCTTGCGGATCGCCGGCTCATCCTCGGGAAAATTCAGCGTTTCCCGATCAAAGTAGCAGCGCGTCGCATGGCCGTAGCTGAACAGCAGCCGTTCAAGCTCCTCGAAGCTGCGGCGGTGGCGGTGCCGCACCAGCGCCTCGGGTTCGTAGAGACAGATCCACCCGGACTTGAGGAAGCGGAAGAACATCTCGTGGTCGCCACCGCCCAGCGTCGGCGTGCCGACATCGAGTGCCGGATCGAACCAGCCGGTATCCTCGAGCCGCTTGCGCCGCATCGCCATGTTGGCACCGGCACCGAGCTGGCCGGCGCCGATCAGCTCCCAGCTCATCGCGACGCCGCGGGGCGACTGGAGATAGGTCCGCGTCCAACCGCGGCCGAAGCCACCGTAGTCCTCGAACAGGACCTGCGCCTCGGTCTCCTGCTCAGCCGGTTCGACCAAGCCGGTGACCAGGCCGACCGACGGATCCCCCGCAAAGGTCCGTGCCAGGGCCAGCGTCCAGCCCGGGTCCACCTCGACGTCGTCGTCGGTGTAGGCCAGCACCTCGCCCCGCGACTCGCGGATCCCCCGGTTGCGGGCGTGATCGAGCCCCGGCGTGTCCTCGCGGACGTAGCGGACCTCCGGATAGCCCGCGACGAGCTGCCGCGTCGCGTCGGTCGCCGGGGCGTTGTCGACGACGATGATCTCGAGCGGCGGGTGCTTGAGCCGGGCGAGCGAGGCAAGACACCTGGCCATGTCGTCGGGGCGGTCGCGGGTGCAGACGATCACGCTGACCGTGGGCAGGCCCTCCGCCACCGGTTCCTCCGGCGGATTCCAGAATCGCTCGAGCCCGGGAACCTCCCCGGGCCGTCCGGCGGCAAGCGCCCGCCGGACGAGTTCGCGCCCGAAGGCATCCGAGAGCTGCCGTAGCGCGAGGCTGCCAACGTCGGCCGCGCGCACGCGACCATCGACCACCGGAACCTCCAACTTGCCGATTGGCACGCCCGTCCAGCGCACCAGGACCCGCGCAGAGCGATGACTCCGGCCGACCTCGTGGTCGTGCGGGACGGTGACCTCATGGTCGAGCGGCTTGATGGGAAACAGCATGAGTGGGTTCCGGGTCACGCGCCGTCGGCAGGCCACCCACAGGCGAGCGACCAGCGACGCATTTCAACGAGATCGACCAAGCTGAGCCCGCGCGGGCGCACGGACACCTCGCCGGCGGCACGGCGCCTCGGCGCCGGCGACAAGACAACCGGCTCGTCCCTCCTGAGGATCACCTTGATGGCGGCGCGGCTTCCCAGCCGGTAGATCCGCCGGTTCAGGCACATCAGGGGATCCGCCCGGACCGAGCGGCCGATGTAGCACAATGTGTGGTAGTGGTCACCGCCGAGGTAGGCCTTGGCCATCAGGTAGGCGTAGAAGTGCCCCCTCGACCAGCGCAGGATCGCCGGCGCGACCCGGCGTTTCCCGGCGAGCACCCGCCGGATGACCGCCTCATACGAGCTCGCCATGCCCACCGCGTTCCGGCTCATGCAGCGGTCCACCTCCCGGTAGGACACGAGGTACTCGGGCACCACCGCGCAGCGGTAGGCATCGAGCACCCGCAGGCTGAGATCCCAGTCCTCGCATCCCTGGGCACCGCTCTGCTCCTCGCGGGTCAGGTAGTCGCCAACCCGCTCGATGCTCGAGCGCCGGAACAGGGGCACGCTCGCGTTGCCGACGAAGTTGCGCATCACGAGGATGTGGTAGGCCGAGCCCTCGACCCGGAAGGGGTGGCAGTCCCACAGGCGATTCCCCGCGATGTCGATCTTCCGCGACCAGCAATACACCAGGCCGCAGTCCGCGCCCTCCGCCTCGATCCGCTCGACCTGGCGCCGCAGCTTGTCCGGCTCCCACAGATCGTCGGCATCCAGCGGGGCGATGTAGCGGCCCCGCGACGCCCGGATGCTCGTGTTTCGGGCGGCCCCCACCCCGGCGTTCTGCTGCCGGATCAGGCGGATCCGCGGCTCCCGCGCGGCGATTGCCGCAGCCAGCTCGGCGGTGCCATCGCTCGAGCCATCGTCGACGACCAGACACTCCCAGTCGTCCAGCGTCTGGCGGATCACGCTGTCGAGGGTCTTGGCGAGGGTCGCCTCGGCATTCAGCGCGGGAACGACCACCGAGACCAAGGGTTGGGTTGGGCTTCCCATGATCGGGGGGAATCCGGGGAAATCGGGGGTGATTTCGGGGGTATTTGGGGGGGAAGACGGGCGCTGGATGAGACGCCTGCAACCCCCAACCTAACCGATAGGCGCGCCGATGCGAAACAATTTTCTGGCTCTGCCGGGTTGCCCGGCCCGGAGGCCCTCGCCGGCGCCGTGAATCCCGCTTGTCACCCCCGCGCGCCCCTGATTTCCTGCCGCCGCCATGAAGATCGTCGTCGCCTACTCCGGAGGACTCGACACCTCCGTCCTGCTCCTCTGGCTGAAGGAGAAATACAATGCCGAGATCATCGCCTACTGCGCCGACGTCGGCCAGGGGGACGAACTCGACGGGCTCGAGGAGAAGGCCCTCAACACAGGCGCCTCGAAGTGCTTCATCGGCGACCTCAAGGAGGACTTCGCCGGCAACTACATCTTTCCCATGATCCAGGCCGGGGCGATCTACGAGGACCGCTACCTGCTCGGAACCTCGATCGCCCGCCCGTGCATCACCAAGGGCATGATCGACGTGGCCCTCGCCGAGGGCGCCGACGCCATCGCCCACGGGGCCACCGGCAAGGGCAACGACCAGGTCCGCTTCGAGCTCTCGGCGGCCTCGCTGGCCCCGGATGTCCAGTGCATCGCGCCGTGGCGCGACGCCTCGTTCCGCAAGCAGTTCCCCGGCCGCGCCGAGATGATCGCCTACGCCGAGAAGCACGAGATCCCGGTGAAGGCCTCGATGAAGAAGCCCTACTCGATGGACCGCAACCTCCTGCACATCTCCTTCGAGGCGGGCGCCATGGAGGACCCGTGGTACGACGCCACCACCGCGGCTGACCGCGACATGTACGTGCTCTCGGTGTCCCCCGAGGAGGCCCCGGACCAGCCGGAGTACATCCAGATCCTCTTCGACAAGGGCAACGCCATCGGCCTCCGCCACGACCACCTCGACGGCCTGCTCGAGGAGCTCGGTGACGTCGAGGCCAAGGGCGAGAGCGACGGCTACACCCTGCTCACCCCCTACGGCGTGATGCGCGTGCTCAACCTGCTGGGTGGCCGCAATGGCATCGGCCGCGTCGACATCGTCGAGAACCGCTTCGTCGGCATGAAGTCCCGCGGCGTCTACGAGACTCCGGGCGGCACCATCCTGCTCGCCGCGCACCGCGACCTCGAGACGCTGGTGGTCGACCGCGAGGCCATGCACGTGCGCGACTCGCTGATCCCGAAGTATGCCCAGCTCGTCTACAACGGCTTCTGGTTCGCCCCGGAGCGCGAGGCGATCCAGGCGCTCGTCAGCGAGACCCAGAAGACCGTCTCCGGCGAGGTCCGCCTGAAGCTCTACAAGGGCAACGTCATGCAGGCCGGCCGGCGCAGCCCGCACAGCATGTACAGCGAGGCGGTGGCGACCATGGAGGGCGGCCAGGAGGAAGCCTACAACCAGGACGACGCCAGCGGCTTCATCGCCCTCAACGCGCTGCGCCTGCGGGCCAGCTCGCGGCAGCGGAAGTGATCGCGCGGCCGGCCCGGCCCGCCTCGGCGCGGAATCCCGTCGCCCCGGTCCACCCGGCCCACCCAGCCCACCCGGCCCCGGCGCGGCCGGCCGGCTTTCCCTTCGACACCGCCCCGGCTCTTTGTTAAGGAGGCCGGACTTCCATGCACACCGAAACAAAGCGCCGGGCCGGGGTGGCGGCGGCCCTCGGGTTCATCGCGATCGCCCTGTGCATTCCGTGGCTCCTCGCCCACAGCCAGACCGAGGGCGAGCGCCGGCTGGCGGAGAGCCTGTCGGCGCTCAACCACTCGCTCCCGGTGAGCGAGGCGACCGGCAACCCGGGCGGGCTGAGCCGCAGCGCGCGGCACCAGCGGGCCGTGCGGCTGGCTGCCGACGGCTGGTACCGCGAGCTGCTCGACGAGTATCCCGCCTTCGAGGTCGACTACCGCCGGGTCGATGACGGGCGGAACGGCTTTCTCCAGTATCTCAATCTCTCGGAGGGGCTAAGGGTCGACCCGAGCATCGGTGACCCCTCGTCGCCCCTCCCCGGAGACCTCACCGACATGCTGCGTGGCGGCGACGAGGAGTGGGAGCCGGAGGAGCTCGCTGCCTGGATCGCCAACAACGAGGCGCAGTTCCGCAGGATCCTCGAGGTCGCCGAGCTGCCGGACCGCTCGATCCGGTGGGTCGACACCGAGCGCTACTACTTCCTTGGTACCCGGCTCCCGGCCCAGTTCGCCGCCCTGCTCCTCGGCGGTGCCCGGCTGGCCCACGACTCCGGCGACCACGCCACCGCACTGCGCCACTACCGTGCCACCATGAACCTGGCCGACCACTTCGACCGGGTCGAGATCCCCTCCTTCCTCGCCAAGACGATCGCCGTCCGGATCCGCCGGCGGGCCCTGGTGAGCTTCCACCGCGAGATCCTGCCCGGGCTGCCCGACGACCCGGAGCTCCTCGCCACCTGGCGGGAAGCCCTGCATCACCGCGACGAGATCGCCGCCGAGATCCCGCGGATGCTGGCCGCCGAGTGGCACCTGACCCTGCGCCACATCATCCTCCCCGCCCTCCTCAGCGGCCTGACCCCGGTCGAGGGGAGCAGCGGCCTGACGATGAAGATCGACGACCAGGCGGCCTTCCTCGCCGCCTACTCGGACTGGGTCGAGCGGGCCTGCGCGGACCCGCGGGCGGCTTCCGGCGTCGGCCTGCCGCGATGGCCCGACGGCCTCAGCGCCGAGGCCCGCCGCGCGCTGGACAACCTCCATGTCGATGCCCGCGCCTGGATCCGCGGCATGACCGCCCTGAACACGCTGGCGGCGATGAACGAGGCGCTGATCGCGCTGCGGCTGCGCCAGGACCTCCCGCTCGACCCGACCAGCGGCGAACCGTTCGACTGGAACGCGGAGACCCGCACGCTCTCCCCGCCACCGGGCAACGGCCTGGTCGACCCGATCGCCCTGCGCTGAGGCGGCGCGGCCCGCGGCGGAAAAATCCGCATTGGACGCCGGCCGGATTTCCTCTAATCCAGCGCCGCCGATTCCGGCCCTGGTCCCCGCGGGACGAATCCGCGGGCGCCGGCCGACGCGCCATCCCGACCCATGCCTCCCAAGACCGCCATCCAGCCCACCCGCGACCAGGACTTTCCCGAATGGTACCAGCAGGTCGTCCGCGCCGCCGACCTCGCCGAAAATTCCGAGACCCGCGGCTGCATGGTCATCAAGCCGTGGGGCTACGGCATCTGGGAGCTGATCCAGCAGCAGCTCGACCGCCGCTTCAAGGAGACCGGCCACCAGAACGCCTACTTCCCGCTGCTCATCCCGCTGTCCTTCCTCGAGAAGGAGGCCGAGCACGCCGAGGGCTTCGCCACCGAGTGTGCCGTGGTCACCCATCACCGGCTCGAGGCGCTCCAGGACGAGGAAAGCGGCAAGACCCGCATGATCCCCACCGGCGAGCTCGCCGAGCCCTACGTCATCCGCCCGACTTCCGAGACCATCATCGGCTCGGCCTTCTCGCGCTGGGTGCAATCGTACCGCGACCTGCCGCTGCTGATCAACCAGTGGGCCAATGTGATGCGCTGGGAAATGCGCCCGCGGCTGTTCCTGCGCACCGCCGAGTTCCTCTGGCAGGAGGGCCACACCGCCCACGAGACCGCCGAGGAGGCCGTCGACGAGACCCGCATGATCCACGGGCTCTACGAGGACTTCCTGCGCGACCACCTGGCGATCCCGGTGATCCCCGGCGAGAAGACCGAGAACGAGCGCTTTCCCGGCGCCGCCATGACCCTCACCGTCGAGGCGATGGTGCAGGACAAGAAGGCCATCCAAGCCGGCACATCGCACTACCTCGCGCAGAACTTTTCCAAGGCCCAGGACATCTCCTTCACCGGCCGCGAGGGCACCGTCGAGCACGCCCACACCACCTCGTGGGGGGTCTCGACGCGGCTCATCGGCACGCTGATCATGGCCCACTCCGACGACGACGGGCTGGTCTGCCCGCCGCGCGTCGCCACCCAGCAGGTCGTCATCATCCCGATCACCCCCAAGGAGGACTCGCGCGAGGCCGTGCTCGACGCCTGCGAGGCGCTCGCCGCGACCCTGCGCCAGCAGTCGTTCCACGGCGACCCGCTGCGGGTCCTGGTCGACGCCCGCGACGTCCCCGGCAAGAAGTGGGAGTGGGTCAAGAAGGGCGCGCCGATCCGCATCGAGATCGGCCCGCGCGACCTCGAGAGCCGCAAGGTCTGCCTTCAGCGCCGCGACCAACCGAGCAACGAGAAGAGCTTCGTCGACAAGGAGGACTTCCTGCGCGACGCCACCGACATCCTCCAGGAAATCCACGACACCCTGCTGGTGCGGGCGAAGGACTTCCGCGACGCCAACATCGCCGAGTGCGGCGACATCGACGACTTCCACCAGCACTGGGAGCAGGACAACCCCGGCTGGCTGCTGACCCCCTGGGCCGGCAGCAACGAGCAGGAGGACGAGCTGTCGAAGCGGCACAAGATCACCATCCGCTGCCTGCCCAACGGCAACCAGGAGGGTGACGAGGCCCCCTGCGTCCTCACCGGCACCCCCACCCGCCGCCGTGCCCTGTGGGGCCGCAGCTACTGAACCGTGGCAAGCGTGGCCCGTGGGCGATTCGGGGCAGGCTGAAGCCTGCGGTCCGATCAAAGGCGAGTCGGAGCGCCGACTTCAGTCGGCCATGAGGTGTGCCAGCGTCGCTGATTGGCGACCCGGGGCAGGCTGAAGCCTGCGGTCCGATCCGCCCTCCAATCTTCCTCACGGATTCTCATGGTCCCGGTCCGCCGCGGCCGATATCAACGAGACATGTTCAAGCGATTCTGGTGGCTTTTCCCGCTCGGTCTCGTCCTCGGCCCCGTTGTCGGGGTCGTGGTCGCCGGCCTGATCGCCTACCTCCAGCCAAAGCAGTACGAGTCGAAGGCCGTTGTCCAGGTCCGCCCGGTGATGCCGGTCGTCGGGACTCGGGCCGGCGAAGACCCGGTCGCGGGCAATCTCCTTGCCACCGCGTTCGAAACACTCGGCTCCGGCGAACTGCTCGGCAAGGTCGCCGCCGACCTCGACCTCGCCACCCGCTGGGCCATCGACGATCCGGTCGAAAGGCTCCGGTCCATGGTCACCGCCAGCAACATCCGCGGCACCGACCTGATCGAGGTGAGGGTCCGCTCCACCTCGGCCGGCGACTCGATGCAGATCGCCAACCAGCTGCTCGAGGAGTTCGTCCGCACGGAAGGCGCGGCCGCGAAGGAACGCCGTGAAAAGGAACTCGCCGAGCTGCGCGGCGCGTCCGCCGCCCAGGAAAGGGTCGTCGAGGAGAAGCGCAGGAAACTCACCGCGATCATCCGCGACGGCGGAATCACCTACTCCCCCGACGGCCCGTCAGCGGACGTCGAAGGCGACAAGGATGCGTTCGACCAGGCCCGGGCCGACTTCGAAATCGAGCAGTCGAAGCTGGAACAACTCAAGGTCCGCGAGGTCTCCGGCGAGATGCAGAGCCGCATCGGCGACTCCTTCCCCATCGTTCACGCCGAGGCCACGATGCCGTCACGGCCGGCCGCGCCGAACGTCCCGCTCCAGCTCCTCGTCGGGGCGGGTGCCGGGGGCCTGCTCGGTATCCTCGGGGCCTTCGTCCTGATCCCCGGCCTGCATGGCCTGACGAAACCCAGGGTGGCCTGAGGCCGGTCGGAACCAGGGAACGGACTGCGCGACCCCAGTCGCGCCCGGGTTCCTTGCGCGACTGGGGTCGCGCGGTCCGCCTGCCGGCGGCCTTGCCCGGCGGCTCACATCGGCTTGAGCGGCTCGCGGCCGAGGCCCGCGGCGATCTCATTGAGCTCCTTGAGCTCGGCCTCGCTGAACAACAGCCCGCCGGCTTCCTCGGAGCGTTTCGCCGCCTCGGCCTCGGGCTGGCCCGGCAGCATGCACTTCTCGTTGCCATTGCCGAGGATGTTCTCGATCACCGCCTTGACGTTGGCCTTCTGGTCGCGGCCACAGGCGAAGGCGCCGCCGGAGATCGCGTCGGGGTGGATGATCTGGAAGAAGAACGAGGGCGTCGACTTCTCGTCGGCCGTCGGCGCCTTGCGCCCCCGGTGGGTCGGCAGCGAGCCGCCGATGAAGGCGGCGACGATCTCGTTGATCAGCGACATGCCATAGCCCTTGTGCGCGCCGAAGGGCACCAGCGCCACGACCTTCGACGGGTCGGTGGTGAACTGGCCGTTGGCATCGACCGCCGCGTTCGGCGGCAGCTCCTTGCCCTCGCGGGCGAGCTGCTGGACCCGGCCCATCGCCAGCGTCGAGGTCGCCCAGTCGATCGCGATGGGAAAGCCGATCGCCTCGGTCGTCGGAAAGCCCCAACTGTGCGGGTTGGTGCCGAGCGTCGGGGTCTTGCCCATGAAGGGGACCACCTCGGCCAGCGCCGCGGTGCAGTTGGTGTAGGCGATGTAGCCCTTCTTGGCCGCCTCGATGACGTAGCCGCCGCCCCACAGGTAGTGAAAGGCGTTGTCGACCGAGACCATGCCGACGCCGAACTCGTCGGCGAGCTCCATCGCCCGCGCCATGCCGCGCTTGGCGACCGACTGGCCGAGCTTGCGGTTCGAGTTCCAGATCTCCGAGGCCTTGAAGCGCGTGTCGAGCACCTCGATCTCCGCGCCCGGGACGCAGCCACCGGCCTTCGAGCCGAACAGGTCGTCGAGGTGCAGCGCCTTGAGCGCGTTGTGGGTCCGGTTGCCGTGCCAGGTCGCCGCGGCCGCCATCTCGGCGGCATCGGCGGCCTCGTCGGGGAGGAATCCGCGGGCTTCATAGGCGGCGGCGACCAGGTCGTTGTGCGCCTGGCGGTCAATCGGGTGCATCGTCTCGCTCATGGGCGCCGAGCGAAGCAAGGATGGCGGACACGATCGAGTCCGATGTGTGTCCGAAATCGCAGCGGATGACCCCCTCCTTCCCGGCCGGCGACTCGAGCTCGGCCAGCTGGCTGTCCAGCAGTTCCGGCGGCATGAAGTGCCCGCCGTCCCGGGCGCGCCGGGCCAGCCGCCCGCGCAGCAGGACGGGATCGCCGTCGAGGTGGACGAACCCCACCGGCCCGGCGCCCCGCAGCTGGTCGCGGTAGGCCCGCTTCAGCGCCGAGCAGGCCAGCACGCAGCCGCCCGGGTGCTCCTCGAGCAGGCCGCCCAGCCGCTCGAGCCAGGGCCGTCGGTCGGCGTCCGTGAGCGGCGTCCCGCCCGCCATCTTGCGGACGTTCGCCTCGGGATGAAAGTCATCGCCGTCGAGGAACGGCACGCCGAGCCGCCGCGCCAGCGCCGCGCCGACCGTCGATTTGCCGCAACCGCTCACTCCCATGATGACGATGCTCCGCCGCACGGCCGGAGCATTCACCAGGGGCGGCCACGAAGCCAGCTTCTCAGGCCTTGCCCGCCTTCGCCGCCTTGGCGACGCGCTTGCGCTCGTTCGGGTCGAGGATGCGCTTGCGCAGGCGCAGGTGGTTCGGCGTCGCCTCGACCAGCTCGTCCTGCTCGATGTACTCGATCGCACGCTCCAGCGAGAAGCGCTTCGGCGGGCTCAGCTTGGAGGTCTTGTCCTTGCCGGCCGAGCGCATGTTGTCGAGGTGCTTCTCCTTCACCGGGTTGACCGGCAGGTCGTCGGCCCGCGGGTTCTCGCCGACCAGCATGCCGGTGTAGATTTCCTCGCCGGGACCGACGAATAGGACGCCGCGGTCCTCCAGCGCCTGCAGCGAGTAGGTCGTCGACTGGCCCTTCTCCATCGACACCAGCGTGCCGGTGATGCGGGTGACGATCTCGCCGGCGTGCGGTGCGTACTCGTCGAACAGGTGGCTCATGATGCCGTGGCCCGAGGTCAGGTTCACCAGCTCGCTCTCGAAGCCGATGATGCCGCGGGTCGGGATCTTGGCCTCGATGAGCGTCCGGCCGCTGGCCTCGACCTCCATGTTGGCGAGCACGCCCTTGCGGTTGTTGAGCGCCTTGAGGATCGCCTGCGAGTACTCGTCGGGCGCCTCGACGTAGAGCGTCTCGAAGGGCTCGAGCAGCTTGCCGTCGTCGTCCTTGCGCATGATCACGGTGGGACGCGAGACCAGCACCTCGTAGCCCTCGCGGCGCATCGTCTCGACCAGCACCGCGATCTGCATCGCGCCCCGCGCCGAGACCTTG
Organism: Verrucomicrobiia bacterium; assembly: GCA_030430455.1. Taxonomy (GTDB): domain Bacteria; phylum Verrucomicrobiota; class Verrucomicrobiia; order Verrucomicrobiales; family Akkermansiaceae; genus Haloferula. Next base: position 10,222 of record JAUIJB010000063.1, on the reverse strand, counting down.
AACACCCCGGACTGGCCGGTCTCCTCGACCTGGATCGAGATGTTCGTCTTCACCTCGCGCATCAGGCGGTCGTGGATCGCCCGCGAGGTGACGTGCTTGCCATCCTTGCCGGCCAGCGGGCCGTCGTTGATCGAGAACTCCATCTGCACGGTCGGCGGGTCGATCGCCACGAAGGGCAGGCCCTCGGCATCCTCCGAGGCCGCCAGGGTGTCGCCGATGTCGATGTCGTCGATGCCCGCGGCGATGCCGACGATGCCGCCCGCGCTGCCGCCCTCGGAGTCATGCGTCGCGAGCCCCGAGTAGGAGAAGGTCTTCATCACCTTGGAGGCCTGGCGGCTGCCGTCCTTGCGGATCAGCCAGACCCGGTCGCCCTTCTGCACCGCGCCGCCGAGCACCTTGCCGATCGCGACCCGGCCGACGTAGTCATCCCAGTCGATGTTCGACACCAGCATCGAGAAGGGTGCGCCCTCCTCCGCCTCGGGCTCCGGGATGTACTCGACGATCTTCCGCAGCAGCGGCAGGCAGTCCTTCCTTTCGTCGTCGGGCGACTCCATGAAGTAGCCGTCGCGCGCCGAGCCGTAGAGGAACGGCGCCTCGAACTGGTCCTCGGTGGCATCGAGGTCGAGGAAGAGCTCGAGCACCTGGTCGTGGACCTTCGCCGGGGTCGCCAGCTCGCGGTCGATCTTGTTGACCACCACGATCGGCTTGAGGCCCTCCTGCAGCGCCTTGCGCAGCACGAAGCGCGTCTGCGCCTGCGGCCCGCCGGTGGCGTCGACCACCAGCAGCACGCCGTCGACCATCTTCATCACCCGCTCGACCTCGGCGCCGAAGTCGGCGTGGCCGGGGGTGTCGACGATGTTGATCGTGTAGCCCTCCCAGTGGATCGAGGTGTTCTTGGCCTTGATGGTGATGCCCTTCTCGCGCTCGAGGTCCATCGAGTCCATCGCGCGCTCCTGCTTTTCCTGGTTGTCGCGGTAGGTGCCGCCGGCCTGGAGGAGTTGGTCGACGAGCGTGGTCTTGCCGTGGTCGACGTGGGCGATGATGGCGAGGTTTCTGATCTTCAATGACATGGCTGGGGCGGGAAATGGCCGCGGCTGCGGCTGCGGCGGCCCTATGCCCGCATTCCCCGGCCTTGGCAAGGCCGGAGCAGTGCCGGGATGGCCGCGGCGTTCCGACCTCAGCGCTCCAGCCACCTCCCCAGGTCCAGCTCCGCCTCGATCTCCCGCCCGTCGACGATCGCCTCGGCCATCCGCCGGGCCGCCCCTGGCGCGTAGAGTGAGCCCTTGGAGCCGAGCCCGTTGAAGATCCAGTCGTCCCCGATACGGCCGATCAGCGGCTGGCTGCGGCGGATGATCGGCCGGATGCCCGCCTCGTGGGCCAGCAGCGTGAAATCCCCCACCCCGAGAGATTGGAGGATCTCCTCGACCCGCGCGCGCCCGGCCGGGGTCGGGCGGCCATCCAGCTGGTCCCACTGGTAGGTCGCCCCGGCCTTGAATCGGCCCCCGCCGATCGGGACCAGCCAGCCGCCCCCGCCGACCAGGATCCGCGACTCGTCCTGGCCCGGGATGGCCAGCGTGAGGATTTCCCCTTTGGCACAGCGGTGCTCGCCCAACCGGCCGTCCAGCAGGTCGAAGGCGCCGCCACAACGGACGACATCCCGCGAGTCCCCCGGACCGTCCATCCGGCCGAAGGCCTCTCCCGTGACTTCACAAAACCGCCGGGTGTCGAGCCGTCCGCCCCCCTTCAGGACCACCGCCGCGCGCCAGCCCGCGACCGCTTCATCGACCTGCTCGACCCAGGCCGCCACTTCCGGTCGTTCCAGCTTCCCCGCCACCTTGTCCCACTCGCACTCGCTGACCAGGCGGACCACCGGCAGCGGGTGCCACAGCCGGCTGGCGGTCGCCTCCTCGACCTTGCGGTAGAAGGCCACCGCCTCCGGCAGGAACCCGCCGATCCGCCAGCTCGGTTGGTAGTTCTTCCCGGTCACCGGGTTGACCAGGCCGGCGGCGACCCGCGAGGCGGCGCCGTCGCGGTGGTCATCCTCGAGAACCACCGCGGCGCCGCGCCAGCGCAGCTGCCAGGCCAGGCAGCTGCCCGCCAGTCCCCCGCCGATGATCCGGATGCTCGCCATGCCCGGCCAGTAGGAGAACTCCACGCGCGAAGTTCAAGCCCCGGGCAGGATCCCGGCTCAGCGGAAGTCGACCTCGAGCGTCGCCTCCTGCCCGGCCTCGGTGCTCACCTTCAGCGTGGCCTTGCCGGACTCGCCCGGCTTGCTGCGCAGGACCGCGACCGCTTGGCCGTGGAACAGCTCGTGCTCGGCGTCGGTGAGGCAATCCATGCCCATCTGGTCGCCATTGGCCACCCCGGCGAGGGTCGCGGCACCGGTGGTTTCGAATTTCAGCAGGTCCATGGCGCGGGGGCACAGCCGACCCTCGCCGTCGAGCATCCGGACCGTCACGTAGCACAGGTCCATGCCGTCGGCAGCCAGCTCGCTGCGGTCGGCCCGCAGCTCGAGCGTCGCCGCCGGGCCCGCCGTTTCCACCTGGTGCTCGCCGATCTTCCGGCCGTCGCGGTAGGCCACCGCCTTGAGCTCGCCCGGTTCCCAGGGGATGTCGTGGAAACGGATCCGGTAGGCATCGACGATGTCGAAGTAGGGATCCTGCGGACGTGCCTCGCCATCGACCACCTCGAACTCGCGGATGCTCGCCCAGCGGTCGCCGGTGTGGCCCTTGACCACGACCTTCAGGTGGCGGGCCTCCTGCGGGCCGACATCGATCGTCATGCGCTCGCGCACCGAGCGACGCTCGCCGGAAAGCTCCCGCCACTCGCGGTTGTCCGCCGAGGCCAGCAGCTCGAAGTCGTAGCGGGTGTCGCGCGTTTCCCACTGGATGACCACCGTCGAGAAGCGGCGGGATTCACCGAGGTCGACCTCCCAGGCCTGCGGGTAGTCGCCATTCTCGGCGCACCAGCGCGTCTCCGGGTTGCCGTCGACCGCCTTGTCGGGCGTGCGGTCGGCGGTCACGTTGCCGCCCCCGTCCTGGATCACCTCCGAGCTGGTGGCGTTGACGGTCCGGCCGAAGGCGAGGTTGCCGGGCCGGATCTCGTCCGGGTCCAGCTTGGCCTTGCGGCCGAGGCTCCGGCCGTTGAGGAACAGCTCGGCCTCGTCGCCGTCGGTGTAGATGATCACCGGGACGCGGTCGCCCTCGCTCCAGTTCCAGTGCGGCGAGACGTGCACCGTGGGGGCGTCGTCGCGCCACAGGCTGCGGTAGAGGTAGTAGGCGTCCTTGGGCAGGCCGGCGAGGTCGATGATGCCGAAGTAGCTGCTGCGGGCGCGGGCTTTCAGCTCCTCGCCGCCCTTGCCGCGCGCCGGGGTCGGCTCGCCGAGGTAGTCGAAGCCGGTCCACACGAAGTTGCCGGCGAGGAAGTCGTCCTTGCGCATCCGCTCGAACTCGTGCTCCGGGATGTCGGCCCAGACGGCGGCGGTGAGGCCGAACTCGCTCTGGTAGGGCCCCGGGGCGTAGTCGGTCTTGGTTTCGGGCAGCTCGAGCTCGTAGTGGCCGCGCGTGCCGAAGGCCGAGGCCGTCTCGGAGTAGATGATCGCCTTTTCGGGGTAGTTGCGGCGGAAGTTGGAGTAGCGCGACGAGTAGTTCCAGCCGGACACGTCGACCTCGTCGAAGATGTGCTTCCCGCGGTCGGCCCCCTGAGGCATGTGACCGACCATCAGGGTCGGCCGGGTGGGGTCGTACTTGCGGAAGTAGCCGACCATCCGGTCGACATGCTCGGCGGCGTTGCCGCCGCGGTTGCCGAGGATCGCGCCGTCCTCGTTGGCGATCGACCAGATGACCACCGAGGGGTGATTGCGGTCGCGCCGGACGAAGTTCCTCACCTCGGGCTCGGCGTGCTCGGCGACGTATTCCCCCGCATCCACGCGCACCCCGGCGGTGGCGTTCCACTTGTCGTAGAGCTCGTTGATCACGACGATCCCCAGCCGGTCGCACATCTCGAGGACCTCGGGGGCCTCCGCATTGTGGGAGGTGCGCAGGGCGTTGATCCCCATGTCGCGCAGGATCTCGAGCTTGCGCTCCATCGCCCGCGGGAAGAAGGCCGCGCCGAGCATGCCGTGGGTGTGGTGCTCGTTGACGCCCTTGAGGTCGACGCGCCGCCCGTTGAGGTGGAAGCCGTCGTCGGCGGTCCACTCGAAGCTGCGGATCCCGAAGCGGGTCTCGGCGTGATCGACCTCCGCGCCGTCGACGACGACCCGCGTCGCCAGCGTGTGGAGGTGCGGATGGTCGACGTCCCAGCGCATCGGCTCGGGCAGCTCGAACTCAAGGACCGCCGTCCCCGTTTCAGTGCCGACCCGGAGTGACCGGCGGACGGTTCCCAGCGTCCCGCCCCGCGGGTCGATGACGGTGGCCTCGACCCCGACGGTCACCGGCTTGCCCGACGCGTTGGCCACCTCGACCTCGGCGCGCACCGTGGCCGCGGCGTCGGCGACCTCCGGGGTGGTCACCCCGACGCCCCAGACCGGGACGTGGACCGGGTCGACCAGGCGCATCGAGACCTTGCGGTAGATCCCCGCGCCCGGATACCAGCGCGAGGAGTGCTGGCGGGTGTCGGCGTGGACGGCGAGGACGTTCTCGCCGCCGAAGGAGGCCGCGTCGGTGGCGTCGATCCAGAACGAGTTGTAGCCGTAGGTCCAGCCGCCGACCTCCCTGCCGTTGAGGAACACCGTCGGGCTGGCCATCACGCCGTCGAAGACGAACTGCAGCCGCTGGCCCCGGGCATCGGCCGGCAGCGTGAAGCGCTTGCGGTACCATCCCTCGCCCCGCCACGGCAGCATCGCGGTGTCCGGGTTGCCCTGCGGATCGAAGGGCCCGTCGATCGCCCAGTCGTGCGGAAGGTCGACCCGGCCCCAGCCGGAGTCGTCGAAGGAAACCTCCTCCGCCCCCGGATGGGAGCCCTCGGCGAAGCGCCAGTCGAAGTTGATCGGATCGACTTCGGCGGCAGCCGGGAAAACCAGCCCGGCGAGAATGACGAGGCCGACGCCGGGGAGCCGGTGGAGGAAACGGGGGAGGAAGTTCAGTGCGGTTCTCAAGGGATTCGGGAGCGGCTACGCACGACCCGGGACCCGCCTTCCAGCCAATCTCCCGGTCGCACCCGGACCGGGGATCAGTCCTCGCGGCTGACGATCTTCCCGCCGCGCTGCCGGACCGCCTCCTTCAACGCGCCGTTCGGGTCCTCAAAGGCCGAATCGTGCCCTTTCGCGTAGTCAACCAGGTGAGGTTGTGCCCGATTTTCTGAAAACTGACCGGGCATGTATTGAAGTTTTACTTTCTACTCGGCACGGCGCCGCAGGCGCACCCGGGCTCAAGCAAGCCCCGCTCCCCGAGCCGCCGCAGCACCGCGGGGACCAGCTCACGCGCCACCGGCGTGGCCTCGTGGAGCAGCAGGATGTCGCCGTCGACGGCCGCGTCGGTCAGCGCGGCGACGATCTTGTCGAGGTCGCGCTCGACCGTGTCGAAGGCACGGCGGCTCCACGCCACTACCTCGAGGCCGTGCTCCATCGCCACCGGGTGGGTGAAGTAATTGCGATGGCCGACCGGTGCGCGGAACCAGCGCGGCCGCACCCCGGTGACCTCCTCGATGACCCGCTGTGCGTCCTCGATCTCGCGCCGCGTCCGCGCCGGGCCGGCGCACCACATGCTCGCCTGCGGGTGGGTCATGCTGTGGTTGGCCACCTGATGACCGCGCGCGACGATCTCGCGCGCCAGCTCCGGGTGGCGGCGGACCTTTTCGCCGATCAGGAAAAACACGGCCTTCACGTCGTGGCGATCGAGCTCGTCGAGGATCGCCGGGGTGTCGGCCGGGTCGGGGCCGTCGTCGATGGTCAGCAGCACGCCCCGGCCCGCCACCCGGGTGCTCACCGGTCCGTAGAGCTGCGACCCGGTGCGGAAGGTGCCCCAGCACCACAGCGCGCAGATGCCGGCACCAGTGGCGACGCCCACCGGCCAGCCGAAACGCCACCACAGGACCGCCATGCCGAGGTGCAGGGCGATCGCGATCGCCGCGCGAACGACCACCCCGGCCCGCCCCGGGACCCGCATCAGCCGGCGCCAGCCAAGCACCGGCAGGGCGGCCAGCTGGGCGGCGAGGAAGGCCGCCCAAGCCCAGGCGAAGACCCGCCCGACGGCCGAGCCGCCGTCCTGCAGCTGCCACCACGACCACAGCGTGAAGCCGGCGCTCCACAGCCAGAAGGCGGCCCGTGGCGAACCGACCCGCAGGCCGAAGGCGAGCACCTGGCTGCCGATGAAAAGCACCGGCAGGCAGAGCACCAGCGCCGGCCAGATGCCGAGGGCGCGCTGGAGGGCATCGAGGCAGACCCCGCCGAGCATCAGCGGCATCAGCAGCGAGAGCAGCATCCACTCGCCGCGGTGGTTGCCGGGGAAATCGCTCAGCCGCGGGACCTCGTCGGGCCGGAACACCGGACCGCGGCCGAAGGCGCGGAACCACGGACTGACGGCGCGCGCCGGGTGCTGCTCCTCGATCTCGCGGCTCACTCGCCCCCTCCCTTCCGTCTCAACACGGGCTCGAAGACGAACCACTGCGCCCAGCAGGGCCGCACGACCTCCAGGATCGCGTCGGTCCAGACCTTGACGGCCTCCTCGTCCCTGCCGCCGCGACGCCGCGGCGGCAGCTCGAGCGGCGGCTTCACCAGCACCCGGTAGCGCCGCCAGCCGTCGCGCAGGATGAACAAGGGATAGCAGGTCGCCCCGGTCATCCGTGCCAGGTAGAGCGGGCCGCGCGGCAGTTTCATGACCAGCCCCGGCTCGACCTCGTGCTCCATCGGCGAGACCTCGAAGACCACCCGGTCACCCTGCACCGCGACGATGTTGCCCTCGTTGAGGAGCCGTGCCAGCTCGACCCCGAGCATCCCCTCGCCCTGGTTGTAGAGGGTCTTGAAGAGCGGGTGGCGGCGCTCCTTCTCGCGCAGCTCGGCCTCGCGGATCGCCTGCATCTCGGGGACCCGCTCGGGGGCGCGCACGGCGTAGATGCGGCGCCCGAAGTGCGACGAGAACATCGGCGCCGCCATGTCGTAGTTGCCCATGTGGGCGGTGAGGATCAGCGAGCCACCCTGGTCGGCGGCGAGCTTCTCGAAGGCGTCCATGCCCTCGATGACCCAGTCGATCCCGCCGGTGCCGGTGTCGCCGCGCAGGGCGTCGACGTAGGTCGCGCCGAAGTTCCAGAACACCCGGTAGGCCCCGGCGATCGCGCGCAGCCGGCTCCATTTCGGGAACAAGGCGCGCAGGTTGCCGGCCACGGCGCGGCGCTGCTCGCCGGCGATCGCGAAGAACAGCAGCGTCCAGCACGTCAGCAGGAAGGGCTCGACGAACCACGGCGCGACCCGCAGGCCGGCCACCAGCAGGCGCGTCGGCAGGTCGCCGAAAACCCCGAAGCGCCCGGCCCGGTCGCCCCCCGAGCCGGCGGTCCCGCCCTCCGGCGGCGCCTGCGCCTGTGCCCCGGCAGCCATCAGGCGAGCAGCGCGGAGATCTTGTCGTCGAGCGTCGCGAAGGCGTCGTCGCCCAGCGGGTAGACCGCGCCCTCGTCCCAGCCCTCCGGCGGGTCGGGCAGGTCGACCCAGCTACGACAGCCGCCATACTTCTTCTCGTAGGGGAAGCGCCACGGCTCGGCCAGCCGGCGGACCCGCACCAGCGCGACATGGATGCTCCCCGAGTCCATCCCCCTGCCCTCCCAGTCGAAGCGCTGGCGGACCGTCTCCTCGGTCCAGATGTGGAAGGGCTCGAGCGCGGCCACCCGGCCCCAGTCGGTCACCGTCCGCGCCCACAACGCCTCGGCCTGGTGGGTCACGGCGACCTCCTCGCCGACCTGCCACTCCGGCTTGTCCGACGCCACCCCCTCGCGGACCTGGGCCGCCTGGTTGTGGAAGCGGGTCGGGAACAGGAAGAAGGACTCCTCGCCGAAGGCGAAGCCCTCGCGGCCCTCGTGGATGCCGCCCTTGCGCAGGATGATCGACTGCCGGCCCGCGGCCAGCGCCTCGCAGACCACCTCCCATTCCTTGAATCCCTTCGCCATGCGCGGAGGCTATCTCCGCCGGCGTGCCTCTGCCAAGTCCCGCAAGCCCCGCAGGGCGCCTGCCGGCGCGACGGGCGTTTTCGCCCGGCCCGCATTGCACACTGGCCAAGCCCGGCGGCAGGCCTTAGACCAGCGGCCCCGTGACCGCCGTCGAGACCCAGTTCTTCACCCACCGCCCGGATGGACCCGTCGTCCTGCGCGATGGCGGCGAGTTGCCCGAGGTCACCCTGGCCTACGAGAGCTGGGGCGAGTTGAATGCCGACGGCAGCAACGCCATCCTCCTGTTCCACGCGCTGTCCGGCAGCCACCACGCCGTCGGCCACAACGAGTCGATCCCCGGCGTCGGCGACATCTGGCAGCCGGAGCTCCACGACGGCTGGTGGGAGGACATGATCGGCCCGGGCAAGGCGATCGACACCAACCGCTGGTTCGTCGTCTGCGCCAACTACCTCGGCGGCTGCTACGGGTCGACCGGGCCGGCCTCGATCGACCCCGACACCGGCAAGCCGTACGGCTCGTCCTTTCCCCACGTCACCGCTGCCGACCAGGTCGAGATGCAGGTCGCGCTGCTCGACCACCTCGGCATCGGCACCCTGCACGCCGCCGTCGGCCCCTCGGTCGGCGGGCTGCTTGCGCTGACCCTGGCCACCCGCTTCCCCGACCGGGTCCGCAACGTCATCTCGATCGCCTCCGGCTTCAAGACCACCGTCCTCAACCGGCTGATCCTGTTCGAGCAGATCCTCGCGATCGAGAACGACCCCTTCTTCAACGGCGGCGACTTCTACGACTCGGGCCCGCCGCTCTACGGCCTGGCGCTGGCGCGGATGATCTCGCACAAGACCTTCGTCCACCTCGACGCCATCGAGCGCCGCGCGCGGCAGGACGTGGTGCAGTCCGACGACGTCCTCGCCTGGTACCGCGTGCGCGACCAGTTCCAGAGCTACATGCTCCACCAGGGCAAGAAGTTCGTGAAGCGCTTCGACGCCAACACCTACCTGCGGATCGTCGACCTGTGGTCGCGCTACGACGCCTGCCGCGAGGGCGACGCCGAGACACCGGAGGACCTGCTGTCGCGCTGCAAGGCCGCCGGCCAGCGCTGGCTGGTGTTCTCGATCGACTCCGACTTCTGCCTCTACCCCGAGGAGCAGGGCGAGCTGACCGCCCACCTCGAGCACGCCGGCGTGGAGTGCATGCACATCACCGTCCACTCGGAGAAGGGCCACGACTCGTTCCTGGTCGAGCCCGACCTCTACACGCCGCACATCAGGTGGCTACTGGACGAGTGAGGCCGACCGGGCGGCGCAGCGCGGCGACCGGCCGCGCCGGCGCGGGCTTCTCCGCGGGCCCCGGCAGGTGCCAGACCCCGTTGACCCCGCCACGGCGGTAGCAGCCGTTCATCTCGATCCGGCCGACGCGCAGGTAGTCACCCGACCACTCGACCCAGCGGGCCGCGTGGGGGCGCAGGAAGGCGCCGGAGTTGACCACCAGCCGGCCGCCCCGGCGCCACACCCCGGCGCGGTGGAAGTGGCCCACCACCATCACCTCGGCGGAGGGAAAGTAGCGTTCCGCGAAACCGGCGATGGCGTCGGCCTGGGTCAGCCAGACGCGCAGGATCTCGAGGCCCCGGCGCGGCGGGTCGAGCGCGTCGTGGATCCGGCAGGGCAGCGAGCGGCCGCAGGGAATCGAGTCGGCCCGCAGGGTGCGGGCGACCTCGCGGGCCAGCCGCAGCCGCTCCCCGGCGTCATCCTTGCGGATCAGGTGTTCGCGCCACAATTCCTCGAGCTGGTCCTCCCGGGCGTAGCGCTCGCGGCTCCACGGCGAGCCCTGCCAGAACACCGCGTCGCCGTGGGTCACCACGATCCGGCCACCGGCCAGCTCGAGCCAGCCCGGACCGGGCCAGCCGGGGTCGTGGTTGCCGGAGAGAAAGTGGGCCTCCACCCCGAGCCGGGCGCAGAGATCGCGGAGTTCGTCCAGTTTCTCCCGGGAGCGCTCGCGGAACTCCCGGGCCAGCTCCTGGAAGGTGTCACCATTGAAAACCACGCTGCCAGCCCCCTCGATCAAGGGCCTCAGGTCCTCGACTCGGGTCACCCGGGAGGCCGGGTGACCCAGGTGCAGGTCGGACAGGATCAGG
>JAUIJB010000062.1 GCA_030430455.1 Verrucomicrobiia bacterium | reverse complement strand
AGCCATTTTCGATTCCATGACCTGTCCCGCCCCAGCCCGTCCCCTCGCCGCCCTTCTCTCGGCTGCCCTGCTGGGCGGCTTCCTGCCGCTGCAGGCTGCGGGTGACTCCGGCAAGGAACGCTTCCTGCCCGAGCGGATCGGCCGGGTCCCCGAGGGCAATGACTTCGAGGACGAGGACAGCGAGTTCGCCTTCGCGCGGATGGTCGAGGGCGACAACATCGCGATCTTCTGGAGCAAGGAATACGGCGACAACCCGAGGGAGGACCCGCCGCACCGCAAGCGCTTCGACCCCCGGCGCATGCTCGAGGAGAGCGAGCGCTACTTCCGCCACTACGTCGACGAACTGAAACTGGTCGAGAAGGGCGACTCGATCAGCGACCGCTACAAGCTGCTGATGTTCGTCTTCGGTGGCGACGAGGGCACCGCCTACGGCGGCGGCATCGACGACCGGGTGGGCGCGTTCTGGACCCCCGCGGTGCGGGTGAACCGGGAACCGTACGGCGTGATCGCCCACGAGATGGGCCACAGCTTCCAGTTCTACTCGCGGGTCGACTCGGGCACCGGCCCGCGCGGCCCGATCGGCGAGATGTCCGCTCAGTTCTTCCTGTGGCAGGTGCTGCCCGAGTGGATGACCTTCGAGAACTACCATCTGGTGGATTTCATGAAGAAGACCCACTTCGCCTTTCTCCACCCGACCAACATGTACCACTCGCCCTACGTGCTCGAGTACTGGTCGATGAAGCACGGCAAGGACTTCTACGGCGAGCTGAGCCGGGCGACCCGTCGCGGCGAGGACCCGGTGATGACCTACAAGCGCCTCCATGACCTTTCGCAGGAGGACTTCAACGACGAGATGTTCGACGCCTGCCGCCGCTTCATCACCTGGGACCTGACGCGGATCGAAGAGGTGGCGAGGCCGTACCGCAACCAGCACACCAGCCGGCTCGAGAAGCTCGACGACGGCTGGTTCCGCATCGCCGAGGAACGCTGCATCCAGAACTACGGCTACAACGGCATCCGGCTCGAGGTGCCCGAGGCCGGTGGCGAGGTGAAGCTCGAGTTCGAGGGCCTCGCCGGGGCCGAGGGCTTCGCCGCGGTGCGGGTCGACGACGCCGGCTGGCGCTACGGCTTCGTCGCCTCGCTCGAGGACGGCGGCCGGGAATACAGCGAGGTCTTCCGCGAGGACGCGGGCGAGGCGAGCTTCACGGTGCCGGAGGAAACCGAGCACCTGTGGCTGGTCGTCATGGGGGCGCCCGAGGAACACTGGCCGGTGGCCGGTGGCCGGCGGCGGGGCGCCGACGCCCCGGCCGAGGCGGAGTGGCCCTACCGGTTCCGGCTCGAGGGCGCCAGCGTCGATCCCGGGTTCGTCGAGTGACCCGGCCGCGGCGGTGTCCGCCGGCCACGATTCCTTGAAACCGATGGCGCCTGGCCCGGCATGCGCTATCCTCGACCATGTCCAAGCGCCTCACCTCGGGCTTGCTGGGAAGCCTCGTCGGCGACGCCCTCGCCATGCCCGGCCACTGGTACTACGACCGCGGCGCGCTGCGGCGGGACTACGGCGTCCTCGACCACTATGCCTCCCCGAGGAACCCCCATCCGGACAGCATCCTCTGGCGCTCCCAATACACTCCGGTGAACGGGAAGGGGGACATCCTCCGCGAGCAGGCCCAGTACTGGGGAACCCGCGGCATTCACTACCACCAGTTCCTCGTCGCCGGTGAGAACACCGTCAACCACCGCCTCGCCGCCGAGCTCTTCCGGCAGGTCCGTAACGAGGGCGGACATGATTCCACCCGCTGGCTGGAGCACTACGTCGAGTGCATGCTCACGCCCGGGTGGCATCGCGACACCTACCTCGAGGAGTGCCACCGGGGGTTCTTCACCCGCTACGCGCAGGGCAAGGCGCTGCTGAAGTGCGGCATCCGCGACGAGCACATCGGCGGACTCGCCCAGGTTCCCGCCCTCCTCGCGGCGCTGCCCGGGACGGGTCGGGAGGACCACCGCTCACTGGTCAAGCAACACGTCGCCCTGACCCATCGGCACGGCAATGTCCTGCGCGCCGCCGATTGCCTCGCGCGTCTCCTCCTCGCCATCGCCGATGGCACCCCCCTGCGCACCGCCATCATGCGGGAAGCCGGCGACTGGCTCTCCACGCGCAAGGCCGGGCGGTGGGCGAGCCAGCCGGACGAGGCCGTCATCGGCCAGGTCTTCAGCCCCGCCTGCTACATCGACCAGGCCTTTCCCGCCGCGCTCTTTCTCGCCTGGAAATACGACGGCGACTTTGACGCCGGGGTGATCGCCAACGCGATGGTCGGCGGCGACAACTGCCATCGTGCCAGCGTGGTTGGATCGCTCCTCGGCGCCGCCAACGGGGTGCCCCCGCGCTGGCTGGAGGGTCTCGAAGCACTCCGCGACGGCACCCTCAGCGGGGCCTTGCCGGACCTGCAGGCTGCTGGCGGGATCACGCCGTGAGTTGGCATCAGGCGCGGGCCGGCGCCCGCAAGCCACCCGGCGGCCTGCGGCCGCGCACGCCGGTGACGGCGGCGACGCCGGCCAGCAGCAGGACTCCCGCGAGGTCGTGGATCGTCAGCATCCATTCCCCGGGGAACAGGAGGGCCTCACCGGGGTAGAGCATCAGCGCGGCCGCGACGAACAGCAGGGCCCGCGCGGCGGGGTTCAGCCGCACGAGCAGGTAGCCCGACAAGCCGGCGGCGAAGGCGACGATGCCGAGGGCCGCGATGGTGGTCGCGTAGATGACGAGCATCACGGGCGGCGATTCGCCACCCGGCGCCAGCAGCAGCAGCTCCGGACGGAAGACGAACATGAACGGCAGGGTGAACCCGACCAGCGCGACGCGGAAGGCGGCCATGCTCGTCGGGATGATCTTCGACCCCGCCACCGAGCTGGCGGCGTAGGCGGCGAGCGCGACGGGGGGCGTCACCATGCTCATCATCCCGAAGTAGAAGATGAAGAAGTGGGCGGCGAGGGGGACGACTCCCAGCTTGCCCAGCACCGGCCCGATGAGGGTGGCCATGAGGAGATAGCAGACCACCGAGGGCAGGCCCATGCCCAGGATCAACGAGCCCAGCATGATCAGCAGCAGCGCGCCGAGGAGGTTGTCTTCCGCCATGGGCAGGATCAGGGCGGGGAACCTGGTCCCCACGCCGGTGAGCGTGACGACGCCGATGATCACCCCGACGCAGGCCGCCGCACAGATCAGCGGAACGGCGTCGCGGCCGGCGTCGCGGATCGCCCCGAGGAACTTCTCGCGGCTCAACCTCGTCTCCCTGCGGAAGAAGCTGAGGACGACAAGCACCAAGAGGGCGAAGGTCACCGCCCGGAAGGGGGTGAATCCGGCAACGAGAAACCCGATCAGGCTGGCGAGCGAGGCGACGAAGAGGACCCCCTGGTAGGGCTCGAGCTCCTCCCGCCCGCCCTTGCCGGTGTCCGGCGGCGGGTCGGCGGCGGCGGAATCCGGCCCCGCTTTCTCCGCGGACGCGATCCGCAGGGCATGGAAGTGGACGAAGAGAAAGAGGGACAGGTAGTAGAGCGATGCCGGGATCAGCGCCGAGCGGATGACCTCGAGGTAGGTCACCGGCGGCTGCACGATCTCCAGCATGAGGTAGGCCGCGGCCCCCATCACGGGCGGGACCAGCGCGCCGCCCGAGCTGGAGGCCGCCTCGATGCCCCCGGCGATCTCGGGCTTGAAGCGGGCCGCCCGCATCAGCGGGATGGTGAAGGTTCCGGTGGTGACCACGTTGGCGACCGCACTGCCCGACAGCGACCCCATGAAGCCACTGCTGACCACCGCCACCTTGGCCGGGGCCCCCGCACTGTTGCGGAAGATCCTGCGCGCGAACGCGATGATGAAGCCGGTCGCGCCGGTGGCGCCGAGAAAGGCACCGAACACGACGAAGAGGAACACGTAGCGGAACATCACCCCCAGGGCCACGCCGAACACCCCCTGCCCGTGCAGCACCGCCTGGGCGAGGGTGCGTTCGAGGTCGTAGCCGCGGTGGGGGATCAGCCAGTCCGGCAGGTTGGGGCCGAAGAGCGAGTAGGCGAGAAAGAGGAGGGCGAGAATCGGCAGGGCCCATCCCATGCAGCGGCGCGCGGCTTCGAGCACCAGCACGAGCAGCACGACGGCCACGCCGATGTCGAGCCCGGTCTCCCGGCCGGGCCGGTTGCCCAGCGGTTCGCCGCCCGACCACAGGGGCTCGAACACGCGCTCGGTCTGGACGATGATGAACCCGCAGCAAAGCGCGGCGAGCGCGGCGAGGCCGAGGTCGAGGGCCCGCGACCACCGCTGCTCCGCCCACTTCCCGCGCAGGGGGAAATTGAGGAAGCAAAGGACGAGCCCTGCCATCAGGAAGACGGCGAGACTCGATTGGGGCTGGAAGGTGGGGTAGTTGACCTCCCACAGGGTGAAGACGCAGAGGATCCCCGCGATGATGGCGCTGGCCTTCTTCATCGCCGGTCCATCCCGGGTCCCTCCATCGGGGAGCGACCGGTCATTCGGAGAGGATTCCGATCTCACGGTAGAATCTCGCCGCGCCCGGATGGAACTCGGTGCCGACGGGCCGCGCCGCATTCCCCGGATTGATCGCCTTGCCGGCCGGGTGCCTCGCGGTGACCTCCTCGCGGTTCTCGTAGAGTGCCTTGGTCAGCTGGTAGATGGTCTCCTCGTCCTTGTCGGCTGCGGTGATCAGGTGCATCGAGCCCACGTTGAGGCAGGAAAAGTCCTCGTCCTGTCCCCGGTAGGTGCCCGCCTCCACCAGCGCGGGATGGAAGAAGGCGTACTCCTCGATGAGCTTCTGCCGCGCCTCCTCGTCGAAGGGGACGAAGACGATGTCGCCCGAGGCGCAGGCCTGGGTGATCGATGCGGTCGGAATCGCGCCGCCGAGGAAGGCGGCGGCCGCCGACCCGTCCGACAGCATGTCGACCGCGGCCGCCTGGGTCCCGTAGAGGGGGCTCAGGTCGGACAGCGCCACGCCGTGGGCCTCGAGGATCGGCTCGACGAAGTGCTCGAACCCGGCGCCCGCGGGACCGATCACGACCCGCTTGCCCTTGAGGTCGGCAATCGACCGGACGCCGGAGTCCGCCGGGGTGATGAAGAAGGCGACGTTCGGTGCCAGGGTCATCACCGCCTGGATGGCCTGGGGCGATTCCCAATCGCGCCCGCCCCGCACCGCGAAGTAAGAGATCGCCGCGTTTGCCATCGCCAGGTCGAGTTCGCCGGCAGCGAGGCGGCGGATGTTCTCCTGGGTGCCCATCGTTGCCTCCGCCGTGACGGTCCAGCCGGCGCCCCCGTCGTCCCCGGCGTGGGCATCGAGCACCTCGGCGATCGCCCCGCCGACGACGAAGAATGCGCCGCCGGGAGGAGCCGTCCCGATGCTGAGGAATTCCCTTTCTCCCCCGCCTGCGGAGCCGGATTCGTCGGAACATCCCGCAACGATGGTGGCGGTCGCGAGAAGCGCGGGAAAGGAAAGGAGGCGAAGGGCAGGGATCATATCAATTCAATCGGACAAATGGCGAGGTGCCGCGAAGCGGCTTTCCCGCGGAGGCCCCTGGAACGAGCCGGCGGCGCGGACCCGGGAGCGGGGTGTGATGGCGTGTGAGGGCAGGATTCATACCCGCGCGCGGGGCCCCATCTTCCTTCAATCGGAAGAATTGCCAACCCGACCGGGTTCGGGTCGCTTCGGCTGGCAGTCGATCCTTCATCACGAACGCGGAGCGTAGCCCACCCGCCCGGGGTGCCAAGGATTCTCTGGTTCCCCTGCGGGACGGCAGCCACCTGGCAACTGCCGTTTTTCGGATGCGGCGGGGGGATTTCCGGCCATGGTGACGGGTGATCCGACCCGCTCTCTTCCTGCTGCCCGCCATGCTGGCGTCCTGTCGGCTGATCCCGCCGGAGCCGGTGGTTCCCGTAGCGGCCGTGGTCGACGAGGTCGCCGGAAAGGCCGAAGAGCTGGTCGTCCTGCTGCCCGGCCGCTGGAGCCTGCCGCGGGAGTTCGTCGACGAGGGGTTCGTCGAACTGGTGCGCCAACGCCACCCGCGGGCGCGGATCGTGGCGCCCGACCTCCACCTCGGTTACTACCGGGAGCGGTCGGCGATCGAGCGGCTTCATCGCGACGTCGTCCTGCTGGCGAGGGAGGACGGCATCGACCGGGTCACCCTGGTCGGCATCTCGATGGGTGGGCTCGGTGCGCTGCTCTACGATCTCGAGCATCCCGGGGTGGCGGAGCGCCTGGTGCTGCTTTCCCCCTTCGCCGGCGAGGCCGAGGTGATCGAGGAGGTCGCCGAGGCCGGCGGGGTCGCGGAGTGGGATCCGGGGGAAATCAGCGACGACGACTTCAGCCGCCGGCTGTGGGCCGGGCTCAAGCAGCAATGGTCCGCGCGGGAGCCGCCGCAGTTGGTGATCGCTTGCGGCCGCGGCGACCGGCTGGCACCGACCAGCCGCCAGCTGGCCGCCGACTTCCTCGAACCCGGGGAAGCCGTGTGGCTCCCCGGCGGGCACGACTGGCCGACCTGGCGGGCGCTCTACCGGGCTTGCGAGGGCCTTGGGGATGGTCCTTGAGTTTTTCCCTCGCGGCCCCCAGGGATGCCGGGCGCCCCACCGATGTCCGCCCTTCTTTCCGCCAATGAGATCCGCCTCGCCTACGGCCACCAGGTCCTCCTCGACGGCGTCACCCTGGCCGTCGCCGCGGGGGAGAAGGTCGGGCTGGTCGGGCGCAACGGCTGCGGCAAGACCTCGCTGCTGAAGATCCTCGCCGGCCACAACGAGGCCGACTCGGGCGACATTTCGCGGCGGCGCCAGCTGCGGGTCGGCTACCTGCCCCAGGAGTTCGAGCTCGATGCCGACAAGTCGGTCCACGAGAACATCGCCGCGGGGGCCGCGGACGTGGTCGATGCGATCCGCCGCTACGAGGACGGGGATGGCGGTGAAGGCGGCGAGGACGGGCTCGCCGAGCTGCTCCACCTGATCGAGCACGCCGACGGCTGGAACCTCGACGCCCGCATCCGCTCGCTTTCCAACGCGCTCGGCACGCCGCCGCTCGAGACCGCGACCGGGCCCTTGTCGGGCGGCGAGAAGCGCCGGGTCGCGCTGTGTCGCGCGCTGGCCTCGCAGCCCGACCTGCTGCTGCTCGACGAGCCGACCAACCACCTCGACGCCGACTCGATCCGCTGGCTCGAGGGCTTCCTGAACACCTACGGCGGCGCGGTGATCTTCGTCACCCACGACCGCTATTTCCTCGACGTCATCGCCACCCGGATCATCGAGATCGACCACGGCAAGGCCTTCTCGCACCCGGGCAACTACACCGCCTTCCTCGAGGCCAAGGCGGTGCGGCAGAAGATCGCCGAGCAGACCGAGCGGCGCCGCCAGCGCTTCCTGCGCGAGGAGCTCGAGTGGGTCCGCGCCGGGGTCAAGGCGCGCACGACCAAGTCGCGCAACCGCCTCGACAAGTTCTACGAGGTCGAGGGGATGGAGGCGCCGCCGGAGGAGCGCGAGATGGACATCCTGATCCCGCCGCCGCCGGAGCTCGGCAACAAGGTCGTCGAGCTCGAGGGCGCGGGGGTCAACGTCGGCTCCGACACCTCGCCGCGCTGGCTCTTCCGGCACCTCGACCTGGTCCTGCGGCCCGGGACCTGCACCGGCATCGTCGGCCGCAACGGGGTCGGCAAGACGACGCTGCTGCGGGTCTGCCTGCAGCAGCTCGAGCCCGACGAGGGGAGCGCGGTGCTCGGCAAGCGGGTGCGGGTCAACTACATCGACCAGGCCCGCATGGTGCTCGACGGCGGCGGGTCGCTGCTCGACGAGGTCGCCGACGGCAACGAGAAGCTGCACTTCGGCGACGAGCTGCTCGGCGCCCGCGCCTACCTGCGGCGCTTCCTGTTCTCGGACGAGCGGATCAACGAGCGCGTCGACCTCCTTTCCGGCGGCGAGCGCGCCCGCCTGATGCTGGCCAAGGTGCTCAAGGACGGCGGCAACCTGCTGGTGCTCGACGAGCCGACCAACGATCTCGACCTGCCGAGCCTGCGCATGCTCGAGGAGGCGCTGGCTGACTTCGGCGGCACGGTGATCGTGGTGTCGCACGACCGCTACTTCCTCGACCGCATCTGCGACCAGATCGTGGCCTTCGAGGACGACGGGGTGCAGGTCACGCCCGGCAACTACTCGTACTACCTCGAGAAGCGCCAGCAGCGCGAGAACTCGCTGCGCATCCAGGCCGCGGCGGCGGCGAAGGAGGCCGCGGCGCGGCGCAAGGCGGCGGCGGTCGCCTCCAAGCCCCGCAAGCTGACCCTCGCCGAGGTCGCCGAGCTGGAGGCGATGGAGGAGCGGATCGTGGAGGCCGAGGGCGTGGTGGAGGCCCTCGAGGGCAAGCTCAACGACCCGGACTTCCAGACCGGGCACTTCAACGAGGTCCCCGCGGTGGTCGCCGAGCTCGAGGTGGCGCGGGACCAGGTGACCGCCCTCTACGCGCGCTGGGAAGAGCTCGAGTCGCTGCGCCAGGAGGCCTCAACCTGACTCGCGCCGGTCGCCGATCGCGGCGAGGTCCTCGAGTTCGAGGCGCACGGCGATCTCCTCGTCGCAGCGGTCGAGGTCGACCCGGAGGTGGATGCTCCAGTCGTTCAGGTCGGCGTCGTCGACCAGCACCTGTTCGACGCGCCAGGCCCGGCGGCCGTCGACCGGGTCGACGCGGAAGTGCTTGCTGCTGCGTGCCTCGGGGTCCAGGCGGATCCAGCCGTGCGACTCGCGGTAGGCCTCCATCCGGGCGGCGAGCTGCTCCCGTGTGAGGGAACCGCCGGTCGCGACCTCCTCGAGCCGACCTTGCGAGAGCTGCTTGACGACGCCGAAGACGGCATTGCGGACGGCGCGGGTGAAGGCGGCGCGGTTGCGCGTGAAGGGGATCGCCCGGCGTTGCTCGGGCGAGCGCTCGGCGGGCGGGACGTAGTCGGGGTCGCGCAGCTTCTCCCACTCGTCGATCAGGCTCGAGTCGACGCCGCGGAGGATCTCCTCGAGGAAGGTCCGCGCCTCCTCCAGGTCCTCGGTCATCAGGGCCGGCGGGATCGTCTGGTCGATCACCTTGAAGACCTCCGAGAGGTGGCGGAGCAGTACCGCCTCGCTGCGTTCGAGGCCGTAGGTCTTGATGTAGTCCTCGAAGGAGAGCCAGCCCTCGAACATCTCGCGGGCGATCGACTTCGGCTTCACCGAGGCCTCGCGCGCCCAGGGGTTGCGCAGGACGAAGTCGTTGTAGGTGTCGTAGATGAAGTCCTTCCCCGGCTTCGGGTGCTCGACCTGCTCGAGCTGCTCCATGCGGTCGTCGTACTCGACCCCGTCGGCCTTGAGCGCGGCGACCAGCTCGCCCTTGAGCTTGTCGACCTGCCGGCGCAGCACCGCGGCCGGGTCCTCGAGGATCGCCTCGACCAGGGAGATCACGTTGAGCACGTGGTCGGGCGCCTCCGCGTCGAGCTGCGGGATCGCGTCGAGCAGGTAGAGGCCGAGCGCCTGGTTCATCGTGAAGTCGTCCTGGAGCTCGACGTCGAGGGCGACCTTGGCCGGCCCGCTGCGCTGGTCGGGCGGCAGGATCCGCAGCACCCCGCCCTCGACCAGGCCGCGGAACAGGGCGAAGCCGCGGCGCCGCAGGGCCCGCTTCATGACGGGCGTCTCGTGGCAATCGCGGATGATCCGGCGCAGCTCCGCGCATCCGTCGACGTCGCGCCGCCCGAGCAGGTTGAGCAGCATGCCGTGGCGCAGGGTGAAGCTCGAGGTCAGCCGCTCGGGTGGCGAGTCGATCAGCTTGTGGAAGGTCTTCTCGTCCCAGTTGACGAAGCCCTTCTCCGGCGGCTTCTTCTTCACCGCCTTGGACTTCTTCCCCTTGGCGGCGGCCTTCTGCTCCGCCTTGAGGTTCTCGATGACGTGCTCGGGCGCCTGCGCGACGACGTAGCCGATGTCATCGAAGCCGCGCCGCCCGGCGCGGCCGCAGATCTGCTTGAAGTCGCGGACGGCGAGGATCCGGGTACTTTGGCCACCGTACTTGAACAACTGGGTGAACAGGACCGTGCGGATCGGCACGTTGACGCCGACGCCGAGGGTGTCGGTGCCGCAGATCACCTTGAGCAGGCCGCGCTGGGCGAGCTTCTCGACCAGCACGCGGTACTTCGGCAGCAGGCCGGCGTGGTGGATGCCGAGGCCGTGGCGGAGCAGCTTCCGGATCTCCCTGCCGTAGGGGCTGCGGAAGTCGGCCCCCTCGAGGGCCGCGGCGATCGCGTCCTTCTCCTCGCGGCTGCAGAAGTTCCGGCTCATCAGGTTCTGCGCCGTCCGGGCGCAGGCGAGCTGGGTGAAGTGGACGAGGTAGACCGGCGCCCGCCCGGCCTCGACCAGTTCCTCGACCTTTTCCTCCAGCGGCGTCGTGCTGTAGTCGAACTCCAGCGGCACCGGGCGTTGTTCGGACTTCACCAGCGACACCGGCGTCCCGGTGAGGTCGCGGAGGCAGTCCTCGAAGAAGGCGGTGTCGCCGAGGGTCGCCGACATCAGCAGGAAGCGCGACTGCGGCAGGGTGAGCAGCGGAACCTGCCAGGCCACCCCGCGCTCGTGGTCCGAGTAGTAGTGGAACTCGTCCATGATCACCTCGTCCACCGCCGCGGTCGCGCCCTCCCGCAGCGCCAGGTTGGCGAGGATCTCCGCGGTGCAGCAGATCACCGGTGCGGAGGGGTTGACCGTGGCGTCGCCGGTGATCATGCCGACCCGCTCGGGGCCGAAGACCTTGCAGAGCGCGAGGAACTTCTCGTTGGCGAGCGCCTTGACCGGCACCGTGTAGTAGGACCGCCGGCCCTGGCAGATCGCGCGGAACTGGGCCGCCAGCGCGACCAGCGACTTTCCGGAGCCGGTCGGCGTGTTGAGGATCACGTGGTTGCCGCCGAACCACTCGAGGATCGCCTCCTCCTGGTGGTCGTAGGGCTCGATGCCGGTGTCGACGAGCCAGGCCAGGAAGGCGTCGAGCACCTGGTCGCCCGACGACGGGTCCCCCAGCCGGATGTCGGCGAGGGAGGCCATCAGATCAGGTCACCCTGCGCGCCGTTGCGCGCCTCCTCCTCGAGGAACCCGCTGTCGACCTCCAGCCGGGGCGAGCGGGTGGCGGCGTCGGCGAGTTGGTCGCAGCGCTCGTTTTCGGCGTGCCCGGCGTGCCCCCGGACCCAGCGCCACTCGATCCGGTGCGGTGCCGCAGCCGCGTCGAGGCGCTGCCAGAGGTCGCGGTTTTTCAGGTGCTGCTGGTTGGCGCGGGCCCAGCCGCGCGACTTCCAGCCCTTCAGCCAGCCCTTGTTCATGGCGTCGACGAGGTAGCGCGAGTCCGAGTGCAGGGCGACCCGGCAGGCTGCGTTCAGCGTCTCGAGGCCGGCGATCGCCGCGAGCAGCTCCATGCGGTTGTTGGTGGTCCGCTCGAAGCCCGCGGAGATCTCCTTTTCCTGGCCCCGGTAGACCAGCAGGGTGCCGAAACCGCCCCGGCCCGGGTTTCCCTTGGCGGCGCCGTCGGTGTAGATGGTGACTTCCTTCAAGCAGACAGGTGGGTGGACGGCCGGAGGGAACACCGGGACGGGCCGATGGACAATGAAAAGGGGGGCGCGGCGGTCGGCCCCGGCGATTTTCCAGGTTGTCGGCAAGGATCGGGCCGCGGGCTGCGTTTTCGCATGAAGATGATGCGATTCTTCCACGCGATGTTCCGCCACACGACCCTGGTGGTGCTCGGGCTGGCCCCCGGCGCCACGGCGGTTGCCGAGGAGCACTGGCCGCAGTTCCGCGGCCCGACCGGGCGCGGGCACTCGTCGGCGACGGAGGTGCCGCTGCGGTGGAGTGCCGAATCGGTGGTGTGGAAGACCGAACTCAAGGGCCGGGGCCAGTCGTCGCCGGTGAACTGGGGCGACCGGATCTTCCTGACCGGGGCGTCGGAGGACGGGCGCGAGCGGCATGTCTTCTGCGTGAGCCGGATCGACGGGCAGCAGCTGTGGGAGCGGACGATCCGCTGCGAGGCCCCGGAGACGCCCCACCAGATGAACGGCTACGCCACGCCGACCTGCGCGACGGACGGCGAGCGGGTGGTGGCCTTCTTCGGCCCGGCGGGGATCCATGCCTTCGACCTCGACGGGGAGAAGCTGTGGTCGCGGTGAACGAGCTGGGCGCCGAGGTGGACGAGGTCTTCCGTGCGACGCTGGCGCCGATCCAGGGCCGGATCTTCGCCAGGTCCCTGTCGACGCTCTACTGCATCGGCAAGTGAGGCGGGTTGCCACGTCCGCGCGTTCACGCGGCGTCCCGTCCCCCGCAAATTCGGTTGAATCAGCCTGCCCGGGCTCCTAGAAGGACGAGGTGTGGCAGCTGTTCAAGGAGTTCATGCTCTTCCTGCGCCAGGAGAAGAAGTGGTGGCTCGTCCCGTTGGTGGTGCTGCTGGTGGGCCTGGCCGCCGTGATCGTCTTCACCGGGGGCTCGGTGCTGGCCCCCCTCATGTACCCCTTCATGTAAACTTCCCTTCGTGCGCTACCTGCTTGGGATCTCGGCCTACTACCACGATTCGGCGGCGGCGCTGGTGGGCGACGGTCATGTCGTCGCGGCGGCGCAGGAGGAGCGCTTCAGCCGGCGAAAGAACGACGCGCGCTTTCCGCGCAACGCGGTGGACTTCTGCCTGAAGCGGGCCGGCATCGGGGAGGGGGATCTCGAGGCGGTGGTGTTCTACGACAAGCCCATCGTGAAGTTTGCCCGCCTGCTGGAGTCGTATCTCGCGGTGGCTCCCTCGGGGTGGACAACCTTTCCCCGGGTCCTGCCGTCGTGGCTGGGGGAGAAGCTGAACCTGCGGGGCACGATCCGCCACGAGCTGCCCGGCCTGGCTTCCGGTGCCCCGGTGCTGTTCACCGAACACCACCAGGCCCACGCCGCCAGCGCCTTCCTTCCCTCGCCCTTCGAGGAGGCCGCGGTCCTGACCGTCGATGGCGTCGGTGAGTGGGCCACCACCACCGTGGGGGTGGGGAGGGGGAACGAGGTCGAGCTCCTCGAGGAGCTTCGCTTTCCGCATTCGCTCGGTCTCCTCTACTCGGCCTTCACCGCCTACTGTGGTTTTCGTATCAATTCCGGGGAGTACAAGCTGATGGGACTCGCTCCCTACGGCGAGCCTCGCTTCGTCAGGGCGATCCACGACCATCTCGTCAGCGTGAATGAAGACGGCTCGCTGCACCTGAACCTCGAGTATTTTCCCTTCCTGCGCGGCTTGCGCATGACCAACCGGCGCTTCGACCGTCTCTTCGGCGGGCCGCGGCGGAAACCCGGGGCGCCCCTCGAGCAGCGCCACATGGACGTCGCCCGGTCGATCCAGGTGGTCACCCAGGAGATCATGTTGCGGCTCGCCCGGCATGCCCGCGCCCTGACCGGCCTGCCGGACCTCTGCATGGCCGGCGGGGTGGCCTTGAACGGGGTGGCGAACGGCCTGATCGCACGCGAGAGGATCTTCGAAAGGATCTGGATCCAGCCGGCGGCGGGGGATGCCGGGGGAGCGCTCGGGGCGGCCCTCGCGGTCTGGCACATGAGGAAGGACGACCCACAGCCGCGGGTCCCGGCGGAACCGGATGCCATGGGCGGTGCCCTCCTCGGGCCGGAGTACTCCGACCGCGGGATCGAGGCGGTGTTGCGCGAGCACGGCGCCCGCTACGAGCGCCTCGCGCCGGAGCGCTTGCGGGATCGCGTGGCGGATCTCCTCGCGAATGGAAAGGTGGTGGGCTGGTTCCAGGGCCGCATGGAGTTCGGGCCGCGGGCCCTCGGCAACCGGTCCATCCTCGGCGATCCCCGGTCGCCGGCGATGCAGTCGGTGCTGAACCGCAAGGTCAAGTTCCGCGAGTCCTTCCGGCCCTTCGCGCCGGCGGTGCTGGAGGAACGTGCGGCGGAGTTCTTCGAGCTCCAGGGCCCCTCGCCCTACATGCTCGTGGTGGCGCCGCTACGCGAGGCCCAGCGGATGACACCGGAGGATGGGGAGGCCCGCGGCCTGGATCGCCTCGGGCAGGTTCGCTCGAGGATTCCCGCGGTGACCCACGTCGACGACTCGGCCCGCATCCAGACCGTGGCCCCGGATGCCAACCCGGTCTTCCACGACCTGCTGAAGCGATTCGAGGCGAAGACGGGCTGCCCGATGCTGGTGAACACCTCCTTCAACGTGCGCGGGGAACCGGTGGTGTGCACGCCCGACGATGCCTACCGCTGCTTCGTGAACACCGCGATGGACCACCTCGCCATCGGCAGCTTCCTCCTCGAGCGTGCGGCCCAGCCGGTCGAGGCGCCCCGGCAGGAGTTCCATCCCGTCCCCGACTAGCCCCCCGATGCTCCGACTCAAGGAACAGCCTGCTGAATGGATCAAGTTCACCCTCGTGACGGGGGTCGCGCTGAACCTGCTGGCGTGGCTCCCCTGGTGGAGGGAGAGCCTGCCCGACGCCGTGCGATGGCTCGCGGCCGGGCTGGCCATCGTGGCCTTCCTCTTGTCGCTCCTCCGTCCCCGCTGGTTCCGCGGCTTCTACCGCGGCGGCATGAGGGCCAGCTTCCACGTCGGGCAGGTCGTCGGGGGACTCCTGCTGGTGGTGATCTTCTTCGTCGTCCTGACGCCGATCGGGCTGCTCCTCCACCTGTCGGGCCGGGACTTGTTGAAACTCCGGCGGGATCCGCAGGCGGCGACCGGGTGGCAGAAGGCGAAGGACAACCGCGAGTTCGACCGGATGTTCTAGGGCATCATCACCGCTGACTTTGGAACCGCGAATGAACGCGAATCAAGAACTGGGACTCGGCCAGGAAGTCCCACACTCCAGGATTCAAGGTATGGTTGCTGGCTTCATGGCTGCATGAATTGGCGTCTATTCCTGTTCATTCGCGGTTCACGGTCAGAACTTGTCGTTAGCCCTGCACCCCTGCACCCCTGCACCCCTGCACCCGTGCCGGCGCGTCGCCCGGGGATTTTTCTCACTCCCTGGCGAGGTATTCCATCAGCTGCCGGTAGTAGGGGGCGTACTCACCACTGTTCTCCACGCCGTTTTCGGCGAGCTGCCTCGCCTCCTCGAAGCGCTGCGTCTTCAGCAGCGACATGAAGAGCGCCTGGTCGGCGGCGACGAGTTCCATGCCGCCGAGGTTCCGGCGGCTGGCGTTGAGGAAGGGAATGGCCTCCTCCCACTCGTCGCGCAGCTGGTGAAGGCGCCCCATGTAGCGTTCGGTGAGCCCGCTCCCTGAAAAGCCGCGGCGCAGGAGGAAGTCTCCCCGCTCGATCTCCTCCGCCGCCAGTTCGCGTTCCGCCTCGCTGAGCGCGCCGTTCAGCTCGTGGCGGCAGACGAGCGCGAAGTAGACATACTCGATGTGCCAGGAGGTGTACGGCGGAACCGATCGTCGGGCGATGCGGTAGAGCGCGTGGGCCTCCTCGAAGCGCCGTTCGCGCATGAGCTGCCGGGCCACCATGCCGGTGATCGGGCGCTTGCCACCGGCGTGGGGCCGCACGGACTGCCACTTTCGGACGACGGTCTTCAGCTCCGGCGAGAGCGTCCGCTCGAACTCGGCGGCCCGCTGCTCGAATCGCTCGAGGGCCGCTGCATTGCGCTCGCTGAGGAAGGGCACGCGGAAGAGCACCCGCATGCTGTGGTCGACCCCGTAGCGGTCCCACGGGTTGTCGCCGAGTTCCTCCGCGTAGTCCATGGCGGGGCGGATGCGCGCGCGCTCCTCCCCGGAGAGCGCCGCTGCACCGGTCATCCGCCGCATCGTGTCCACCAGCGCATCGGCCATGAGGGCCTGGCCCTCGAGGCTCGGGTGGACGTGGTCGTCCATCAGTTCCCAGCCGATGCAGCCGCCGGGGCTGGCGTCGCGGAAGGCCTCCTCCAGCTCGCAGAGGGTGCCGCCAGCGGATCCTGCGGCTTCCCTGATGGCGTCCTGCTGCCGGCTGGTGGCGCGCCACGGCATCGTGTCGAGGTCCCGCGCCGCGATGAATCTCTCGAGCGCCGGGCCGTGCTCTCCGGCGTCGAGGAGCGCCCGGCCGAGGAGGAACTGCGCGCGGGCGTGGTGCGGCTGGAGGTCGACCGCCTTGCGGAGCATGGCAGCGGCAGCCACCGAGTCGGTGGGAAGCAGCAGCTCGGCTTCCTCGAGCAGGTCACGAAACTCGTCACGTCGGGAGGCATCGAGGAGGTCTTCTCCCACGGGAAACAGGTCGCGCTCGTTGGTCGGCAGGGTGCACACGATGGCCGGAACGCCCCGTTTTCCGCAGCGGCGCAGCATCTCCCCGACATTGGCGCCGAGGTTGCCGGCGGCCGCCTCCCGCGAGGCGTCGTTCCAGGGGGTGTGGCTCCGGCCCACCATGATTTCCATGAGGGACTTGTTCATGGCGGGGTCGCCCGAGGGGAAGGCCTCCCCGAGCGCCTGGGTGATGGCGAGGCCGCGGGTGAAGCGGGTGAGCTTCAACTGGGCCACGCTGGTCCCGCCACGACTCGCGGAGTTCACGCCGTAGGCACCGAAGAACTCGTTGTGCCCGGTGTGGATGATGACCAGGTCGGGATCGAACTCCAGGGCCTCCTTCAGCATCCCGAGGACCGGGAAGCTCGCCACCGCGGTGGTGCCGAGGTTGATCACCTCGACCTTCCGCTCCGGCCATGCATCGGTCAGCATGCGCTCGAGGAAGGAGGGGGCCGCGAGGTTGCGCGGTTGCGGGAAGCCCTTGGCGGCCGATTCCCCGACCACGAAGACCCGGAAGGTCCCCGCCGGCTTGGGATCAATGAACTGGTACTGGTGGTTGTATCCCGGACGGGTCGGGTTCGCGAAGAAGTAGGAGATGGCCCCCGCCTGGTCGGCGAGGATGAGCTCGCCGCCGTCGACCTCGCCCAACCGCCGCAGGACCGGGTCGTAGCCACCGTGGCCGAGGAGCCGGAGGAGTCCCTCCGCGCCCAGCACCAGCAGGACCGGCAGGAGCAGCGCGGCGATGATGAACAACCGGCGCTTGCGCCGTGAGAGGGTCGCGGCCCGGCGTTTCGCTGGATCGGAGGGCTTCACGGCGCGCGGTGGTGGTCCATCGGGGCAGGCAGCCGACTGGCCGGGTTGCGGCCGCCGGAAAGGAAAAAGCCGCCACCCGTTCCGGGCAGCGGCCTAGGAAAGTCGGATGCAGCGCCCTCAGTGCGTGCGGCGACGCCGGACGAGGAGGCCCAGGGTGCCCAGCAGGCCAAGCGTGACGGCGCCGGGTTCGGGAACCACCATGTAGGTCAGCGTCGAGGAAGAGCTGTAGGAATCCCCCCAGTCGGTGACGCTCGCGCTCGGGTCCGACAGGGCATCGATCGCGCCGTCGCCTCCGCCACCCCCCGAGGCAAACACATCGAAGGTGAAGGAGTCGCCGATGTTCAGTCCGAGGGAAGTCAGCGGCGCGCCCAGGGTGAGGCTGGTCGGATTCTTGGTGGGCGCGGCGACCTCATTGTCCGGAGGCGCGTTGTAGGTGGCATGGTCGAGATCCCAGGACGCACCATTCCAGCTGTAGATTTCCGCGCCATTTCCGGCATCGACCCAGCTGCCGATCCAGTAGTCCATCCCGCTTGCCATCGAGATCGGGCGGCCCCAGCCGTTGCCGCCCGTGTCGCCGCCCGGGCCCGAATCGATCCCGACGAGATACTTGCCCCAATCGGTGGCCACCGGGTCACCCACCAGCGTGATGGTGAACATGATGTCCGTGGCATCGTTGGTGATTTCGACCGAGGCGATGTCCAGGTGGGGGAAACCGGTGAAATTGGCCCCGCCACCGGTGCCATCGTGGAGGTCTCCGGTGGAGTCCAGGTAGACCGTGGCGGACACGGAGGCGGGTAGAGCGATGGCGAGGGCGGCGCCGAGACTGAGGGTTTTCATTTTGGTTTTGAACGAGGGAATCTCGAAAGAGAATTGCCCTTGGCATCTATCGGTTTACGGAGATTCTGTCTAGTCAGCATTTTTTGCCCTCATCCGCCCTTGCCTCCCTCCGGCGGATTTTCACAAGTCGCGGATTGTCAGTGACCTGAAAGGATCCTGGCGGGTTGTTTCGGATTTGCGAAGTGCATGTCGAAATTCGTGCCGACCCCCCTTGGATGGAGGGCGCGAAGCCCCCGGGGCCGGTGTTCCGCCGGCTGCGGCGGCGGGCTTCCCGGAGAGGAGTTCAGCGAACCGCGACGAAGAGCGTGTAGCTGAACCGCTTCGCCTTGGGATAGGCCTTTGCCGGGATGCTCTCGACCTGCCGGAAGACGCGCTTCAGCTCGCGGGCGAACGGCTTGTCGCGGTTCGCCGACCAGAAGACCACGCGGCCGCCCGGATTGAGCGCGCCCTTCAGGTTTTCCAGTCCGCGCCGCGCGTAGAGCCTGGCGTTGGCCCTCTGGACCAGCGGGTCGGGGCTGTTGTCGACGTCCATCAGGATCGCATCGTAGCGCGACCCGCCGGTGATGCGGTCGTGCACGTCGCCGACGTGGATCGTCGTCCGCGGGTCTTCGAGCAGGCGACCGTTGACCTCGCCGAGGAACTCGCGGTTCCACTCGACGATGACGGGAAGCAGCTCGGCGACCTCGACCTCGGCGTCGGCGGGAACCAGCTCGAGGACCCGGCGCAGCGTGAAGCCGAACCCGAGGCCGCCGATCAGCACCCGCCGGCAGGGACCCGCGCAGGCGAGGTCGGCCATCGCCTGCTCGGAATGCGCCGCCCGCGTGCTCATGAGTTGCACGCCGTCGACCTTCAGGTAGTGCTCGCCGTCATGCTCCTGGAGCTGCAGGACCGTGCCGTCCGGTGCCGTGGAGCGGGCCAGGTTGGTGGTCGCCTTCATCGGGGCGATCGGGACTTGGTCGCGACGTAGACCGTGCTGGCGGCGTCGCGGTCCTGGTGCGGGTTGTGGAAGGTGACCACGTGCGAGGTGCAGGTCGCGAAGACCTCCCCGAGGATCTCCAGGAACGAACCCTCGGGCGGGTCGTCGGACCAGAGCGCGAAGACCCCGCCGGGGTGGAGCTGCTCGGACATGCGCCGGAGTCCGTCCTCCGAGTAGAACCGGCCGTGGTTCTCGTGGAGGAGGTTGGCCGGCGAGTGGTCGATGTCGAGCAGGACCGCGTGGTACTTCAGGTCGGGCTCCCGGGGATCGAAGCCGTCCAACGCCGCGGCGAAGAAATCGCTGTGGATGAAGGTGCAGCGTGGGTCGTCGGTGAGGCCGCGCCCAAGCGGGACCAAGCCGCCTTCATGCCAGCCGATCACCGGGGCGAGGTACTCGACCACGCGAAGCGAGCGGAGGCGCGGGTGGTCCAGCGCGGCGCGGGCGGTGTAGCCGAGCCCGAGCCCGCCGACCACGACATCGAGCCCGGCCGCTTCGGCGGCATCGGCGGCATCGCCCGCCTCGACGGCCGCCAGTCCGAGCTCCGCCAAGGCGATCTCGACGGTGGTGAAGAGCGACGACATCAGGAAGGCATCACCCAGGATCACCTCGTAGACCTCGAGGTTGTCGAGCGTGGTCATGAGTCGCCGCCGCAGGATCAGGTCGCCGAGGGGCGTCTCGCGGAAGTCGAGTTCCTCGAAGCGGCGTGGATTGGACATGGCCGTGTCTAGCGGCGGGGCGGAGCGGGGCACACCAGAAAGTGCCCGCCTTTTCCCGGCTTTGTCGCGGCTCCCTCGCGGGTCGCCATGGATGGGAGGACAAATCCCGCGGAGCCAACGGCAGTCCGGGCCCGGTCGGCTTGAATATTCCACGATCTCTCCCGTCGGATGGGGAGATGCTGAGGGCCCTCTGCCACATTCTGCTGATCACCCCCGTCGCGGCGGATGCCGTCGCCGGGGCGTGGGAAGCCTTTGACACCCGGGAAACCACCGACACCTGGGCGCTTTTCGCCTACGCCGACGAGCTCAGCGATCCTCCGCCCTGGGCCGGAACCGGGGTGGATTCGAACCCCTACGCCTACTCGTATTTCCTCGGTGGGCAGGGCGTCTGGTTCTTCGCCGACGGGCTCACCGCCGGTGGTGTGCTGGTCGGTGACTACGCAAGGGAGCGGATCTCCGCCATCGACGTCTCGGTCTCGGTCGATCCGGCCGAGATCGACCTGATCGACGCGGTCGTCCTCTGCGACGGCCCGAATGGCTACGGCTTCTACTACTCACGGATCTACGAACCCGCCGACATCGGGGTGGATCCCGACTGGTATGCGCTGAGTTTTCCCTTCGACGAGCTCTGGTTCTACCTCGACGGCGAGGACTTCGTGGCGTTCCGGCCGGGAGCCGCCTTCCTCTCCGGGGTGGACGAGGTCGGGGTCCGATTCTTTCCCGCCGCGGGAGTGACCGACGAGAGCTTCGTGGGCATCGACGACTTCATCCTGGTGCCGACGGTCGATGCTCCAGCCCTCGATGCCTCCGCCCTTGGCGACCAGTTCCGCCTGTCATTCACCCCGAACCCGGGCGTGTCGGCGTCGATCGAGACCTACCTTCCGGCCAGCCGCTCCTGGCAGGCGGTTTCCGGGGAGTCCGGACTGAGCGGCCCGCGGGTCTTCACCACCCCGATCGACCGGGCCAGCCGACTGTTCCGCGTGGTCACCGCCGAGTCCCTCACGCCGGTGCCGGTGGCCCGTTGACGACTCGACGAACTCTCCCGGCTGGGCGAGGGTCGGGAATGCGTCCCCTCGCGGTCCAGTTCCTCTGCTTCGCCCGGCGGGTGCTCAGGGACTTCTTCCTGCGCAACAACGGGCTGATGCTGACCAGCGCGGTGGCCTACAATGCGCTGCTCTCCCTCGTCCCGCTGTCGGCGGTCCTGGTGGTCCTGCTGTCGCGCTACTTCGAGGAGGAACTGCTGAAGGGCGCGGTGGCCGCCGAGGTCGGGCTGATCGCCCCGGGGGCCGAGAACCTGCTGTCGGACATCCTCGACAGCTTCTTCGAGAGCCGCGAGCTGGCGGGGTGGATCGGGGTGGTCGTGATGCTGTTCTTCGGGTCGGTTGCCTTCCGGGTGCTGCAGCAGGCGATGGCGACCATCTTCCACCGGCCCCTGAAGCCGAGGCGGCGGCGGTTCTGGGTCAAGGCGCTGCTGCCCTATGCCTTCGTCGCGCTGGTCGCGCTCGGCCTGATCGTGGTGACCAGCCTGACCGCGTTCTTCGAGTCGGGGCAGGGTCGGGTGCTGGCCTTCGGCAAGTTCAGCGTCGCGATGCAACAGGTCGGCGCGGTGGTGTTGCGGGTCGCCGGCTGGCTCGGGCTGACCCTGCTGTTCACGACGCTCTACAAGGTGATGCCGGCCACCCGGATCTCGTTCCGGCTGTCGCTCTACGGCGGGATGACCGCGGCGACCCTCTGGGAGCTGCTGCGCTACGGGTTGACCAGCTACTTCGTGCACATGTCGGTGGTGAACGCGGTCTACGGGTCGATGGCGACGACCATCATCGTGCTGCTCACCATGGAGGCCGCCGCGCTGACGGTCCTGCTGGGTGCGCAGGTGATCGCCGACCTGCAGCGCAGCCGGCATTGCGGCACGCCGTGGTACGAAGACCCGGAAGAGGTCGACTGACGGCGGCCTGTCCAGTTGGGCCTCATCGACGCGTGGCGGCACCCGGCTGGACAGCCCCACTGATCGGGTGGAGGCTGCCCGCGTCTTGGCCGATGACCCCGAAGGCGTGAACACCGCGAACATCCCCAACGCGGAAGCGGGGGATGTGCGCCGGCAACCGGTCGGCCGGGTTGGCTGGACCGCCGCCTTCTCGGCGTTCCGCCACCGCAACTACCGGATCTTCTTCGGCGGGCAGGTCATCTCGCTGGTCGGTACCTGGCTGCAGTCGACCGCCGAGGGCTGGCTGGTCTACGAATTGAGCGGGTCGTCGGTCGCGCTCGGCTTCATCCGCTTCGCCCACATGCTGCCCTTCGCCCTGCTGGCCCTGTGGGGCGGCATCATCGCCGACCGCCATTCGAAACGGAGCATCCTGCTCGTCACCCAGGTCTCGGCCATGCTGCTGGCGCTGCTGCTCGCGGCCCTCGTGCACTCCGGGGTCGTCGAGGTCTGGCACGTCGCCGTGATCGGCCTGCTGCTCGGGGCGGTCAACGCCATCGACGTGCCGGCGCGGCAGTCGTTCGTCGTCGAGCTCGTCGGGCGCGACGACCTGATCAACGGCATCGCCCTGAACTCATCGATGTTCAACCTGGCCCGTGTCGTCGGCCCGGCGGTCGCGGGCCTGCTCATCGGGGTCATCGGCATGGCCGGCTGCTTCCTGCTCAATGGCCTCTCGTACATCGCGGTGATCGTCGGCTACGGCCTGCTCAGGCTGCCGAAGTTCGACAAGCGGCCGGACCACCCGCCCTTCGGCGAGGCCATCGGGGAGGCCTTCCGCTTCATCGCCGGGAACGGTCCGATCCGGGCGATCCTCATCCTCGTCTCCACCTTCAGCGTGTTCGGCGTGAGCTTCGGTGTCCTCATGCCGGTCTTTGCGAAGGACATCCTCAACGGCGACGCGAAGGCCTTCGGCATGCTGATGGCGTTCAATGGCGGCGGGGCACTCGTCGGCGGGATCACGCTGGCCTCGGTCGGCAAGCGGTTCACCCGGCGGTTCCTGATCTACCTCGGCCTCACCGGCTGCTGCCTGTTCCTCATCGCCTTCGCCTTCTCGCGGGTGTTCTGGCTGTCCTGTGGCCTGCTGTTCTGCGCGGGCTTCTTCATGATCATCTTCCTCGCCACCGCCAACACCGCCACCCAGCTCCGCTCGCCCGACCACCTGCGCGGGCGGATCATGGGCTTCTACTCGCTCTGCTTCCTCGGTCTCGGCTCGGTCGGCAGCCTCGTCGCCGGCTTCCTCGCCCGGCAGCTCTCCGCCCCGCTCGCGGTCGCCCTGGGATCCTGCGTCTGCCTGCTCGTCGGGCTGCTGGTCTCCAGGCGGATCATCCGCCTCCCGCCGGTCAACTCGGCGGCTCCACCGCGGGAAGGAACGTGAAGACCTCGAGGCAGCGGGCGATGACCTCCGACTGGAAGGCGGGGGGAAAGAGCAGCCCGAGCGGAGCGATCACGGCGAGCAGGGCGGGAATCCTGCCCATGCTCCGGCCGAACTTCCTCTCCGCGAGGGTCAGCAGGCCGTGGCCGGTGAAGAAGAGGGTCGGCAGGCCGAAGCCGGATTGCACGGGGAGGGTGATGGCGAGTTCATGCAGCACGCCCGACCCGACGAAGACCGCCAGCGTTCCGGCAGCGCTGCCGGCTCGGGCCGCCACCGGCCGGCCGACGAGGCGCTGCATCATCTGCGAGTAGCCGACGTTCCAGCGCCGGCTCCAGAAGTCCCCCAGGCCACGGGTATGCAGGACATTCGGAAACAGGGTCCGCACCGGGAAGCCGGCCGCGCGATGGGCGGCCTTGAGGACCCTCAGGGCACCGAAGTGGAAGCCGAGGCTCATCGGCAGGAACATCACGAAGACCTGCTGCCAGCCGGCCTTCCAGACCAGCCACGCTCCGAGGGTGCCGACCGCCATCAGCAGGCCGCCCATTCGTGCGTCTTCCTTCCAACCCAGTCCGCCGCGGCGCCTCCTGAAGCTCGCCGGGTCCATGCCGAACCAGAGGAGCGCGAACACCAGGTAGCGGGTGAGGGGGAGGCGGCCGCCCCACTCCGCGAAGACCAGGCCCTTCATCGCCGCGAGAAGCGTGAGGCAGATCCCGACCATCCGTGCGATCGGGTCGGCGCCTGCCAGGGCGAAGTGGGCCGCGGTCACCAAGGCGGCGAGCAGCGCCCACCCGGCGAGGCGCCGCCGCCCGGTCCGCGCCACCCGGGCCAGCAGCGGCCCGGCGGCGACCCCGGCGAGAACCAGCAGTGCGACGGCGGCGGTCATGGGGTTCCTCCCGTCCCCGGCCACCCCGCGTTCCAGGCCAGCAGGGCGCCGAACAGGGTGGCCAGGCCGACGAACAGCAGGGTGAGCAGGTGTTTGGCGATCCGGTTGGGCGGCGTGTCGGCAATCTCGCCGAGATCGAGGCCGACGAACTGCAGGGCGAGCCGCACCGACCACCACAGCAGCAGGAAGGCGGACATCGCGGTCGCCGCCGGGCTGCGCCCGAGCAACCAGTCGCCGAAGCCCAGCGCCAGCACGGCGAAGAACACGTGGCTGCCCCAGACGTAGCCCGAGTAGGTCCACCACATCCCGCGCATCAACGGCGTCAGCCCGGCGAGCTTCTCCCGCCAGCCGAGCGCGGCGGGGATCCACAGGCTGGCGACGGCCAGGGCGGCCAGCGACCATCCGCCGACCTGCAGCCCGAGTTGCAGCAGCTCCCTCACCACCATCTCGCGGGCGGGGTCGAGGGTGCCGATCCCGGGAAACACCCGCTCCGCCTCAGCCGCTTGGGAGGGGATGAAGGCAATCGCAAAGGCCCGCGGCTGGTGATGGATCCACTCGTGCAAGCGGCAGCACATCCCAAAGCGGCCGTCGTCAAACACCTCGATGAAGTCGATTTCGGGGTCCAGGTCCACGGAGCTCCTTTCGTTGTTTTCAGTAATAAACGAAAATACAGAAAATACAAGACAGAATCTGAGCCCACCGGTCGGTCGGGCCGCGGCCCTTCCCCGTCCCGGTTCATTCGCTGACGGCAGGTCGTCCGGGAATCCTCCGACGCGGCGTCACGGCGGCGTCGCCACCACCCGGTAGCGGGCGAAGGCGCTGGGCAGCCCGCCGATGCTGTCGCGCATGACCACGCGCTCGCGTTCGGCGTCGACCGACTCGACGCTGACCTCCACCCCGCGCGCCTCGAAGGTCCGCAGGTCCGAGCTGAACTCGGGCACCACCTCGATCCCGGCGTTGGCGGAGGCCTTGTAGCGGACGAACTCGACCGTCATGTAGCGTTGTTCGTCGATGACCGCCGGCCCGAGCACCGGGACGCCGGCCGTCGATCCGGACGCCGTCGAGCCGGCGTCATCGATCCGCGGGTTGAGGTTGAACACCGCCTCGTAGAAGTTCACCAGGCCGTCGTCGTCGCTGTCGACGAGCGGGCTGACGTTGTCGGAGTTCAATTGCTCGGCGGGCGAGAAGTACTGGTCCAGCCAGGCCTGGTAGCTGGCGGTGTTCGGTCGCACGGCGGCGATGCCGTTGCTCTCGAAGGGGCCGACGAAGCTGAAGGCCCCGCCCATCCACAGGGTGCCGGACGAGTTCGCCAGCGAGGTCACGGAACTCGAGACATAGGGGTACCAGGAGTAGTCGAGCTCGCCGCTGGCCGCGTCGACCCGGGCGATGTCGGGGTTGAAGACGAAGACGCCGTCCTGGAAGACCCGGTCGAAGGACCCACCGATGTAGAGGTGGCTTCCCGAGGCCGCGATCGCCGCGACCGAGGCGGGCACCAGCGACTCGCCCGACTGGCGCACCGGCGAGACGTCGAAGCCCGCGTCCCAGGCCCCGCCGTTGGGGTCGAGCTTGGCGATGCCGAACCACTGGTTGCCGTTGACGAAGGCGATGTTGCCGGCGACGTAGAGGCTGCCGTTGTGCAGCAGGGTCTCGTCGATGGTCGCGACGTCGCTCGTGGCGGAGAGGAACTGGGTGGACCACCCGGCGAGCGGCTCGCCCCAGCCGCCGGTCGACAGGGCCGCCGCGCCGACCCGCTGGAAGGCCTGGCCGGTGTCGTTGGGATTGACGATGAAGCTGAAGCGCCCGGTGATGATGATGCCGCCGCCGCCGACCTCGATCGACCGCACCGAGGCGCCCGCGGGGTTGCCGTTGAAGGTGACCAGCGGGCGCCAGTTGATGTCGACCATCCCGTCGCCGGTGTCGAAGCGCGCGAGGCTGGCGACGTCGACGGTCGTCTCACTTTCCGGCGGCCCGACCGTGACGAAGCGCATCCCCTCGCTGCCGGCATACACCCGGCTGCCGGACACCGCGACGGCGGTGATGGGGGCGAAGGGCTTGACCCGGAAGCTCGACGAGGGCGCGCCGGAGGACGACAGCTTCGCCAGGTGGAAGGTGCTCACCCCGCTCACCTCGAAGAAGTCGCCGCCGATGAACACGTCCCCGCCGTTGACCGCGATGTCGTTCACGCTGCGGTTCGCCCCGACCAGGCGGGGGTTGAAGGAGGTGACGGTGCCGCTCGAATTGAGCTGGGCGATGCTGGTCCGGCCGGCGCCGCCGACCGTGTCGAAGATCCCGCCGATGTAGACTCCGCCGGAGCCGTCCGGGGTCATGGTGAAGATCTGGCCGCTGGTGGTGATCGTGCCGCGGAACGACGAGGACGGCGTGCCGCTGCCGGTGGAGAAGCTGGCGAAGGCGCGCGAGGAGACGCCGCTGGTGGTGAAGAACTGGCCGACGGCGAGGATGCCGCCCGCGCCGAAGCGCATGTCGTTGATCGCCCCGTTCAGGCCCGGCCGGAACGAGGTGTCGGCGGTGGTGCCGGCGACGTCGATCCTGGCCAGGAAACGCTGCGGCAGCTCGCCGATCTCGAGGAAGACGCCCGCGGCGTAGAGGTTGTTGCCGCTCAGCAGCAGCTGGTTCACCTCGCCGTCCGGGTCGGGCTCCCAGGTGGTGTCCGCGGTCGCCATCGCCTCGCTCAGCGAGTAGCGGGCGAGGGCGCGGATCGGCACCTCCTCGACCCGGTTGAACGAGCCGCCGACGTAGAGGTAGCCGCCGCCCCCGGCGAGGGAGCTGACCGGGCCGTTGATGTCCGGTGTCCAGCTGCCGTCCAGGCCGCTGCCGGACGAGCGGGCGAGGTAGGGCTGGGTGGTGCCGCCGACCATGCCGAACTCACCGCCGAAGTAGATCCGCCCGCTGATCAACTTCATCACCTCGACGCGGCCGTCGGGTTGCGGGTTGAAGCTGCCGAGGCTGATCGGCTCGCCCGGTCCGGCGGTGAGGATCGCGGCCATGCGGGTGCGTGACACCCCGTTCACGGAGGAGAACGAGCCGGCGATGTAGAGCGTGGACCCGGCGTCCTCGAGCAGTTCCACCGGGCCGTTGACCGACGGGTTCCAGGTCAGGTCGAGGCGGCCGTCGAGCGGGCCGCCGACATGGATCCGCGCCAGCCCGGAGCGCGCGACGGTTCCATCGGTGTAGGTCGCGACGCTCGAGAAGCCGCCGGCCACGTAGAGGAAGTCCCCCAGCAGCTGCAGGTCGCTCACGGGGGCCAGCTCGCGGATGTCCCAGGACTTG
>JAUIJB010000061.1 GCA_030430455.1 Verrucomicrobiia bacterium | reverse complement strand
GAAGGGTTGATCTCATTTTTCTTGGGCTAACGTCAAAGGCCTGGCACCCCTGATCGGGAGCGCGCTTTCAACTGCGGGTTGAGGGTTAAAGTTACCATAGGAATTTCAACTAGGAGCGGATCAGGGGTTGCCCAGCGCCGACTTGTTCTGCTTCTTCAGTTTTTGATTTTGGTTAGGCGCTCCTGAAACCATTTGAGGTGTGTGCTTTCCGGATCAATCGCTGCTATGGCGGCATGCACCACCCGCGCCTCATCCTGTGGAGCCTTCCTCTTCCTGTAAATTATCGCAAGTCGCTTATAGGTAAACGGTGTATCGGTTGCCCGTGTTACGAGGGCTTCGTATTGTGCAATCGCCTCGTCAATTCGCCCCTCATCTTCGAGCTTCTTCCCTCGCGAATTACCTTCCGCGAGCTCTTTGTATCCCGCGCTTAAAAACTCCATCTCAAGCATTGCAATATCTGATTCGACTTGCGACAGATTAGTGAAGGAAAGAAAGGGGTATTGATCTACCAGAACCTTGAGATCCTCCAACTTTGTTTTCGCGACACCAAGTCGGGAAATCTTGGTCTCAGGATTCTTCGATGTGTTCGCGATTTGCAGCGACTCATTGATAATGTCGACGTGCCGATGGGCGCTATCACCGATGAACTGTATGTCACGCTGAGAAAACTGAGGGGGCGATTGTGCGCGGCGTGTACCGAAGAGCTTTTCGAAGAATCCCATATTTTTGCAGAACAGTGTTTATTCTGACGTGCTCGGAGGATGATATCCAAGGGAACGTCTGATTGGGGAGGGTGGCCGGAATCCTTGATTTATCAAGGAATTTGTCGGCTCAGGCGGCTGATATCCGGGGTCTTGACCGGGGCGGCGCGGGGGCGACCCGTTGTCCCTGATATCACGCCGACTTTCGGACTGTCAGGGTGCTCCGGACGACAAGGGATGTTCGGCTGAACAGTTTTTGGTTGACGCTCACGCTT
Organism: Verrucomicrobiia bacterium; assembly: GCA_030430455.1. Lineage (GTDB taxonomy): Bacteria > Verrucomicrobiota > Verrucomicrobiia > Verrucomicrobiales > Akkermansiaceae > Haloferula. The sequence continues at coordinate 26,247 of JAUIJB010000061.1, read as the reverse complement.
CCTCCCTGTTTGGATGGTGGAACCATGAAGACGAGGACGCGGCGGTGGTGTTGGCGCAAGGATTTGGCGGAGTTTCGCGGGATTTCCGAGATGGACCGGAGGGGCTTCCTGCTCGTCCTGGAGTGGTTCGAGAATTTCCGCCTGCGCCACGAGATGAAGGCGGGGACAGAAGCAGTGCGGTGCTTCTGGCGGGCCGAGGTGCTGCGCACGGCGCGCCCGCAGGAACATCCGCGCGAACCCTGGCAGCTGGAGCAGTGGGAGCGGGCGCTGCGCTGGTACCTGAACTGGCTGCAGGCCTGTGCGGCGGCCCAGGCCGACCACCGCAGCCTGCCCGAGAGGGTGCGCGGCGCGGTGCAGGCCGCCGGGGCGCGGCGTGGCCTGGCGCTGACGACCAAGCGCTGCTACGGCGGCTGGGCCGCGCGCTTCGCGAAGTTCGCCGGCGATGAGCGGGAGGTGATGCAGGTGGCGGTGGCGAGTCGCTTCCTCGAATCGGTGGTCGCCGATGAGGACTGCGCCTATTCCACCCAGAAGCAGGCACTCAATGCAGTGGCGTTCTTCTTCAAGCACGTTTGCGGGGTCGAGGACCCGGTGTTCGAGGTCAAGCTGTGCAAGACCGGGAGGCGGGTCCCGGTGGTTCTGTCGAAGGGCGAGACCCGGCAGGTCTTCGCGCAGCTCGAGCGGCGCGGCAGGGCGGACAGCCAGAGCTCCCTGGCCGCGCGGGTCCAGTATGGCGCCGGCCTGCGCCGCTCCGAGCTGGTGCGCCTGCGGATCAAGGACGTCGACCTCGAGCGCGGCCAGCTGACGGTGCGCCAGGGCAAGGGCGACAAGGATCGCTGCACCGTGCTGCCCAAGAGCTTGGTCAAGGCGCTGGCCGCCCAGGTCGATCGGGCACGCGAGCAGTGGCGGGCCGACCGCGAAGCCGGCCTGGCCGGCGTGCACATCCCCGGCGCCCTCGGGCGCTCCATGCAGCGGGCTGCCGAGAGCTTCGAGTGGTTCTGGCTGTTCCCCGCGCGACAGACCTCGGTCGACCCCGAGTGCCGGGTCCGCCGGCGCCACCACATCCACGCCCAGGCCTACGGCGAGGCGGTCAAGCGCGCCGCCGCCGCCGCGCGGATCCCCAAGCGGGTGACCAGCCACGCCCTGCGCCACAGCTTCGCCACCCACCTGCTCGAGGGCGGCACCGACCTGCGCACCATCCAGGAGCTGCTCGGCCACGAGGACATCACCACGACCGAGATTTACCTCCATGTCGCCGTCGGAACCAACGGACTCGGCGTGACGAGCCCGCTCGATGGGTTGGAAGAAGAACCAGCGGTTGTTGTCGCGGGCGAGCGGGCCGAAGGGCCGTTCGCGGCCGCTTGAGTTGTTGGTGTTGGTGCTTGGTGCTTGGTTTGTAGTACGGAGCGGACGGGCGACTTCGTGGCGCGTGGGAGCTGCGGGGTTTTCTGTCCGTTGTCCGTTGTCCGTTGTCGATCATGGCAAGCGCCAAGGCTCGCTTCATGAACTGCCCAAGAGCAGCCCAAGAGCAGCCCAGGCCAGGCGCTTGGGGGGTCCCTTGCTCGACTCCAACTTGTCGCGCCGTAGCCTTGGCGAAGGCGGAGCGCCTCTTCGACAACGGACAACGGACAGAAAGCCCGCCACCTCGCACCGTCCCGCACCAGAAAACAAAGCACAAAGCACAAGCCACAAGGCACGTGCAACCGCGCCCGACCTCCGACCTCCGACTTCCCGCTACTGCGCCAAGGCTCATTTCATGATCCGCCCAAGAGCAGCCCAGCCGGGCGCTTGGGGAGTGCCTTGCTCGACTTCAACTTGTCGCGCCGTAGCCTTGGCGAAGGCGGAGCGCCTCTTCGACAAAGGACAAAGGACAAAGGACAACGGACAGAAAGCCCGCCACCTCACACCGTCCCGCACCGCGAGCAAACAAAGCACAAAGCACAACGCACAAAGCACAACGCACAAGGCACAAGGCACAAGGCACAAGGCACGAAGCACAACGGACAACGGACAACGAACACAAAGCCCGCTACCTCCCCCCGGCGGGCAGAGTTCAGCCTTCGGACCGGAAAGCTCCGCCCTTGCTCAAGCCCAAGGCGCGGCGATGAAGATGCCGAGGGTGACGATCACCGCGCCGGCGATGGCGGCCATCGCGATCATGGTGCGCTTGTGAAGACGGCGAAATTCGGCGGCGCGCTCGAGTTCGAGTTCCTTCATGCGCAGGAAGAGCTCCTCGGAGCGGCGGGTCGACTCGTCGACCTTCTCGCCCACCCGCGAAAGCACCCGGCCGGTCTCCTGCTGGGCGCCCTGGACGCCGCTCAGGGTCTGGTCCATCTGACCGACCGACTGCGCCAGCCGCATGTCGGTGGCCTCGGCCTTCTTCAGCTGGGCATTGACCGCCTGGATGGCGGTGGACACCTCGCGCTGGCCACGACCGAGTTCCTGCAGGCCCTTCATGACCGGCATCGGGTCGAGCGCCGTGCTGGCAGCCCGTTCCTGGCCCTGCTGCACGCCGGAAATGCGCTCGTTGAGGATGGTCAGCCCCTCGACCAGCCGCTGCTGCTCCTCCTTCATCCCGCGCAGCATCTCCTCCTGGCGATGCCAGCGGCTCGGCCGGTCGCGGCGCCACACCCGCCACCATCGACGGGGCTTTTCCGCGGCGCCCTCCGCGGTCTCGGATTTTTCCTTTTCCGGCTTCTCGGGGTCGGCCGCCGCGGCCGCCGCGAACGGCAGTGCCCCCTGATTTTCAATCACTTGCGTTTCCATGCCCAGCCATGCATTTAAATGCTGGATCGAAATTATCAAGAAACGTTAAGGACGCAAGGAGGGAATCCTAACGGCTGGTGACGCCCGTCCGAGACGGCGGCTCGGTGCCTGTCCGGCATGCCGGAACGGCCTACAGGGTGCGGCAGCGGGTGAGCTGCGGCGCCAGTGCCGAGTAAAAGGCCGGGACGCGGGGGGATCGGGTCACCAGCGGGTTGAAGAACTGCGGGGCGAATGAGCAGTGAGCAGTGAGCAGTGAGCAGCGAGCAGTGAGGTGCTTGGAGAGCGCCTTGCTCGCCGCAAGCACTTCCCTTGCTACTGGCTACTGGCTACCTGCTACTTCCCCCTCAGCGCAGCTGGTAGTAGCCGTCGGGATTGTAGATGAAGTAGACGTCCTTCGGGTTGATCCGCGGGAGATACATGACGGGGCGACCCTCCTCGTCGAGTTCCTCGCCCAGAATCGTCGTCTTGCGGCTCGGCGACTCCTTGGACTTGTCGCTTTCGGCATCCGGGCTGCGCAGGATCGAGGTCTCCTCGATGCCGCGGACGATGTGGTCGACCCACTTGAGCTTCTGCGCCTCGACGCCGAACTCGCTCCAGTCGCCGCTGCTCGAGTGCTCGTACATCCTCTTGATGAACTCGTCGGTGGTGATGCCCATCTTGTCGGCGATCGGCGTGGCCAGGCGGACCCACCAGCGGTTGCTCTCCTCGACCATCTCCTTCTGCTGGGTCAGGTTCACCCGGCCCATCATGTTGAGGCTGATCTGGTGGTGGAGGATGACCGCGTTCGGGTAGCAGTACGATTCCTCGGCGAGGGTGGTGATCGAGGCGGCCATCGAGGCGGCGAAGGACTTCACCACGACGTGGATCGGCGCGTCGCTGGCCTCCATCGCCTTGAGGATGCGGTAGCCGGCCATGACCGAGCCGCCCGGGCTCTCGTCGATCACCAGGAAGATCGGCAGCTCGGCGTCCTGGTTGTTGAAGTAGTGGATGCGCTCGGTGATGTTGTCGGCCGTGGCGGTGCTGATCGGGCCATTGAGGGCGATGCGGCGGTCGGAGATGACCAGGGTGCCGTCGTCGCGCAGCGGGTTCTCGAGGTAGACCGGGCCCTCGTCGGCGTAGAACTTGCGTTCCTTCTCGGCCTCGAGGCGGCCGATCTCACCCTTCAGGCGGGTGACCTCCATGCCGGCCTCGGCCTGCACGGCCTTGAGCTGGGCGGCGGCGGTCTCGGCGCGGGCCTTGGCGAGCTCGGCCTCGCGGGCGAGCGCGGCCTTCTCGGTCTCCATCCTGGCGACCTCGTCCTGCTCCGCCTCGGCGCGCTTGGCGGCGGCGTGGGCGATGCGCTCGCTGATGAGTTCCTTCTCGGCCTGCAGCCGCGCGACTTCCTCGCGCATCCGGATCGTCTCGTGGCGCACGCGTTCCTCCATCAGCGCGTTCTCCAGCGCCAGCCGCTCCTTCTCCTGGCGCATCGCCTCCAGCTCGAGCTCCTCGGGCGTCTTCTCCTCGGCTTGCGCCTCGCTCGAGTCATCGCCCGCTGAATCGCCGGCCGAACCGGCGGACTTCGCTTGTGCGGCCTGCTCATCGCCCTTCTGGCCTGCCGGTGCTTCCTGGGCGTCCGGGGCTCCGGGGCTCACCTGGGTCGGGGCACCGGTGGCGGGAGTGGTGGCGCTCCCGGAAACGGCTGGCTCGGCGGTCGCAGCCCCGGCCAGGGCCAGCGACAGGAGGATGGAAATCGGGCGAATCTTCATGTCGGCAGGATAAACGGGCTGTCGAGTCCCCCCTTTACACCCGAATCGGGCGAACTCAAGGGGCCTCCTTGTCCACGCCCCCAGCGTCGCCGGCAGCCTCGCTTGCCTCCATTTCGCGCAGCTGGCGGCGATAGCCGCGGTAGGCGAAGGTCCCGGCGACCAGCAGGAACAGCAGGGTGCCGAAGCCGAGGAAGGTCGCGATCCGGCTGCCGCCACGACGGAAGGCCTCGTCGCTGACCACCCCGGGCGGTTCCTCCCCGGGGACCCGGGCAACCACCAGGCGCCCGTCCTCGATGCCGGCCCGGGTCAGCCGCGCCATCGCCGGGCCGATCTCGGGGTCGGTCTTGCTGGCCTCGAACAGGCGCAGGGTCGAGAAGTGCCCCATGAAGCCCTCCGGAATCTCGGCGCCCTCGACCTCGAGCTCGTCGACCCGCAGCACCAGCTCGCGGCCGCTGAGGACCGGGTGGCCGTGGATCGTTCCGACGAGGTAGCGCGGGTCGGAGGTCACGAAGCCCTCCTCGTCGTCGCGGGCCAGCCGGGGCCGGCCGTTGAGCCCGTAGCAGATGTCGATCCGCATCGACTCGTCGTCGATCTCGCGCACCCGGAAGGTGCCGCGGAGTTCCTCCATCGCGGGGTAGAGCGCGATCGCCAAGTTGAGTTCCTCGGCCCCCAGCCCGAGCCGGACCTCCCCCTCGCCCTCCTCGAGTTGCTCACCGAAGGCGCGGATCCGGGTGCGCAGCGCCTCGGCGGCGGGATTGCCCTCGACCGGCTCGACCTCCAGCTCCACCGGGGATTCGCGGGTGAAGCGCTCAATCTCCGCAGCCTGCCGGAAAGGGGTCCAGATCGAGAAGCCGATCAGGAACACCAGCATCAGCACGCCGCCGATGAGGATGGCGCAGCCGGAAAGGGGTGAGCGGGCGGTGGCGGACACGGCCGGGACCATGCACGGTCGCCCCCCGGCTGTAAACGTGGACCTCGCCCCCGGTGATTGGAGGTTTTTGAAACTTGGCAGGCGCCGGCAGGGCCCTTGAATCGCCGCATGGCGAAGGTGCTGGTCGGGCTTTCCGGCGGAGTGGACAGCTCCGCCGCCGCCGCCTTGCTGGTCGAGCAGGGCCACGAGGTGACCGGCGCCTTCATGAAGAACTGGGTCAACGCCGAGGGCCTGCCGGGGAAGTGCCCGTGGGAGACCGACCTCGACGACGCCCTCGCGGTGGCCCGCAAGCTCGGCATCGAGTTCCGGGTGATCGACCTGATCGACGCCTACAAGTCGCGCATCGTCGACCTGCTGATCGACGGCTACCGCAGCGGCATCACGCCGAACCCCGACGTCTGGTGCAACCGCGAGATCAAGTTCGGCGTGTTCCTCGACTACGCCCTCGAGCAGGGCTTCGAGCGGGTGGCGACCGGCCACTACGCGCGGCGCCGGGAGCTCGGCGGCGGCGGCGCGGCGATCCTCAAGGGCGCCGACCCGAACAAGGACCAGAGCTACTTCCTCTCGCTGATGACCCCCCATCAGGTCGAGCATGCGATGTTTCCCGCCGGCGAGATGCTCAAGCCCGAGGTGCGCGAGGTCGCCCGCCGCCACGGCCTGGCGACCGCCGGCAAGAAGGACAGCCAGGGGATCTGCTTCATCGGCGAGGTCAGGATGAGCGACTTCATCCGCCACTACATCCCCGACCAGCCGGGCGAGATCGTCGACCTCGAGGGCCGCGTGCTCGGCGAGCACCCGGGCCTGCACTTCTTCACCCTCGGCCAGCGCAAGGGCCACGGCGTGGCGTCGCCGCGCGAGGGCATGGCCTACGTGGTGGTCGCCAAGGAGCCGGAGACGAACCGGCTGGTCCTCGGCTGGGACCTCGAGGAAAGCGCCGGGCTCTACACCCGCGACTGCGTGGTGGCCTCGATCTCGTCGATCAACGAGCCGATCGCCTCACTGCGCCGCGTCGAGGCGGTGCCGCGCTACCGCGGCAAGCCGGAGCCGGCGCGCATCGAGGCGATCGACGACGGTCGCATCCGGCTGAGCTTCGACAAGCCGCAGCGGGCGATCGCGGTCGGCCAGATCTGCGCCTTCTACGACGGCGGCCGCCTGCTCGGCGGCGGGGTCTTCGCCGAGGCGTGAAGGACGCCGGCCGCGCCTCCCGGATGATGGTGGATGGTGGATGGTGGATGGTGGATGGTGGATGGTGGATGGCGGATGGTGGATGGCGGATGGCGGATGGCGGATGGCGATGAGCTTGAGGAGAGTGAAGCACTTCTCAAGCGCCCACACTGCTCACTGCTCACTGCTCACTGCTCACTCGTCACTCGTCACTCGTCACTCGTCACTGGCTCACTGGCTCACCGCTCACTGCTCACTCGTCACTCGTCACTCGTCACTCGTCACTCGTCACTGGCTCACCGCTCACCGCTCACCGCTCACCGCTCACCCGCTCACCGCTCACCGCTCACCGCTCACCGCTCACCCAACCCCGCACTTCACCAAGCCGCGGATCCACGAGCCCCCTCCGCTTCGGAACCACTTTCCACTTTCTACTTTTCACTCGGCACTTACCCACCCGCCTCCGCGAGGTAATCGGAGGCGTGGTCGACGCGCTCGTAGCCGACGCCGTGCCGGTCGCAGAGCAGGTTCGCCGAGATCCGGCCGCTCTCGTAGATCGTCGGCAGCCCGCTCCCCGGATGGGTGCCGCCGCCGACCAGGTAGAGGTTCTCGAAGCCCTCCATGAGGTTGTGGGGGCGGAAGTAGAGCATCTGGTCGAGCGTGTGCGCCAGGTTGAAGGTCGCGCCGAGGAAGACGTCGAGCCCGCGGTTCCAGTCGACCGGGGTGAGGATGCGCTCGTCGACGATGTGGTCGGAGAGGTCCTTCATCCCGGTCCGCGCCTCGATGCGGGCGATCACCTTGTCGCGATACTCGTCGCGGTGGGCGTCCCAGTCGAAGCCGTGGCGGGTGTTGATGGTCGGCACCAGGACGTAGAGCCCCGACTGCCCCTCCGGCGCGACCAGCGGGTCGGTGACGCAGGAGTTGCGGACGTAGACCGACATGTCGTCGGAGACCCGGCGCTCGCCCTGGATGTCCTCGACATTGGCGCGGTAGTCGTCGGCGAAGATGACGTGGTGGTGCGGCTCGTCGCGGTAGATCTTGTCGAGCCCGAGGTAGAGCATGAAGGTCGAGCAGGAGTACTTCTTGCGCTCCAGCCGCTCCGGCGGGACCGAGCGGCCGTTGAGCAGGGTGCTCGCGGCGTGGGCGTAGTCGGCGTTGACGATGGCGTCGTCGCACTCGAGCAGCTCGCCGTCGTCGAGCTCCACCCCGGTGACCCGGCCGCCGTGGAACTTCAGCTCGCGCACGGCGCTGCCGAGCCGGAGCTTGCCGCCGTGCTCGGCGAAGACCTCGGCCATCCCGTCGGAGATCCGGCACAGGCCGCCCTGGACGTGGTAGATGCCGTAGCGGTACTCGATGTAGGACAGGATGGTGAACAGCGCGGGGCACTTCCACGGCGACATGCCGAGGTACTTGGCCTGGAAGGTGAAGGCGAGCTTCAGGCGGTCGTCGGCGAAGTAGTCGTCGAGGACGTCGACCACCGACTTGGTGGTGGCCACGTACGGCAGCGCCTTGAGCAGGTGGCCGGAGAGGTACGAGCGGAGCTGGTGGTAGGGTTGCTGGAGGCAGGGGAAGATCTTCCTCAGCTTGCCGGCGTGGTCGGCCATGTAGCGGCGGTAGCCCTCGGCGTGGCCGGGAAAGGCGGCCTCGACATTGGCGGCCATGCGATCGGCGTCGCAGGTGGTCTCCATCGACAGCCCGCCCCAGGTCAGCCGGGTCATCGGGTCGAGCAGGACGAGGTCGAGGTAGTCGGCGCTGTCGCGGCCGGCCTCGGCGAAGACCTCGTCGAGGGTGAACTTCTGGTGCAGGAAGGTCGGGCCGGTGTCGAAGGAGAAGCCGCCGAACTCGAGCGCGGCGTTGCGGCCGCCGACGCGGTCCTTCTTCTCGACGATGGTCACGTCGAACCCCCTGCGGGCGAGGATCATCCCCGCCGTCAGCCCTCCCGGGCCGGCTCCAACGATGACGATGCGCTTGTCTCTCATGAATCAATCCCCGCCGGGTCGCCAAAAGGAATAGCCAGTCTGGCCGCGAGCGCTAACGTTTTCTCCCGTCGAAGGCCCGAAACCCGTGAACCGCACCCGCTTCGCCCCCAGCCCGACCGGCCTGCTCCATCTCGGCCACGCCCACGCGGCGCGGGTCGCCGTGGCCCGCGCACGGCGCGACGGGGGCCGCTGCCTGCTGCGCTTCGAGGACATCGACCACACGCGCTGCCGCGACGAGTTCTACGCCGCCTGCGAGGAGGACCTCGACTGGCTGGGCTTGCGCTGGGACGGCGATCCGCTGCGCCAGCTCGACCGCGCCACCGCCCACCGCGCCGCGCTCGAGCGCCTGCGCGGGCTCGGCGTGCTCTACCCCTGCTTCTGCACCCGTCGCGAGATCAACGAGGAGGTCGCGCGGATGGCCCGCGCGCCGCACGGGCCCGAGGGACCGCTCTACCCGGGGACCTGCCGCCAGCTCGACCCGGCGGAGCGCCGCGCGCGACTCGCCAGCGGGGCGGAGCCGGCCTGGCGGCTCGACGCCGGCCGGGCCGCCGCACGCTGCGGCGCGCTGAGTTTCCGCGACGAGGTCCACGGCGGCATCGCGGTCGAACCCGGCCTGCTGGGCGACGTCGTCCTCGCCCGCAAGGACATCGGCACCTCCTACCACCTGGCGGTGGTCGTCGACGACGCCGACCAGGGCATCACCCACGTCACCCGCGGCGAGGACCTGCTGCCCTCGACCCACGTCCACCGCCTGCTGCAGGTGCTGCTGGGCTACCCGGAGCCGGTCTACCTGCACCACGGGCTGGTCACCGATACCGCCGGCCGCCGGCTGGCCAAGCGCGACGACAGCGTGGCCGTCCGCCACCTGCGCGACTCGGGAATGAGCCCCGCCGAGGTCCTGGCCCTGCTCCCCGGCCTCCCGCCCTCCTGCCAATGATCGCGCCCCCCGCCCACTGGCTCACTGGCTCACTGGCTCACTGGCTCACTGACCCACTGACCCACTGACCCACTGGCTCACTGGCCCACTGATGACTTCCCCCCTTGCCACGGCTCCCGGACTTCCCCAGCCTCGCGGCATGGACGACATCAAGATCACGATTCACAGCTCGAAGGGCGACATCGACGCCACCCTGTTCGCCTCCAAGGTGCCGCTGACCAGCGCCAACTTCCTCAACCTGGCACGCAGCGGATTCTACGACGGCGTCGCCTTCCACCGGGTGATCGAGAACTTCATGGTCCAGGGCGGCGACCCGACGGGCACCGGCCGCGGCAACCCCGGCTACAAGTTCGCCGACGAGTTCGACCCCTCGCTGCGCCACGACAAGCCGGGGATCTTCTCGATGGCCAATGCCGGCCCGGGCACCAATGGCTGCCAGTTTTTCATCACCACCGTCCCCAGCCCCTTCCTCGACAACCGCCACTCGGTCTTTGGCGAGGTCACCAAGGGACTCGAGGTGGTCCAGTCGCTGGTCGGCAAGAACAACACCGGCGAACCCGGCTGCAAGTCGGACGGCAAGGGCGACACCATCGACTCGATCACCATCCACGACGACACCAGCGAGCTCTTCGAGTCGCACAAGGACCACGTCGAGCACTGGAACAGCTGCCTCGAGAAGTAGGCCGGCTGCGGGAGCTCCCCACTCGTGCCCCGCTCGTCCCCCGCTAGTCCCCGAGCAGGCTGCGGGCCTCCTCCTTGGAGATGTTCCGCTTGGCGCGCCAGTCGCGCACTTCCGGCTGCTGGTAGACGCGGCGGCGGACGTCGGTCTCGGCATCGCTGACCCGCTCGATGTTCGCGCTGGAACCCTCGCGGGCGCTGTTGGTGCCGTATTCGGAAACGGCGAAGGCCTTGCCATCGCCGCGGGCCGACTGGCCGGACTGGCGCGCGGACTGGCCGTCGAAGCGGGACGACTGCTGGAAGCGGCTGCCGTCGGTGTTGCCGCCGTAGACCTGCTTGACGTAGTCCTTCTTGCCCCAGAACGCCTTCTTCTCGTATTCGTCGGCCTGGAATTCCTTGCCCTCGAAGTTGCGCGTGAACTGCGAGTTGCTGCGGTTCGATCCCTCCATGGCGGAGCCCCCCTCGGCGTCCTTCGAGTAGAGCGGGTTCGACGAGCCGTAGCGGTCGAGGATCCTGGTGGAGTCGTCGTTGAAGAGGTCGCCGCTCTTCTGGTCCCAGCCGGAACCGGTCGCGGCCTGCGGGGCGGCTGCCTCGCCGGCGCCGGCGCCGGCATCGGCACCGCCGCCACAGGAAGCCAGCGCCCAGGGCAGGGCGAGGGCGGCGAGCGCGGCGAGCGGGAGCGGGCGTGTCATCCGGGGTGACCGTTTCAAATCGAGCGCCTTGCGGCAATCGGTAATCCCGTCAATGCCCTTTGTCCCTTCACCTTCCAAGGATTTTCCGCTAGCTCCCCAGGTCACCCGCCATGACCGCCCGCCTTCGCCTGACCCTGCTGCTGATTCCCGCCCTGCTGCTGTGCCACTGCGGCCTGCCCGTTCCGCCGCAGTGCCAGCGGGTGCCGAAGAGCTCGCAGGGCGACCCGGCCGACCTGGTCGCCGAGGCCCGCCAGGCCTGGGACCAACTCGCCGGCCCGGCCGACCGCCGGACCCGGGCGCTGGCGCGGACGCGCTACAACACGGCGGTCGCCAAGCTCTTCGACCAGATCAACTGCGGCGGCGACGACTTCACCGCGGGGGCCGCGGCCATCGGCATCCGCATCGACCGCTCGCGCAGCCTCGGCACCGGACTCCACCTCGAGGACCTCGACGCGCTGGTCCGGGCGGACCGGGTCGAGGTCGACCTGGTCGGCGGCCACCGCTGCACCGACCCCGGCATCGGCGTCGCCGTGGTCGGCTGGAAGGCGACCTCCGAGGAGGGCAAGGAGCGCTGGGACTTCGCGCCGCCGACCGGCATCCCGCTCAACCTCACCGCCTACCTCGACTTCAACGAGGCCGGCCCGCCACGGATGCGCCTGCGCTACCCGGGCCGCACCGACGGCGTCCGCGTCGGCTCGCGCAACGAACCGCTCGCCGCCGACTGGTCGGCCCCGGGCGCGCTCTACTGGCAGATGAGCCTGCTCGACGACGTCGACCTGGCCAAGGTCTTCCTGCCGAGCCGCTTCGACGAGGAGACCAAGCTCTACCTCGCCACCCCGTACAAGTCGGACCGGATCCCGGTGGTCTTCGTGCACGGCCTGAAGTCGAGCCCGGGGGCCTATCGGGTGATGTTCAACGAGCTGCTCGGCGAGGAATGGTTCCGCGAGCGCTACCAGGCCTGGTTCTTCAACTACCCCACCGGCAACTCGTGGCTGCTCTCCGCGGCCCGCTTCCGCGACGAGGTCGCCCGCGCCACCGAATACGCCGCCGAGCGCGGACCGCTCGACCAGTGGAACCGGATGGTCATCATCGGCCACTCGATGGGCGGCGTCATCACCCACGCCTCGCTCGTCGAGCCCGGCAACCGCGTCTACGACACCTTCGCATCCGAGCCCCTCGACCAGCTCGACGCCAGGCCCGACACCCGCCGGATCATCGAGAAGCTCGCCATCTACGACCCCCTGCCCCAGCCCGAGCGCGCGGTCTTCCTCGCCGCTCCCCACCGCGGCTCGCCGCTGGCCGACCGCTTCTTCGCCGACTGGGCCTCGCGGCTGATCCAGTTGCCGAAGAAGATCACCATCGACGCCATCGACCTGACGCTGACCGAGTTCGTCGACATCGTCGAGGACGGCGAGACCACGCGGATCTTTGAGACCTCGATCGGCACCCTGTCGCCCTCGTACGACGGCTACGCGGCGGTCAACGCCTCGCCGTTCCGGGCCGGCCTCAAGCGCCACTCGATCATCGGCGACCGCGGCCGCGGCGACACCCCGGAGAGTTCCGACGGCGTGGTGCCCTACTGGTCGTCGCACCTGGAGCCGGTCAACAGCGAGCTCATCGTCCCCGCCGACCACCACCTGACCAAGCACCCGGAGAGCATCCGCGAGGTCAAGCGGATCCTCCAGCTCCACCTCGAGGAGTGATCCGGCTGCCCGCAGCCCGCCCGTAACCCGCCGCAGGCCCGCGTCAGCGCAGCCACAGGATGCGGTGGCTGGAGCGGGGCGGCCGCAGGGTGACCTCGCCGCCGCCGGCGATCGCCCCGGTGGCGTCGATCGTCGTGCCGTCCTGCGGGTCGATCCACTGCGCCCGGAAGCTGCGGTCGATGCCGCCCAGGTCGAGCCGGATGGGGGCGCCATCGCGTGACCAGATGAGGTAGGCCCGGCCCGGGTCGGCCAGCGCCAGGCTCTTGCCGCCGAGCCCGCCCTCGGGTTGCCAGGGACGCATCGCGGGGATCGCGGCAAGCACCGCGTCGTCGTCGAGCGGCGGCAGCTCGACCATCGAGGCGCCGCTGAAGACCAGTTCCCAGCCGTTGCCGCGCCCGAAGTCGCCGATCACGGCCTTGCCGGGATGGCGGCGGCGGTATTCGGCGACCTGCCGCGGCGAGGCGCCGCCACCGCCCTGCTGGCGGGGCGCCTTGGCGATCCCGCCCCGGGCGTGATGCCACGACAGGAGGTTGATGACGTCGATGGTCGGGGACAGCTGGGGGTCGGCGAGGATCGGCTCCTGCACGTCCCGGGTGGTGCTGATGGCGACCAGCTGCTCGTCGCCGTTCTCCGCCTGCCAGTCGCGGATGGTCTCGACCCACAGGCGGGCGAAGTGCTCGGGTCCGGTGAATTCCTCGCCGATCAGGTGGATCACGTTGGGCGCGCCGGCGAAGGACTCGAGCTGCTTGCGAATGAAGGCCTGGTGGAGCGGGCGGCGCACCTCGTGGGTGACGTCGTAGAACTCCTCGGACATGAAGATCCGCTTGCGGTTGCGGTAGGGCGGCGGCTCGGGGAAGCCGGTGCCGTTGATGTTGTTGGCCGAGCGCCAGGCGTAGTCGGCCCAGTGCCCGCCGGCCTCGAGGATGTTGTGCTGGAAGTAGTGGTGGTTGAGCAGCACCAGCCCCTTCCGCCCGGCCTGGTCGGCGAACTCGCGCAGCCGCGAAAAGTACCACGGGTTGAACTTCGTCAGGTCGTACTTGCTCAGCTGCATCCAGTTCCTGCCCTCGCCGGAGCGTGCCCAGGGCACCTCGTAGAAGGGCGGCCAGACCATCGCGTCGGGCCGGCGCACCATCTGGTGGTCATCCCGGCGGCGGTCGTACCACAGGCCCATGTTGTGCTCGAGCGCGAGGTCGCCCCGGTCGAGCATGATGTCGGTGAGCTCGTCGAGGTCGTCGGTGAAGCCGTTGCCCACCCGGCCGGGAACGTAGCGGGTCACCCCGTAGCCGAACACATACGGGCGGTGGGCGAGCTGGGGCTGGACCTTGCCGCGCCACCAGTTGACCCCCATGGTGCCGCCGACGGCGAGCTTGCCGTCGATGGTGAGCCAGCCGTTGGTGAGCACCAGCGGGTGGCTCGGCGGTGGCGCGGGCTTGCCGAGCGCGGCGATGCGGTCGGCGGCGACAGCATCGACCGCCGGCGCCTCGACGGCGGCCTCCCCGTCCGCTTCGTCCGGGACCGCGCCGATACGCGCGGCAAGCGCCTCGCCGACCCGCTCGGCGAGCTGCTGCCGGTAGAGGCTGTCGGGCTTGACGAACTCGTTCTGCGCGCGGAACTCGCCGCGGCCGTAGAACAGGCCCCAGCAGCCCATCGCCCAGTTGGTGTCGTCGCCCGGCGGGTCGTAGACGCCGATCCGGGCGGCGGTCGAGTTGTAGAGCAGGCAGTTGCCGGCCGCCCAGCCGACCCCGGCGTAGTCGCGGTCGCGGTTCATCAGCATGAGCCCGCCGCGGTCGATGTCGCAGCCGTCGTAGAGCACGCCGGTGGCCCAGGACTCGATCGGACCGCTGAAGTCGTGCGACAGGCGGGTGTCGCAGTCGACGAAGGCATTGGGGCCGGCGGCGAGCCAACCGGTCGCGAAGTCGTGCAGGCCCTCCTCGGAGAAGCACCGCAGGAAGAGCGTCTGCGAGCCGGCGGTGTAGAAGGTGTGGCGACGGTAGCCGGCGACTTCCGAGACCGGCTCCAGCGACCGGCAGTCGCTGACCGTGATCGCGCGGCAGCTCTCCCAGATGCAGACCACCGAGCTGACGAAGTGCCGGCCGGTGACCCGGCGCACCCAGGCGTTCTCGGTGTTCTCGAAGACGATGCCCATCCAGGCATGCTCCTCGTCCATCGGCTGGGAGCGGTCGTGCTCGGAGACGAGCTCGAGGTTCTCGACCCCGATGCCGGAGATCCTCCCCGGCCAGTCGTAGGGGGTGATGGTGGCCTGGGCGAGATCCCGGTCCATGACCATCGTGATCGGCGCGTCGAGCGTCACGCGATTGCCGTCGATGGCGGTGACGGTGCGGTCGAAGGTGAGGTCGTAGAACCCGGGGCGCCAGTCGAGGTGGCCTTCGTAGTTCGTCTTCTGCATCCCGAGCGACTCCAGCCAGGCCTCGCTGCTGGGCCAGTGGAGGACCACCCGCCCGCCGGCGGCCAGGCCGGCGGTGGAGTCGAGATCCAGCGTCGCGGCATTGACCGGAACGTAGCGCTGCACGACCTGGCGGCGCCGGCCCTCGTCCAGCACGCGGTCGGCCTCGCCACGGATGCGGATGAGCGTGCGGCGGCCCTCGCCGGTGGCGACCAGCTGCGTTCCGCCATCGCCTTGGCCGGAGCCCATCAAGGTGACCCCGGAGGTGGTGATCAGGAGCTGGCCGGCGACCTCGAAGCGCCCGGGCCGCAGCAGCACCGCGCCGCGCAGGCCGTCGTCGCCCGGCGCCTGCGCGGCGACGTGGTCGATGGCGGCCTGGATGCGCGCGGTGTCGTCGCCCCCGGCCGGCTCGACCTGCACGAGGATGCGGGGCGAGGGAATCGGCGCGTTGCCGCCCATGTAGCCGGCATGCGAGAAATCGGGGACGCGGTTGCCGTGTTCGTCGGGGAAGTAGCGCAGGCCGGAGTCGCCGGCAAAGCCGAGGATTGGCTCCCTGTCGGGCTTGGCGGAGAGGACCGGCGCGAGGCCGGTCACGAGGAATGGCACGGCGACGAGGGTGGAAAGGCAGCGGAGCTTCATGGGTCGAGTCCTCCAGTCAGGCCGTCGAGCCCGGGAGAAAAAGGGTAATGTTTGGCATCCGGGATGCCCGGTGGCAGGCGTCGGCGCCTGAGTCCGGCCACGGATTCGAGGCGCTTCGCCGCGATCTTTCACGCCGGATTCTCCCGGCCTCCCCCGAACCGGCCGCGGCCGCCGGGATTCTGACAACAAATCACCCCCGGGAGCGTTTGCATACCGACTTCCGGTCCGCTGCACTCGTGCCGGATGGTCGCCTCCTGTTCAGCCCATTCCGCCGACCCCACCATGCCAGGCACCCCAAGCATCGCCGCCATCCTCCTGAGCCAGCTGCTTGCCATGGTCCTCTGCCAGGCGGCGTTCGCCCAAGTGGACGAAGACCGCCCCACCACCGACCTCCCGCTTCCCGAGGGCATCCCTCCGCTTCCCAGCGACGAGCCCGCCCTGTGCATCGGTGAATTCCTCACCCCCGCCCAGGGCAGGGCCCTGCTCGACCGCCGCCTCCGGCTCACCACCTCGCGGGAGGACTGGGACGCCTATGCGGACGATATCAGGCAACACATCCTCCGTGGCGCCGACCTCGCCCCGCTCCCCCGTCGCACCCCCCTGAACCCCATCATCCGCGACAAGCGCAGCCACGACGGCTACACCGTGGAGTCCGTCGCCCTCGAGGTCGTCCCCGGCTACTGGGTCTCCTGCACGCTCTACCGCCCGGCTGCCGCCTCCCAGCCCTCTCCCGGGGACGCAT
This sequence comes from Verrucomicrobiia bacterium, assembly GCA_030430455.1. GTDB lineage: Bacteria > Verrucomicrobiota > Verrucomicrobiia > Verrucomicrobiales > Akkermansiaceae > Haloferula. Next base: position 9,870 of record JAUIJB010000061.1, on the reverse strand, counting down.
TCCCGGTGGTCCTCTGCCCCAACGGCCACGGCGGCGGCCGCCTCGCCGACTACGTCCAGATCCGCTGCGCCAACCTCGCCCGGCTCGGATGCATCGCCCTGTCGCTGAACCTGTTCGGCTGGGGTGAGACCCCCGACCAGGCCGTGAAGCGCCAGCACCTGTACCCCTTCGCCCTCACCGCCCAGACCTGGACCAACATGCGCGCCCTCGATTTCCTCCTCTCGCTTCCCGGTGCCGACCCCGCCCGCGTCGGCGTCACCGGCTTCTCCGGCGGCGGCACCCAGACCTTCCTCCTCGCCGCGCTCGATTCCCGCGTCACCCTCTCCGTGCCCGTCACCATGGTCTCCGCCCACATGTTCGGCGGCTGCTGCTGCGAGAGCCACAAGCCGATCCACCGCGGCCCCGGCTGGTTCACCAACAACGTGGAGATCGCCGCCCTCGCGCCCCCCCGCCCCATGCTCATCATCTCGGACGGCAGGGACTGGACCGCCAACACCCCGGAGGTCGAGTTCCCCTTCATCCGGACCGTCTACGGCTACTACGACGCCAGTAACCAGGTCGCCAACGTCCACCTCGCCAACGAGGGCCACGACTACGGCCCGTCGAAGCGCAAGGCGATGTACGAGTTCCTCGCCCGCAACTGGAACCTCGACCTCTCCGGCATCCGGGATGCCGAGGGCCGGATCGACGAGTCCGGGGTCACGATCGAACCCGAGGCCGACATGTACACCTTCGACGAGGATCACCCCCTCCCCGGGGGTGCCCTGACCACCTGGGAGGAGGTCGAAGCCTCCCTCCGCAAGCTCCAGTCACCCTAGGAGGATCAGAGGATCAGGAAACGGACGCCGCGCTTGCCGACCTCGACTCGAGGTAGCGCCGCACCGGCTCGCGGTTGAGCAGGACCAGGGCGAGGATGGGATAGACCATCGGCACCAGGCTGCCCAGCACGCCGCCGATCAAGCCGCCGACCATCATGCCGACGGCCTCGGCATCGCCGCCCTCGTTCGGGACCATTTTCTGCATCATCGGATAGACGAAAAGGACGGTCAGCAGGAGGTTGACGACCTTGAATGAGATGGAGGTCCAGGCATAGCGGTTCGACCAGATGAGTCCCTTCATCTGCCGCCTGAGAAGCCCCATGCCCGCGACGAAGAGCATCGCGGCAAGCACCAGCGCAAAGACCCCGCCGAGGATGTTGATCCACTTGGTCGAGTCCATCATCGCCATCTGCTGCTCGAAGACCTCGGCGGTCTCGGGGACCTCCGAACCCACCTCGGCCGAGATCCGGCCAAAGAAGGCCTTGAGCACGAAGCTCGCCACGATCGACCAGATCCCGGCGAGGACCCCAAGCCCTGCAAAGACGAGGTGGATGATGGCGAAGACCTTGATCACTCCGGGTTCCCCGCCCGCCGGCCCCATCGGCGGCGGCGTGCCGGCCGAGCGCGGCGGCTGGTAGGGTGATGGATCGCTCACGGCGACACGCTGCCGGATCCCGGAATGGGTGTCGAGGTCGCAGCGATGGGGGAAGGAGTGGCGGTCGAAGCGCCTCAACGGGACGCCCCAAAGCGGTCGTGGCCGGGGGCATCGAGCCCGGCCGGGGTGGTGTCGGAGCAAACCCCGTTGCTGCCGCCAGGGACGGGAATCCGGATTCCCTTTGCGGAAGCGGAGTGGCATGCTGCGCGCATGAGATCCCTCCGCGAGCGCATTCTCGCCCTACCCGCCCCGGAGAGGGACCGGGTGTTGCCGGCATCTCACTACGCCGGCCACGGCTTCTCGACACGCGATGCGATCGAACTCAGCGAGGATTGGCCCGCCCTCGGGCTCGAGGAGGAGGAGGACGAGGTTGCCGAGAACGCCCTGATCCACGCCTGGAGCATCCTCGCCGTGCTCGGGGGAGAGGCGGGCCGGCAGTACCTCCGCGAGGAGTTGAGGGTCCTGGACCCGGAGAGTGCCGCGGGAGAGCTCTTCAGCAACGGCTTCACCGACCTGATGATCGCGGCGGGCCCGGACGCGGTGCCGGAGCTCGCCGCCGAGCTTGCCGAGGCCCGCGACGACGACTGGATCCTGATCGAGATCGCCGGCACCCTGGCCGAGTTCGCCCGACAGGACATCGGGCGCGAGGCCGCCCTGGGTTCCCTGCTGTCGACCCTGCGCGGCGACTTCCGCCGCCGTGCGCTGAAGGGACTGGTCATCGCGGACCTGGTCGAGCTGACCGGGGACCGCCACCTCCCGGAGATCCGCCGCGCCTTCGACGCCAACCTGGTCGACACCACGATGATGGGCGACCTGGAGGACGTCGAGATCGAGCTCGGGCTGCGCGACCAGCGGACCGGCCCGGCGACGCCCGAGGCCGAACTCGCCAAGGCGTCGTATTTGGAGCACATCGGCCCGTATCCGGTCGAGGGGGACGATGCCGGGATCATCCAGTATTTCCTCAACCTGTACGGCGGGCCCCATAGCATCAGGAGCCTGGCGGAATTCGACGGCCTCGTGCTGGGGACGGTCCTGGCGCCGACGCTGGTTCCACCGTCGCGCTGGCTCCCGGCGATCTGGGATCCCGAGTGCCTATCCACCGATCCGGTTTGGGACGGCATGGAGGAAACGCAGCTCTTTCACGGCGCGGTGATGAATTGGTACAACGGGGTCATCCGCCGACTGGACGACGGAAGCTACTCCCCACCCTTCGCGCCGCGCACCCGGCCGCGGGATCCCACCGAGGACGAGAAGGCCTGGTCGCGCGGGTTGATCTGCAGCGTCATGGTCTGGGAGAGCGGCGTCGCGGAGGCCTCGCCCCACCACCAGGCGCTGATGGCCGCCGCGCTCCACCTGGCCGATCCGACCGAGGACACCAAGGAGCGGGACCTCATCCAGGTCGACCACATCGTGCGGGCCGCCGGGATGCTCCACCAGGCCCGGCTGCAGGGTGCCGACCTTGGAGAAGCCGCCGGTCCCGCCGCCTACCAGCGCGAGTCCCCCAAGGTCGGCCGCAACGACCCCTGCCCCTGCGGCAGCGGGAGGAAGTACAAGCGCTGCTGCATGAACTGATGGCAATGGCTGCGAGCCACCACGTGCGGCCGCGGACCGACAGGAGCCCCCCCATCCAGCGACCATCGTGGCCGTCGGCGACGGGTTCTCGTCCCGTCCGCTCCAGGGCCATGCCCTCACGCCCACAAAAAACGCCACCCGGTCGGGGTGGCGTCATTGAAAAAAGTGGCGGAGCGGACGGGATTGTGCCGGAAGACCGGCACCATGCCAGTCAGGCACGCTGCCGCGTGCAGTGAATGATTCGCCTCTCTTCGTTCGGCGGCCGCGTTCGAACCCGAATCGCCTCGTGCCGCACGATGTGCGGCGTCGGCGAGGGTTCTCGTCCCGTCCACTCCAGGACAATGCCCGCCCTTTCCCACAAAAAACGCCACCCGATCGGGGTGGCGTTGTTGGAAAAAGTGGCGGAGCGGACGGGACTCGAACCCGCGACCTCCGGCGTGACAGGCCGGCGTTCTAACCAACTGAACTACCGCTCCATACGGTGCCGTGCTGGCGTGGGCGGGACGCTAGGAGACCGCCCGGGGGGGCGCAACACCATTTTCGAGAAAATCCGGGCATCAGCCGAGGGCCCCGACGGCGGCCTCCAGCGACTCCAGGTCCTCCACGGAATGGACCACGGCGTCCTTGTCGATCTTGGCCAGCAGGCCCGCCAGGACCTTGCCCGGGCCCAGCTCGACGAAGGTGGAGTGGCCCATTTCCCGCAGCCGCTGGACCGACTGGGTCCAGCGCACCGACCCGGTCACCTGCTTCTCGAGGGTCTCGCGGATCTCCGCCTCGCCGGAGACCTCGCGGGCCGCGAAATTGCACACCACCGGGATCGTCGGGGTCGCCATCGACTGCCGGGCCAGCTCGGCCGCCAGCTGGTCCTGCGCCGACTGCATCAGCCGGCTGTGGTAGGCCCCGGCGACGTTCAGCTTGATCGCCCGGCGGATCCCCTTCCCCTTGGCGGCCTCGACGGCCTGGTCGATGCCGGCGGCCGGGCCCGAGATGACGATCTGACCGGGGGCGTTGTAGTTGGCGACGTCGACGCCGCACTCCTCGGCCAGGGCCGCGACCGCTTCCTCGTCCTTGCTGATCATCGCGGCCATCGCCCCCTCGGTCGCCTCGCAGGCTTCCTCCATGAAGGCGCCGCGCCGCATCACCAGGCGCAGGCCGTCCTCGACCGAGAAGGTCCCCGCGGCGGCGTGGGCGGTGAACTCGCCGAGCGAAAGGCCGGCGGCGGCCACCGGGTTCAGCGACGGCACGCGCTCGCGGAGCAGGGCCAGCGCCATGAGGCCGTGGAGGAACAGGGCCGGCTGGCAGCGCGAGGTGCGGGTGAGTTCCTCCTCGGGTCCCTCGAACATCACCTCGCTCAGCGCGAATCCGAGAGCCTCGTCGGCCCGGGCGACCATCGACCGCGCGGTCTCGGATGCCTCGTGGAAGTCCTTGCCCATGCCCACTTTCTGGGCGCCCTGTCCGGAGAAGAGAATGACGACGTCGCTCATCGGTCGCCCCTCATGCCCCGAACCGGCGTCGAGGGCAAGCCTGCAGCGACGGGGCGGGCGTGGGAACCGTCCCGGCCACGACGTTCAGGCCTTCTTCGACGACTCCCCGGGGCGGTCCTCCAGCCCGTAGTGGTCGCGCAGGTTGTCGTGGGTGTGGTTGACGAAGACCGATTCGCCGAAGGGATGGTGGCCGCCGAGGATCCGCTTCAGCCGCTCGCTCCCCGCGCTCACCATCTTCACGCCGGACTGCACCGCCAGGGTGACGCTCGAGGGTGCCGACTGGTTGAGGAAGTCCGCCTCGTGTCCGACCGATGCCTCCTCGCGCTCGATGTGTCCCAACAGGGCGTCGACCTTCCGCATCCGCCGCTTGCCGCCGGGACGGCAGGCCTCCTCGTAGTTGCGCTTGAGGGCGCGCCGCTCGACTTCGAGCGCCTGCAGGCGCTCGCGCAGCGAGCTCGCCGCCGGCTCACCGATCTCCTCGATCTCCTGCTCGAGCTCCTCGAGGCGCTGGTCGACCCGGGCGATCTTCGCCGCGAGTCCGATCCGGGTTTCCTCAGTGGTCGCTTCGTTCATGGTCGCTTCGTTCATGGTCGTTTTGGCTCGTGGTTCGGCTCGTTCGTCCATTTGCCATCATAGGAGACAAATCGCCGGAATGCCACGGAAATCGGTGCTTGGATGGGCGTGGCGGGTCGCCCGACGCCGGAAAATGGAGATTGCCGCCCGTGTCATCCCGACTTTGATCGTCGCGCGATGTTCCGCATTCCCGTCATCCGCGCGCTGGTCACCCGCCAGGTCCTGCTGTTCACCCGCAACCCGGTGCGCGGCTTCGAGCTGTTCTTCTGGCCGATCGTCCAGCTGATGGTGTGGGGCTTCGTCACCGTCTTCCTGCAGGAGGAGGGCGGCGAGAAGATCAGCGGCTTCATCTCCTTCCTGGTCGGCGCCATCATCCTGTGGGACGCCCTGTTCCGCTCGCAACAGGGCGTCGCCATCTCGTTCCTCGAGGACGTCTGGACCCGCAACCTGCTCAACATCTTCGCCGCGCCGATCCGCATGACGGAGTACCTCGCCGCGAGCTTCAGCGTCGGCCTGCTGCGGGTCGTCATCACCGGCGTGGTGCTCGCCGTGATCGCGCGGGTCGGCTACGCCTTCGACCTGTTCCAGTTCGAGTGGCGGCTGTTCCTGTTCTACGCCAACCTGCTGATGTTCGGCTGGTCGCTGGGGATCGTCTCGGTGTCGATGATCCTGCGCTGGGGCCACGCCGCGGAGTCGCTCGCCTGGGCCGTGCCCTTCATGATCCAGCCCTTCGCCTGCGTGTTCTACCCGGTCGACAAGCTGCCCGGCTGGCTCCAGCCGGTCGCCGAGGCGATCCCGGCCGCCCACGTCTTCGAGGGCATGCGCGGCGCCTTGCGCGGCGAGGACGTCGCCTGGGGGCACCTCGCCGCCGCCGCCGGCCTCAACGTGCTCTACATGGTCCTCGCCGGCCTGTTGTTCATGCGGATGCTGTCGATCGCCCGCGAGCGGGGTTTGCTGGTCAAGGCGGCATCGACCTGACCCGCCGGCGCTCCGGCAGACCTCCGGCCTGCAGACTCTTCAAGGCTGGAGGCGCGCGACACCTGGCATTGCGGGGCGAATCTCCTGCAGGCTCCAAGTCTCGGACGTGCCCAAGGCTGGAAGCCTTGATGGAGTTTAGCCCGGGGTGGAACCCCGGGAATGGGGTCCGAATCATTCATCGCAGGCTGGAGGCCAGCCGCAGCGCATCGCCGGGACGCGGCTCCCCCGCCTCACCCCCGCCTCACCGCCGCCACGCCCCGACGATGACCCCGAGACCGCCCGCGGCGATCAGGGCGGGGAACCAGATCGAGTATCCCGGTGCCTTCGACTCGGTGTCGAGCAGGGCGACCCGCGGGTTGTCCGGGTCGACGGCGACCTCGTGGACCGAGCCGACCGGGAACTGCCCCGCCAGCGCCTCGACGCGCTCCTTCTTCGAGGTCCACGACGCGCCGCGCAGCGAGAAGCGCTCGCTTTCGAACTCGCCGCCGTCCCAGCCGTAGGCATAGCGCACCGCGAAGCGGTACTCGGTCGGCCGGGCTGGGTCGATCCGGCGCTGCTCGACCGACGAGACCAGCACCAGCGCCTCGGTGGTCGGCCACGAGGCGATCTCGCGGGCCCGCGCGAAGCTGCGCGCCATGAGCCAGGTGAACACCCCGCCGGCCAGCAGCAGCAGGGCCCCGATCAGGCTCAGGTAGATGCGGGCACCGGTCGTTCGATTCGCCATGCCCCGCCCATAGCCCAGCCGGTCGCGGCACTCCACCCCGATTCGGCGGATGCGGGGCGATTCCTCCCCGGGCCACGGCCGATGATTCCCCTTTCCCCCGCCCCGCGGCGGCGGTAGGGAATGGCCATGAGCTCACTTGCCGCCCAACTTCCCGAGGACCTCAAGGCCGCCATGAAGGCCAAGGACAGCGAGCGCCTCACCGTGCTGCGCGCCCTCAAGACGGCGCTGACCAACGCCGCGATCGAGAAGGGCGGGATGGGCACCGAGCTGGAGCCCAACGAGGCGCTCAACGTCGTCCGCAAGCAGATCAAGCAGCGCCAGGACTCGTTCGAGCAGTTCCAGAAGGCCGGCCGCGACGAGCTCGCCGCCAAGGAGGCCGCCGAGATCAAGATCCTCGAGGGCTACCTGCCGGCGCCGCTCAGCCCGGAGGAGATCTCCGCGCTGGTCGACGAGGCCGTCGCCGAGACCGGCGCCAGCAGCCGCGCCGACATGGGCAGGGTGATGAAGCTCCTGCAGGAGCGCAGCGGCGGCCGGGCCGACGGCAAGACACTCTCCGCCGAAGTCGCCAAGCGCCTCGCCTGATGCCCTGCGCCGCGATCATCGTGGCCGGGGGCAGCAGCCGGCGGATGGGCTTCGACAAGCTCGCCGCCCTCCTCCGCGGGGTGCCGGTGCTGCGGCGCTCGGTCGATGCCATGATCGCCTGCGAGCAGGTCGGGCGGGTGATCGTGGCCTGCCCGGCGGAGCGCTTCGACGCCCTGCTCCAGCCGCCCTTCGACAAGCCGGTCCTGCGGGTCGACCCCGGCGCGGAGCGCCAGTTCTCGGTCGCCGCCGGGCTGGCCGCGGTCGACGAGGCCAGCCCGGTGGTCGCCGTCCACGACGCCGCCCGCCCGCTGGTCGACCCGGCGGCCGTCGACGAGTGCATCGCGATCGCCCGCGAGTCCGGCGCGGCGGCCCTCGCCCGGCCGGTCACCGAGACCCTCAAGAAGGCCGACGCCGGGGGCTTCGCGCGCTCCAGCGTCGACCGCTCCCGGCTGTGGTTCATGGAGACGCCCCAGGTGTTCCGGACCGAACTCCTACGCAAGGCGTACCAAAAGGTCCTGGACGGGGGGCTGGTGGTCACCGACGAGGTCTCGGCGCTCGAGGCGATCGGGGTCGCCACCCGGCTGGTGCCCTCGCCCGGTCCGAACCTGAAGATCACCCACCCGCCCGACCTCGCCCTGGCCGAGGCGCTGCTCCGCGAATGAAGTCGGACTACCAGGTGATCGAGACCGCCGCGGGCTTCCGGCTCGCCCTGGCCCGCCTGCCCGCGAGCGAGTGCGCCGCGCTTTCCATCCACCTCGGCGCCGGCAGCCGCGACGACCCCGCGGGCCTCGGCGGCCTCGCCCACTTCGTCGAGCACATGGTCTTCAAGGGCACCCGGCGGCGCACCGCGCTGGAGGTCAGCGTCGAGACCGAGGACGCCGGCGCCTCGCTCAATGCCGGCACCGGCGAGGACCAGACGACCTACGAGGCGCGCGGCGATGCCGCCACCCTGCCGCTGCTGGCCGACGTGCTCGCCGAGCTGGTCTGGGACCCGGTCTTCCCGGAGCACGAGGTCGACGTCGAGCGCGACGTGATTTCGGAGGAGATCGTGCTCTACGAGGAGACCCCCTCGGACCACATCAGCGACCTGCTGTCGCAGGCGATGTGGTCGCCCGACCCGCTCGGGGCCCCGGTTGCCGGGACGCTCGAGAGCATCCGTTCGATCGGTCGCGACGACCTGGTCGGCTTCCGCGAGCGGCACCACTTCCAGCGCGACACGGTGATCGCCGTAGCCGGACCCTTCACCGTCGAGGAGGTGCTTGCGGCCCTGGCCGACCGGCTGCCGGAGGCGCGCGGGACGGCGTCCGCTCCGCCCACCGCCGCCACCGCCGTCGAACCGGAGGGGCCCCGCCCTCCCCTGGTCACGACCCGCGACACGCACCAGGTCCAGCTGGCGCTCGGCTTTCCGGTCTTCGGCCGCCGCGACCCACGCCGCCACGCACTGCGCATGCTGTCGATGATCCTCGCCGAGGGCTGGAGCTCGCGCTTGTTCCAGACCCTGCGCGAGCAGCGCGGGCTGTGCTACCACGTCTGCTCCGACATCGGGTTGTTCGAGGACCGCGGGTCCTTCGAGATCCACTCCGGGCTCGACCCGGAGAGCCTCGACGAGGCGCTCGAGTGCATCCGCGGGGAAATCGACGACCTCGCCAGCCGGGGTCCGCGGCCGGCCGAGGTCGAGCGCGCCCGGCGGCTCGCCGGAAGCCAGCTGCGGGCATCGATGGAGAGCACCGGCTCGCACGCCTCGTGGATCGGCGAGTGCCTGCTCCAGCACGACCAGCTGGTCACCCCGGCCGAGGCGCTGGCCCGGCTCGAGCCGGTGACGCCGAAGCAGATCCGCGACCTCGCCGCCGAGTTCCTCGCCGCCGACCGCGCCATCCGCGCCGAGATCCGGCCGGCGTGATGGGTCCTGGCATTTTTCCCGGGCCTTCCCCTGGCTCCACCAGAGCGTGCAAGTAGCGGGTAGCGGGTAGCAAAGTAGCCAGCAGGATTTCACGTCTCACCCGCACCACAGGCGCCTCCATCGGACCGCAGGCTTGAGCCTGCTCGGGTCGCCCTTTCGCTCCGCCGCCACACCTCATGGCCGACGGAGGTCGGCGCTCCGATGCACTCCTCTTCATCGGACCGCAGGCTTGAGCCTGCTCGAGTCGCCCTCTCGCTCCGCCCCAACACCTCATGGCCGACTGAAGTCGGCGCTCCGATGCACTCCTCTTCATCGGACCGCAGGCTTGAGCCTGCTCGAGTCGCCCTCTCGCTCCGCCGCCACACCTCATGGCCGACTGAAGTCGGCGCTCCGATGCGCCCCTCTTCATCGGACCGCAGGCTTGAGCCTGCTCGGGTCGCCCTCTCGCTCCGCCCCAACACCTCATGGCCGACTGAAGTCCAATGCCTTTAAGGATTGGTGATTTCGATGTGCTTTAGCAGGGGCTTCGAGCTCGGCTTCTTGGTCTTTGGCCAGTCTTTAATGGGCTGGCGCAGGGTCCGTGG